>DASSQG010000188.1:0-2037 GCA_035702625.1 Gaiellaceae bacterium | reverse complement strand
GACGGTCGTCGAGCTCGGGATCAGCGACGCCGAGATGGAGAAGGGGTCGCTGCGCTTCGACGTGAACGTGTCGGTGCGCCCGGAGGGCTCCGACGAGCTGCGCACGCGCACCGAGCTGAAGAACATGAACTCGTTCAGCTTCGCCGCGAAGGGGATCGAGCGCGAGGTGCGGCGGCAGGTCGAGCTCTGGGAGTCCGGCGGCGTGGTCGAGCAGGAGACGCTGCACTTCGACCCGGGCAACGAGTCGGCGCCGCCGCTTCGCTCGAAGGAGGAGGCGCAGGACTACCGCTACTTCCCGGAGCCGGACCTCGTGCCGCTGGAGCCGTCGCGCGAGCTCGTCGAGTCGCTGCGCGGCGGCCTGCCCGAGCTGCCGTTCGCCCGGATCCGCCGGCTCGAGACCGAGGTCGGGTTCGCGCTCGCCGAAGGCCTCGTCACCAGCGGGCGCGACGAGCTCTACTCGCGGATTCCCGGAGAGCGGCCGGCGGTCGCGAACGTGGTCATGAACGAGCTCGCGGCGCTCGGGCTCGACCCCTCGGCGGTGCACGCGGAGGAGCTGGGCAAGGTGATCGAGCGGCGCTCGGAGATCCCGCGCGCGGCGTTCGCAGAGGCGCTGGCGGCGAGCGCGTCCCCCGGCTTCGCGGCCGAGACCTACCTCGCGGAGGCAGCGATCGCGGACGTCGGCGAGCTCGACCCGGTGATCGACCGGATCCTCGCCGCGAACGAGCAGCAGGTCGAGGCGTACCGCGGCGGCAAGGAGGGCCTGCTCGGCTTCTTCGTCGGCCAGGTGATGAAGGAGACCGGCGGCAAGGCGAACGCCAAGGTCGTGAACGAGCGCCTGCGCGAGAAGCTCCGCGCCTGAGCACTCCCTTCCGGGCTGAACCCATCCCAAACCCCCTCCCACCCAGGGGAGTGCCCAACGGTAGCGGCGAGATCCGCGCGGATGAATGACGTGTTCGTGCCGACCGTGTGACTTTTCGCGGCGCGGTCGAGTGGGACAACCCTGGACTTCCGGGGATGGCGAACTCAGCCGTCCGTCGGTAGCCTCGCAAACTCGGGTTCGTATAGTCCGAGAGCAGGGGCCGTATGCGTTTCCGCCGATATGGGCTCGTCGCACTCGCGATCGTCCTCGCCGCCCTCGCGTCGACGCAGGCGGCTGCAGCTGCGCGGAACGCCGGTGTCGCGGCGCTCCAGGTCGCGCTCCACGCCCGAGGGCTCTACGCCGGCAGCGTCGACGGCGTCGACGGCCCGGCGACGACGCGTGCGGTCACGCGCTTCCAGCGGCGCGCCGGGCTCAGGGCCGACGGCGTTCCTGGCCCGGCGACCCGGCGAGCGCTTGGTCGCTACGGCCGCCACCTGCTCGGCAGCCGCCCCCTCGCGCGCGGCACGGATGGGTGGGACGTCGCGGCGCTCCAGTTCGTGCTCGCCTGGCACGGCTTTCCTTCGCATCGGTTCGACGGCCGGTTCGGCGCGCACACGCAGCGCGCCGTGATGCGGTTCCAGCGCTGGGCCGGCCTGACGCCGGACGGGGTCGCCGGTCAGACGACGCTCGCCGCGCTACGGCGGCCGCCGGCGACCTGTCCGATCGAGCTCGCCTGGCCCGTGCAGGCGCCGGCAGGCGACGGCTTCGGCGCGCGGGGGAACCGCTTCCACGCGGGGCTCGACCTGCTGGCGCCGCTCGGCACGGACGTCGGCGCGGCTGCGGCCGGCCGCGTCACCTGGGCCGGCTGGCTCGCGGGCGGCTGGGGGAACCTCGTGGTCGTCGCTCACGTCGACGGCGTTCGCACGATGTACGCCCACCTCTCGAAGATCGCGGCCGTCGTCGGACAGCGCGTCTCGGCAGGCACGGTCCTCGGCGCCGTCGGGGCGACCGGCGATGCCACCGGGCCGCACCTCCACTTCGAGGTGCGCGTGCGCGGCGCCGCGGTCGACCCGCGCAGCGCGTTGCCGTAGGCCCTCACCCGCCGCTGGCGCTACCCTCGGGTCGTGGCCGAGAAGCGCTACCTGATGACGCCCGGGCCGACGCCGGCGCCGCCCGAG
>DASSQG010000187.1:0-10189 GCA_035702625.1 Gaiellaceae bacterium | reverse complement strand
CGGCAGCTTCCCGGCGGCGAGGATCTGTACCGGCAGACGGCGGTGCTGCGGCGCATCGAGCTCGGGCCGCCGGCCCTCTAGCCGGCGCACTAGGCTCGCGCGGTGGCGATCGTCACCTTTCCCGACGGCTCCCGGGTGCGCGCGGTCGGGCTCGCCGACCGGCGGGAGGACGACCCGGAGCGAGCGTTCGGCCTCTACCTCGACGAGCACTGGGCGCCGACGTGGCCCGCGGAGCTCGTCGCTTGGCCCGACTTCGGCGTGCCCGAGGATTCGGAAGGGGCGGCCGGGCAGATCGCCGGCGCCTTCGCGCGGGCACAACGCGGGGAGCTCGTCGAGGTCGGCTGTCTCGGCGGCAGCGGCCGGACGGGGACGGTGCTGGCCTGCATGGCGATCCTCGCCGGGGTCGCGCCGGGCGAGGCCGTCGAGTGGGTGCGCGCCGAGTACCGGCCGCAGGCGGTCGAGACGCCCGAGCAGGAAGCGTGGGTCGAGTGGTTCGGCCGCTGGGCCGCGCCGCCGCCGCGCGCCTGAGCGGCGAGGCCGGCGCCGGCTGCCGTAGCAGTCGTGCTCCTCGCTGCCGGTCGCGACCTGGTCGGCGCTAGGCTCCCCGCGTGCCCGCCCTGGTCGACACGACGATCCGGCTGCTGAGCCAGGAGCCGCTGGCCGGCGTGATCCCGACGGCAGAGCTGCTCCGCCTCGCGGAGATCCTCGACGGCGCCGGCTTCGCCTACCTCGAGGTGTCGGGAGGCGGCGTCTTCGACACGTCGGTGCGCCGCGGCGTCGAGAGCCCGTGGGAGCGCATCCGCGCCCTCAACGAGCGCACGAAGACGCCGCTCGCAATGGCGCTGCGCGGCCGGTTCCTCGTCGGCTCGCGACCGGTCGGCGCCGAGTTCGTCAGCCGCTTCGTCGCGTCCGCGGCCGAGAGCGGAATCGAGGTCTTCCGGCTGCACGACCCGCTGAACGACGTCGAGAACCTGCGCGAGGCGGGCCAGGCGATCACCGCCGCGGGCAAGGAGTTCGACGCCGGCCTCGTCTTCGGCTCGGGGTACACGAACGAGACGGAAGCGCTCGTCGAGCAGGCGAAGAAGCTGCCCGAGCTCGGCGCCTCGCGCGTGCTGCTGCACGACCCGTCGAGCGGGCTGCAGCCGCAGCGGGCGCAGGAGCTCGTCTCGACGCTCCACGACGCGAGCGGCCTGCCGGTCGGCCTCTATTGCCAGGGCGCGGGCGGCAACGCGCTCGCCGCCGGGCTCGAGGCCTCGCGCGCCGGCGCCGACCTGATCGCCTGCGCGGTCTACCCGGTCGCACTGACCGTCCACCGCATCTCGGGCGAGGCGCTTGCGACGGCGCTGGCGGGGCTCGGGATGGACACCGGCGTCGACGTTCCGCGGCTCTGGGAGGCGTCGGAGCTCGTCGACGAGCACATCGGCGACGAGCCGGTCACGCCGCTCGCGCCGCGGATCGCCGTGCGCGCCGCCGAGCACAAGGTTCCGCCGGGCCTCGTCGCGTCGCTCGACGCACATCTGCGGGCGCTCCGCGCCGGCGACCGGCTCGACGAGGTGCTCGACGAGCTCACGAAGATCCGCGAGGAGGTCGGCTGGCCGCCGATCGCGGCGCCGATCGGGCAGATCGTCGGCTCCCAGGCGCTCCTGCACGTGCTGTCGGCGAGCCGGTACGGGACGGTCGTCGACGAGCTGCGCGCGCTGATCGAGGGCCGCTACGGCAGCCCGCCCGGCCCGATCGACGCGACGGTCAAGCGGGCGGTCGCGCTCTCGGGCGGCGCGCCTGCGGAAGAGGCGCCCGTCGAGCTGAGCGAGCTTCGCGAGGAGGCGGAGGGGCTGGCCGCGAGCGAGGAGGAGCTGCTGCTCCTGGGGCTCTTCGGCGACGAGGCCGAGCCCCTGCTGCAGGCGATCCGCGGTCGGGCCAGCGGCGACGAGAGCCTGAGCGCGAGCGGGGTCGACCAGGCCCGGGCGGAGCGCATCCGCGAGCTCGTGCGGATCGTGCAGGAGTCGGGCGTGGGCGAGGTGACGATCGAGGAGGACGGCATGCGCGTGTCCGTACGGCGGACGCCGGAGCCGTTCGAGGCGCAGCTCGCGCCGTTCGCCGCGGGCGGCGACGAGCCCGACCTCTCGCCGCCGCCGCAGCCGCGGCTCGACGGCTTCACGCGGATCGAGGCGCCGATGGTCGGCGTCTTCTACCGGGCGCCGCAGCCGGGAGCGCCGGCCTTCGTCGAGGAGGGCGACACCGTCGCTCCGGGCCAGACCCTCTGCATCCTCGAGGCGATGAAGCTGATGAACGAGATCAAGGCGGACAGCGCCGGAATCGTGCGCGCGATTCACGTCGGCAACGCCGAGCCGGTCGAGTTCGGGCAGCTCCTGTTCGAGCTCGAGCCCGTCGGGCCGCCGCCGCTCGACGCGGTCTGATGTTCAAACGGGTCCTGGTAGCCAACCGGGGCGAGATCGCCGTGCGCGTGATTCGCGCACTGCACGAGAACGACGTCGAGGCCGTCGCTGTCTACTCGACCGCCGACGAGGACGCGCTCCACGTCCGGCTGGCCGACCGTGCCGTCCGCATCGGGCCGCCGCCGGCATCGGAGAGCTACCTCAAGATCCCGTCGCTGATCGCGGCCGCGACGACCACCGGCTGCGAGGCGGTGCACCCGGGCTACGGCTTCCTGTCCGAGAATCCAGCCTTCGTCGAGGCGTGCGAGGACAACGACCTGACGTTCATCGGCCCGACCGCCGACGTGATGGCGCGGATGGGCGACAAGGTCGAGGCGAAGCGCGAGATGCGCGCCGCCGGCGTGCCGCTCGTCCCGGGGACCGAGGACGCGACGACGGTCGAGGAGGCCCGGGCGGCGGCCGACGACGTCGGCTACCCCGTCCTCCTGAAGGCCTCCGCCGGCGGGGGCGGCAAGGGCATGCGGCTCGTGAACCACCCCGACGAGCTCGACTCTGCGTACGGCATGGCCGCCTTGGAGGCCGAGGCCGCGTTCGGCGACGGGAGCCTCTACCTCGAGAAGGCCGTCTCGCCGGCACGGCACGTCGAGATCCAGGTGCTGTGCGACGGGCACGGCGGCGTGCTGACGCTCGGCGAGCGCGAGTGCTCGATCCAGCGGCGCCACCAGAAGCTCGTCGAGGAGTCGCCCTCGTCCGCGCTCGATGCGGCGACGCGCGAGGAGATGGAGGCGGCCGCCGAGCGGGCCTGCGGGGCGATCGGCTACCGCAACGCCGGCACGTTCGAGTTCCTGCTCGGGAGCGACCGGAGCTTCTACTTCATCGAGCTGAACGCACGCCTGCAGGTCGAGCACCCGGTCACGGAGCTCGTCACCGGCATCGACATCGTCCGCGAGCAGCTGCGCGTGGCGGCTGGCGAGCCGCTGGTGCACACCGGCCGCGCGGAGCGCCGCGGTCACGCGATCGAGGTGCGGCTCAACGCCGAGGATCCGCGCAACGACTTCGCGCCCGCGCCGGGGCGCGTCTCGCGGCTGCGACCGCCGCTCGGGCCGGGCGTGCGGCTCGACACGCACGTCGAGGACGGCTACCTCGTCCCGCCGCACTACGACTCGCTGCTCGGCAAGCTGGTCACGTGGGACGAGACGCGGGAGCAGTCGATCGACCGGATGCTCCGCGCGCTCGGCGAGCTCGTGCTCGAGGGCGTGCCGACGACTCGCGAGCTCGCGATCGACATCCTGCGCAGCGAGGAGTTCGCGAGCGGCCGCTACTCGACCGCGTTTCTCTCCGAGGCGGCCGACCGCCTGCCGGCGATCGTCGGCTCGTGACCGACCCGCTCGTGTTCCGCGGCTCGGAGGGAACCGTGACGGTGACCGCGGGCGCGCTGACAGAGCTCGTCGCGCGCGCCGCTCGCAGCGTCGAAGGCGCGCGCGTGCGCCGCCCGAAGCGCTCGATCGAGATCCGTCACGACGAGGGCCGGATGTCGGTCGAGCTCGAGCTCGGAGCGCGCTACGGCGTCCCGCTGCCGGAGCTCGCGCGGACCGTTCAGGAGCGCGTGGCCGACGCGCTCGGCCAGGTCTCGGGGCTCGAGGTCGAGCGGGTTGACGTCGTGCTCGAGGAGGTCGTGTAGTGGCCGGCCGCCGCGCGGCACGCCGCACGGCGCTCGTCCTCCTCTACCAGTGGGACGTGACCGGGCAGCCGCTGGCGTCGCTCTACGACGGCGAGATCGATCCCTTCTCGCGGGAGCTCGCCGAGGCCGTGGTCGACGAGCACCAGCAGCTCGACGAGCGGATCACCGCCGCGGCCGACGAGTGGACGGCCGACCGCCTGGGGGCGCTCGAGCGCAACATCCTGCGCATGGCGATCCTCGAGCTCGACCGCGGCGACGTTCCGCCGGAGGTGGCGATCGACGAAGCGGTCTCGCTGGCGAAGCGATACTCCTCCGAGGACGCCGGCAGGCTCGTCAACGGCATACTCGGACGCATCGTGAAGGAGGCTGCGTGAGCGAGTCGGCCGAGGAACGGTTGCGGAATGCGGAGGAGCTGCTCGACCGGCTCGAGCGGACGCGCGAGCAGCTCGAGGGGACGAAGGACCCGGACGAGGCGATCGAGATCCTGACGCAGCTCGCGGAGATCGCGAAGGAGGTCGAGGTCCAGCTCCAGCAGGCGAAGCGGGCGGCGGAGTCGTGAGCACGCCGGACGAGCTATTCGCACTCGTCGAGTCGTACCTCGGCGAGTTGGCGCTGACGCCGGAGCTCGGCGGCCAGGCCGAGTCGGTGCGCTACTCGATCGAGGTCGGCGGCAAGCGCGTGCGGCCCGTGATCTGCCTCGCGACCGCCGAGGCCGGGGCCGGCGACGCCGAGACCGCGCTTCCTGCGGCGGCCGCGATCGAGCTCGTGCACACGTTCTCGCTCGTCCACGACGACCTGCCGGCGCTCGACGACGACGAGGAGCGGCGCGGCCACCCGTCGACCTGGAAGCAGTACGGCGAGGCGGTCGGGATCCTCGCCGGCGACGCGCTGCTGGCCGAGGCGTTCCGGCTCGCGCTCTCGTACCCGACCCCAGCGGTTGCGCGCGAGCTCGCCCAGGCGACGCTCGGGATGATCGGCGGCCAGTACCTCGACATCACCGCGACCGCGCCGGATCTCGCGTCGCTCCACCGGCTCAAGACCGGCTGCCTGTTCGCGGCCTCGGTCGGCCTCGGCCTCTGGGCCGCGGAGGTGCCGGCGCGGGAGCAGCCGCCGTGGCGTGCGTTCGGCGACGAGCTCGGGCTGCTCTTCCAGGTCGTGGACGACATCCTCGACGAGGACGGCTACGTGCTCGAGCGCGGTGCCGACGGGGCTCGGGTCCTGGCCGACGAGGCGGCCGAGCGGGCGCAGGCGCAGCTGGACGAGATTCCCGCGGACACGTCCGTGCTGTCGGAGATCGTCGCCGGCCTCGCAGCGCGCACGTCGTAGTGGCGCGGCTCAGCAACGACACGGCCGAGCTCGAACCGCGGACCTCGTTCGACGGCCCTGAGCTCCGTTTCGATCTTCCAGGACTCGAGATCGGGGTTGCCGAGTACGACGAAGGGCCGACCGGCTGCACGGTGTTCTCGTTCCCGGCCGGGGCGGCGGCGTCGATCGACGTCCGCGGCGGCTCGCCCGGGGTCACCGGCTCCGGCTACGACCTCGTCCACGCGATCTGCCTCGCGGGCGGCTCGGCGTACGGGCTCGAGGCGACCGCAGGCGTTGCCGCAGAGCTCTTCGCGCAACGCGAGTACCGCACCGGCTGGCTCGAGATCCCGCTCGTGGCCGGCGCGATCATCTTCGACTGGGGGAGGCGCGACAACGCGGTGTACCCGGACAAGGAGCTCGGGCGCGCGGCCGTGCGCGCCGCTCGGCCCGGCGTCTTCCCGCTCGGGCGCCGCGGCGCCGGGCGGTCGGCGACCGCGGGAAAGGTCTTCGCCTACGAGGAGGGCGAGCCGGCCGGGCAGGGCGGCGCGTTCCGGCAGGTGGGCGAGACGAAGGTGGCGGTCTTCACGGTCGTCAACGCGATCGGCGCGATCGTCGACCGGGACGGGAGCGTCGTCCGCGGCCACTACGACGCATCGAGCGGGCTGCGACGGCAGCTCGTCCCCGGGGTCGAGGAGCGGCTCGCCGGCGGCACTGCGGTCCGCCCGCCGCCCGGGAACACCACGCTCACCGTCGTCGCGACGAACCTGCGCCTCGACGGGCGGCAGCTGCGCACGCTCGGCCGGCAGGTGCACGCGTCCATGGCCCGGGCGATCCAGCCCTTCCACGCGCTCGAGGACGGCGACGTCCTGTTCGCCGTCTCGACGGGCGCCGTCGAGAGCGACCCGCTGCTCGACACGACGGCGCTCGGCGTGGTCGCCTCGGAGCTCGCCTGGGACGCCGTGCTGTCCGTCGCCGACGATCCGCTCAAGTGACGGTGAAGAAGCGGCTCGACGTCCTGCTCGTCGAGCGTGGGCTCGCCGAGAGTCGGGCGCAGGCGCAGGCGCTCGTCCTCGCCGGCCGCGTGCCGGGCTACTCGAAGGCCGGGCAGCAGGTCGACGAAGACGCGGAGGTGGCCGTCACCGAGCCGCCACGGTTCGTCTCGCGCGGAGGCGAGAAGCTCGCGCACGCGCTCGACGCCTTTCAGGTCGATCCCGCCGGCCGCGACTGCCTCGACGTCGGCGCCTCGACGGGCGGCTTCACCGATGTCCTGCTCCAGCTCGGCGCTGCCCGGGTGATCGCGCTCGACGTCGGCTACGGCCAGCTGCACCCACGTATCCGGGAGGACCCTCGCGTGACGGTGCTCGAGCGCGTGAACGTCCGCGAGGTCCGGGAGCTCCCGTTCGCGCCGCAACTGGTCGTCTGCGACGTCTCGTTCGTGAGCGTGCGCAAGGCGCTGCCCCCGGCGCTGAAGTTGGCGGTTCCGGGCTGGGAAGCGGTCGTGCTGGTGAAGCCGCAGTTCGAAGCGGTGCGCGGAGAGGCGAGGCGCGGCGTCGTTCGCGACCGCGAGGTCTGGCGGCGCGTGCTGGCCGAGGTCGCGCGCGAGGCGCCGGCGTGGGGGGCGCAGCCCGTCGGGGTCGTAGACTCCGGCCTGCCCGGCCCGAAGGGGAACCGCGAGTTCTTCCTGCACCTGGTGCAGAACGAGCGGCCGGAGATTCCGGATGAGCTCGAGCACTGGATCGACGACGCGACGGCCTGAGGTGAAGCGGATCGCCCTGATCACGCACGGCCGCGCCGACGCGATCGGCGGGGCGGTCGAGCGGCTGCGCGCGCTCACGCGGGCGCGCGGGATGGAGCTCCTGCTCCCGGAGGACGAGGTCGCCAAGCACGGCGACGGCGAGGTCGGCGCGGTCGAGGACGCCGACCTGGTGGTGGTGCTCGGCGGCGACGGCACGATGCTGCGCGCCCTGCGGCGGTTCCTCGGCACGGGCGTGCCGGTGCTGGGCGTCAACTTCGGCCGCGTCGGCTTCCTGGCGACGATCGAGGCGGATTCGCTCGAGCCCGGGCTGGAGCGCGCCTTCGACGGCGACCTCCAGATCGTCGAGCTGCCGGCGCTCGAGGCGGCTGCTGGCGCCGAGCGCTGGCCGGCCGTGAACGACATGGTCGTCGCGAGCTCGACGATCGGCCGGATGATCGAGCTCGGGTGGGCGATCGGCGGCGAGGACCTCGGCTCGCTGCCGTGCGACGGATTGATCTGCTCGTCGCCGTCCGGCTCGACGGCGTACAACCTCTCCAACGGCGGACCGGTGCTCGTGTGGGGCCTCGACGCGATGGCGATCACGTTCGTCGCGCCGCACTCGCTCCACGCGCGCCCGCTGGTCGTGCCGCGCGGCCGCAAGCTGACGGTGACGAACCGCACCGCGGACGTCGGGGCGACCGTCCTCGTCGACGGCATGCGCGTCCACGAGCTCGCCCCCGGCGACGAGGTCGAGGCCGAGCTGTCGGAGCAGCGCAGCCTCCTCGCGACGTTCCCGGAGGCGACCTTCTTCAGCCGCTACCGGCGCACGTTCTCGGCCGAGTAGCCAGCCGTCACACAATCGGCGCTGTTTCGGCACACCTCTGTGCGGTGCCGGCGGGTACCGTCCCTAACCCCCTCCCACCCAGGGGCGGGCGCGTGTGAACAAGAGTCCGCCGCCGCGGCCGATTTGGACTGTCGCCGCGCGCGGACGACCGACGTAGCATCCAGCCATGCTTCGGCGCCTTCGCATCGAGAACCTCGTCCTGATCCGCGAGGCCGAGCTGGCCTTCGAGCCCGGGCTGAACGCGATCACCGGCGAGACCGGCGCCGGCAAGACGATCCTGGCGCAGGCGATCGGCCTGCTGCTCGGGGCGCGCGGCGACGCCGGGCTCGTCGGAGCCGACGGGGACGAGGCGTACGTCGAGGCCGAGCTCGACCCGCCGGCCGGCTTCTTCGACGACGAGGAGGTCGCCGCACTCGCCGAGCTGCAGCCTGAGGGAGAGGACGGCCTTGTGCTCGCGCGGCGCGTATTCCCGGACGGCCGGACGCGCGCGTACGCGTGGGGCCGCAGCGCCGCACGCGAGGATGTCGCGGCCGCGGCGGAGCGGCTCGTCGCGATGTCGGGCCAGTTCGAGCAGCGCCGGCTCGCACGGGCGTCGTACCAGCTGGACGTGCTCGACGCGTTCGTCGGCGAGGAGCAGGCGCGCCGGCGGCGCGAGCTGCGACAGGCCTGGCGCGAGCTCGGTGCAGCGCGCAAGCGCCACGCCGAGCTGACCCAGAACGCCGCCGCCGCCGAGGCACGGCTGGCCGAGCTGCGTGCGCTCGTCGAGGACACGGAGAGCTTCGAGGCGGACACCGAGCAGCGGTTGCGCGCGGAGCGCGAGCGGCTGCGTCACGTCAGCGACCTCGCCGACGGCGTCGCCGCGGCCGGCGAGGCGCTGGCCCCCGAGGACGCCGAGGGCGCCGCGGGCCTCGTGGCGCTCGCCGAGCGGGCGGTCGCGCCGCTCGAGCGGCTCGCGCCGGAGCTCGAGCGTGCCGGGAACGAGCTCCGCGACGTCGAACTGCGCCTCCGCGAGACCGCCTCCGAGCTGCGCGGGTTCCTCGCGTCGCTCGAGGCAGAGCCGAACCGGCTCGAGCAGGTCGAGTCCGAGCTGGACGGGATCGCGGACGCGAAGCGCCGCTTTCGCTGCGAGTCGTACGACGAGCTGCTCGCGCGGGCGGCCGAGGCGCGGGACGAGCTCGGCGCGCTCGACGCCGGTACCGACCCGGTCGCGGCCGCGGCGCAGGCGCTGGCAGACGCGGAAGCCGCCGTCGCGGGGCTCGCGGAGGAACTGTACGCCGCTCGTCAGGATGCGGCCGGGCCGTTCGCGGCGGCCGTCGCCGAGGAGCTGCAGGGCGTCGGCCTCGGCGCAGGCGAGTTCCGCGTCGAGCTGCGCGAGCGGGAGCCGAGCGCGACGGGCATCGACGAGGTCGCCTTCCTCGTACGGCCGAACGCGGGCCTGCCGTTCGCGCCGGTCTCCGAGACCGCGTCCGGCGGCGAGCTCTCGAGGATCGCGCTCGCGATCACGGCCGTCGCCGGCGGCGAGACGATGGTCTTCGACGAGATCGACGCCGGGATCGGCGGCGAGACTGCGCATGCGGTCGGCGCGACGCTCCGCAGGCTCGCCGAGCGCGCCCAGGTCGTGACGATCACGCACCTGCCGCAGATCGCGTCGCTGGCCGACGGACATTTCCGCGTCGAGAAGGTCGCGGGCGACCCCACGCACACGTCGATCCAGCCGCTCGCGGACGACGAACGCCGCGAGGAGCTCCGGCGGATGCTCGGCGGCGAGCAGTTCCTCTCGACCGTCCAGCAGGAGCGATGAGCTTCGTCGAGTTCACCGGCCGCGCGCGACTGGGGCGGCGCACCAAGAACCTCGTCCAGCGGCTCGGGCCCGGCGACGTCGCGATCATCGACCACCGGGACATCGACCGCGTCTCGGCCGAGGAACTGCTCGAGTCGGGCGTGCGGGTGGTCGTCAACGTCGCGCCGTCGCAGACCGGGCGGTTTCCGAACCCCGGCCCGCTGCTGCTCGTGCGCGGCGGCGTGCGGCTGATCGACGCACCCGGGGCGCCGCTCTTCCAGGAGCTGAGCGACGGCGAGGACGTGACGGTGCGCGGCGCGAGCGTCTTTCGGAACGGCACGTGCCTCGCGAACGGCCGCTCGCTCGGCGCCGAGGAGCTGGCGCGGGCGCTCGCCGACCAGCAGGGGCGCGTGACCGAGGCGCTCGAGGGGTTCGCCGAGAACACGCT
>DASSQG010000186.1:0-4047 GCA_035702625.1 Gaiellaceae bacterium | reverse complement strand
CGCTGCGCATCCGCTACCGCTGGCTCGACCTGCGCCGAGACAAGATGCAGCGGAACATCCGCACCCGCGCGCAGCTGGTCTCGATCATCCGCGCGGAGATGGAGGCCGCAGGGTTCGTCGACATCGAGACCCCGATCATGGCCAAGCAGACGCCGGAGGGCGCGCGCGACTTCGTCGTCCCGACGCGGCTCCAGCCCGGCAAGTTCTTCGCGCTCCCGCAGTCGCCGCAGACCTACAAGCAGCTGCTCGTCATCTCGGGCTTCGAGCGCTACTACCAGATCGCCCGCTGCTTCAGGGACGAGGATCTGCGGGCCGACCGGCTCCAGGAGCTGACCCAGCTCGACGTGGAAATGGCCTTCCCGGACCGCGAGGAGCTGTTCGCGCTGATGGAGCGGACGATGCAGCGGGCGTGGCGCGAGTGCATCGGCGCCGAGGTCGAGCTCCCCTTCCAGCGGATGACGTGGGACGAGGCGCAGCTCCGCTACGGCTCCGACAAGCCCGACCTGCGCTTCGGGCTCGAGATCCACGACGCGACGGAGATCACGCGCGGCTCGGAGTTCGGGGTGTTCGCGAACGCGCCGGCCGTGCGCTTCCTGCGCGTGCCGCAGGAGGTCTCGCGCGCGGAGCTCGACCGGCTCGAAGGCCTCGCGAAGGAGTGGGGCGCGAAGGGGCTCGCGTACCTCGTGTACGACGAAGAGGGCGAAGTCCGCTCCCCGATCGCGAAGTTCCTCTCCGAGGGGGAGCTCGAAGCGTTCCGGTCAGAGCCGGCGACGACGGTGCTCTTCGGAGCCGACCGCCCGGAGATGGTCGCCCGCGTCCTCGGCGCGCTGAGGCTGCACCTCGGCCGGGAGCTCGGCCTGATCGACCGCGAGGCCTGGCGGTTCCTCTGGGTGACCGACTTTCCGCTGCTCGAGTGGGACGAGGAGGAGCAGCGCTGGACGGCGGTGCACCACCCGTTCACCAGGCCGACCGAGGAGACGGCCGCGCTGATCGACTCGGAGCCGGGCGCGGCGCGTGCAGTCGCGTACGACCTCGTCGTCAACGGCATCGAGATCGCGGGCGGGTCGTTCCGGATCCACGAGCCCGAGCTGCAGCGCAAGGTGTTCGACAAGCTCGAGATCACGCCGGAGCAGCAGCGCGAGAAGTTCGGCTTCCTGCTCGACGCGCTCGCGATGGGCGCGCCGCCGCACGGCGGGATCGCGTCAGGCATCGACCGGCTCTCGATGGCGCTCCTCGACGAGCCGTTCATCCGCGACACCGTCGCCTTCCCGAAGAACCAGGCGGGCGTCGACCCGATGACGGGCGCGCCGACGCCGCTGCCGCAGGAGATCCTGCGCGAGCTCGGAATTGAGGTCCTGCCGCAACCCGAATGACGGTGGGCCGAGCCAGCCGTCATACTGGTTCGCAGGCCGAGGTCGAGCAGGAGGCGATGTAGCGAGATGGCATCCGAAGGGCAAGAGCGGGCACAGGCCGCCTCGCTGACGTCCCTGCCGCGGATCGAGGATCTGCCGAGCGCGGCCGACGGGTACGACCGCGAGAAGGTGCGCGAGGCCTTCGAGGCGTTCCGGCGCCACACGACGCAGCTCCAGGTTCAGCTTCGCGTCCTGCAGGCCGCGGGGTCGGGCAGCGCCGAGCCGACCGGTCACGCCGTCCGCATGGACGCGCTGCACATGATCCGCGCCGCCGCCGAGATGGCCGACACGATCGAGCGCGACGCCCAGACGGCATCGGCCGCGCAGCTGCGCCGCACGGAGGAGGAGGTCGCACGGCGCCAGCGCGACCTGCACGACCGCTCGTCCGAGGTCGACCGCTACCGGCAGGAGAGCGAGCGCCAGCGCGCCGAGATGCTGAACGCGGCGAAGGCCGAGTCCCGCCAGACGTTGCAGGAGGCTCAGCAGCAGGCGGCGCAGGAGCTCTCCGAGGCCGAGTCGCGGGCGGCACGACTGCTCGAGCAGGCGCGGCACCAGGCGACCGAGCTCACGAACGCGACCCGCGCCGAGGTCGAGCAGACGCTCGAGTGGGCGCGCGGGCAGGCCGGCGCGATCATCCACCGCGCGCAGGAAGGCGCGGAGCAGCTGCTCGGCGCAGCAGGCCTCGGCGACGAGGCGGTCGGCCGCGTGGCGCAGTCGATCGTGAGCGCAGCGCAGGCCGCCGCCGAGGCGAGCCGCGGACCCGCGGGGCCCGGGCCGGCGTCGGCGCAGCTGCGCGAGTCGGGGCCCGTCGAGGAATCGCCGGGGCCGGAGGCGGAGGCAGCGCCCGAAGCTGTACCCGAGCAGCCGCCGGTCTCGCCCGGCCCGTCCCCGCCGGCTCCCCAGAGCGAAGACGACGAAGCCAGCTAGGCTCGGGTCGTGCTCCCGGGCCGGCTCGGTCTTCGCTTCGCGCTCGAGGCGCTCTTTCTGGTGCTGCTCGCCGTCGCGGCGGGCCTTGCCGACCTGCGCCCGCTGTACATCGTCCTGATCATGGCGGTGGCGTGGATCCTCGTCGCGCTCGTCGAGTTCACGGCCGAGCGCATCTCGCGGGCGCCGCTCTCGTACCTGCTCCCGCCGCCGGCCGAGCCCGACGAGGACACCGGCGAGCCGGCCTGGCCGATGCCCGAGGAACGGACGATCGTCGCCCCGCCCGAGGAGCGTGCGGCCGAGCCCGAGCCGGAACCGCTGCCCGAGCCCGAACCGGAACCCGAACCGGAGCCGGAGCTCGAGCCGGTCGCCGAGGCGACGCCCGAGCCGGAACCAGAGCCCTTGCCGGAAGCTTTGCCGGAGCCGGAACCTTTGCCGGAACCGGAACCGGAACCGGAACCGGAGTCCGAGCCGGCCGCCGAGGTCGTACCCGCACCCGAGGAGGCGGTGGAAGCAGAGGAGGCGCCCCGGCGCCGGTTCGGCTTCCTGCGCCGCAACGAGCGCGCCGAAGAGGTGGAGCCGCCGCCTCCGCCGCGGCACGTGAAGCTGCTGCCACGCCGCAACGCGCCGGAAGAGACCGGTGTCTCGCAGGAGGTGGCCGAGCTCTTCGACCGGCCCGACGAGGAGCCGGAGCCCGAGGAGCGCAGCGGGTGAAGATCCCGCGCTCGCTGACGAAGCTCCGCCGAAACGCCGCGGAACCGCCGCCCGAGGCGTCTGCCGAGCTCGACGTGGCATCCGAGCCGGAGCCTCGACCCGAGCGAGAACCGGAGCCGGCGGCCCCGATCGCGCTCGTGCCGGCGCCGCCTCCCGAGCTGGACCCGGCGCCCGAGCCAGAGCCCGAACCGCTTCCGGTGGTCGTTCCACTCGCCCTGCGCGACTCGACCCCGCGCGCCTGGAACCTCTGGGAGCTCGAGCGGCTCGCGGAGGCGCTGGACGGCGAGGCCACAGCCTCCGAAGAGCGGCGGCTGCTCCTCCTGCACCTGCGCCAGTTCGCCGATCCGTCGGGCGACCTGCCGGTCGAGTTCGATCCACTCGTCCGTGAGGCGTTCGGCGCGGGCCTCGCGGGGATCGC
This sequence comes from Gaiellaceae bacterium, assembly GCA_035702625.1. GTDB lineage: Bacteria > Actinomycetota > Thermoleophilia > Gaiellales > Gaiellaceae > AC-32. The sequence goes on along the minus strand of DASSQG010000186.1, from coordinate 579 downwards.
GAGATGAACGCCGCCTCGGCCCAGCGGCAGGTCGCGCTCGCCGGCATCGCGCTGCTGGCGGCGGTCGTCGCGCTCGCGCTCACCTCACGCGACAACGGCCAGGCCGGAACCAGTCTGCCGCAGCCGGTGCCGGTCGCCGGCGGCTGGTACACCGCGCTCGCCGGCGCCGAGCAGCCGCGCTACGGCAGCCGCACGCGCTGCGGCTACGTCCTGCGGCCGAGCACCGTCGGCGTCGTCGACTCCGTGCTTCCGTGCGGGATCCTCGTGTACGTCGCCTACAAGGACGGCCCGCACATCCTCACGCGCGTCGTCGATCGTCGGCCCGTCCGCCCGGGCCAGAGGTTCGACCTGACGCCGAAGCTCGCGGAGGAGCTCGGAATCGACGGCGTCCAGCAAATCCAGTGGGTGTTCGCGCGATAACCCGTCGCTACACTGTGTGCACTCGAGCCTGTGCGTGCTCGGGGCCTCTCTGTAGAACCAACACCGAGTGAGAGGGAGCTGTCGTTCGACTGCGGCGAGGAGCCAAGGAAGACGCGGCACCCACCTGGCTTGTCCAGGTTCACAACGGGCCTCGAGATA
>DASSQG010000185.1:0-7021 GCA_035702625.1 Gaiellaceae bacterium | reverse complement strand
CAGGTTGGCCTTCTGTGACACTCGATCGACGAACTCTTGCTTCGTCACAATCGCTCCTCTCTTCCTGCTTGGCTTGCCGAACCTCGGCGCAAGACCCTAGCAGGGTTAGCCTTTCGGCTCAACCATGCGGGTTTGCGCTGTTTCCGATCAGCTCGGAGGCAGTGAAAAGCGCCTGCAAGCGCACGCCTTTCTTCGACAGCGCCTCCGCGCCGCCTTCCTCGCGGTCGAGCACGCAGATCGCCGTCTCCACCTCCAATCCGGCCCCGCGCAGCGCCTCGACCGCCTCGAGCGCCGCGCCCGCGGAGGTGACCACGTCCTCCACCAGGCATACCCGCTCGCCCGTCTCGAACACCCCTTCGAGCCGGTTCGCAGTGCCGTACTCCTTCGCCTCCTTGCGCACGATCAGGAACGGCAGGCCGGACTCGAGCGACGCCGCCGCCGCGAGTGCGACGGCCCCGAGCTCCGGGCCTGCGAGCCGGACGGCGTCGGGCTCGTGCTCACGGGTCGTCGCCGCGATCAGCCCGCCGAGCGGCCCGAGCAGGTCGGGGCGAGTCTCGAAGCGGTACTTGTCGAGGTAGTAGCGCGACCGACGGCCCGAGCGGAGCACGAAGTCGCCCTCGAGGTAGGCGTGCTCGCGCAGCGCGGCGCCGAGCTCGTCGCGGTTCACCCGCGCGCGGCGCCGAGGAGCTCGCGCGCCGGCGCGAGCAGGCGCTCGGCCTGCGGCTCGCCCTTGCCGAGCGTGACCAGCGTGCCGTCGTCGTAATAGAGCTCGACGCGGTCGCGGCTGCGCGCGCGGCGCCGGAGGAAGATCGCGCCGGCGGCCGAGCCGAGCGCGGCGCCGACCGCAAGGGCCTTACCCGCTCTCATCCTTCTTCTTCCGCGTCGTCGTGCGGCTCCTCGGCGTCGTCGTGCGGCGCTTCGCCGGCGCGCGCTTCGGCTTGGGCTTCGGCTTTTCGGGCGGCGCCTCACCCAGGCTGCGGAGGCAGCTCTTCAGGTCGTAGAAGACGAGCCCCACGGTCGGCTCGGCGCGCGTGGTCGCGGCGATCAGCCGATCGGCGTCACGGACGACGAAGACGCTGCCGCCCTCGAGCGCCGCGTCGAGCTGGACGAGCTCTTGCTCCCGCTGCTCGTCGGCCCTGCGGAAGAGCTCCAGCGCGGCCCCGGCCATCCGCCCAGCGCGGTCGTCGTCGACCGTCGCGGCGACCACCGTGCCCTCCCTGTCGAGCACGACGGCAGCATCGATCTGACTCGAGATCTCGGTCAGGTGGGCGAGCGCGTCGGCGGCCGGCGCCATGGTCTGACGCTAACACAGCCCATACTCCTGGCTGATGCCGCCATTGCCGCAGCCGCTCGGCAAGTTCTTCGCCGACCGCGGCCCGCACCTCGCGGCCATGATCGCGTACTTCGCGCTGCTCTCGTTCGTACCGCTGCTGTTCCTGACGATCTCGCTGCTGTCGCTCGCGGGCCGTCCCGACGAGTCGAGCTACCTCGTCACCGAGCTGAAGCACGCGTTCCCGGGCAGCTCGATCTCGAGCATCGTCCACACGGTCCGCGAGATCCAGAAGCACGCGACGGCGCTCGGGATCATCGGCGCGGCGACGCTCGTGTGGGCGTCGCTGTCGCTCTTCAGCGTGCTCGAGTCGGCGTTCAACATCGTCTACGGGCAGCCGAACCGCTCGTTCCTGCACGGCAAGCTGCTCGCCTTCGCGCTGATGCTGCTCTCGCTGGTGACGTTGTTCGTCGGGCTGTTGATCGGCTCGGTCGGCCTCGACCTGCTGAAGCGCTACGCGAACTTCCTCGCCGGCAACTCGTACATTGCCTACGGGCTCTCGGTGGCCGTCTCGCTGATCGCCGTGTTCGTCTTCCTCGTCGCCGTCTACTACCTCCTGACGAACGTGTCGCATACGTTCACGGACGTCCTGCCGGGCGCGGTGATCGCGGCGGTGGTGCTGGAGGCGAGCTTCCAGGCGCTGCCGCTGTACGTCCGCTACTCGGACAACGTGGTCGCGCTGAAGGCGTTCGGCGGGCCGGCCCTGTTGCTCGTGTGGATGTACGTGATGGCGAACGTGATCGTGTTCGGTGCCGAGGTGAACTGGCTCTTCTCGGAGCGGCGGCGGCCGGAGCTCGAGCAAGCGGCCGGATTGGCCTAGACCCGGGGACAGTCCCCGGGGCGTGGCCGAACGGGACGCGTGTCGAGACGCTTCGCGCTCGTGCGAGCCGAATGGTGCTTCCGGCCGTGTCCGTTCCGGACACGGCCGAGGGACTGTCCCTAGGACACGGCCGAAAGGGACACGCGCAGGTCGGACGCGGCCCGCGCTCGGTGCGAGTGGCCCGCCTTCCACGCGTTTCCGAGCTCCGCGACCGTCTGCTCCTCGCCGCCGGGCAGAAACACCGGGTCGTAGCCGAACCCCTCCGAGCCGCGCGCCTCGGCGGCGATGCGCCCCTTCAGCACGCCCGAGCCGCGCAGCTCCCGGCCGTCCGGCCCGATCAGCACGAGCTCGCAGACGTAGCGCGCGCGGCGATCCTCGACGCCCTCGAGCTCGCGCAGGAGCCGGTCGATCGCGCCGCGGCCCTCTGACCCGTACCGCGCCGAGCGCACGCCCGGTCCGCCGCCGAGCGCGACCACCTCGAGCCCCGAGTCCTCGCCGAGCATCCACGCGTCCGCCGGCCCGACCTCGCGCCCGTACAGCGCCTTGCCCCGCGCGTTCTCGATGTAGCTCTCCTCGCCCTCCGCCGGGTAGCCGTCGGCATCGAGCACGTCGAGCTCCCACCCGAGCGCGGACAGCTCGCGCAGCTTGTTGCGGTTCCGCGAGCAGAGCAGGATCAATCCGTCCAGCGAACCTCCAGCACGTCGTCGAGCTCGCCGACCTCCGAGATCACGCGCGGAGGATCGACGCGCGGCGGCATCGTCACCTCCAGCAGCACCGAGCGGCGATCGGCCTCGTGACTGATCTCGACCGACTTGACGCGCCCGCCCAGGCGCTCGACCTCGTCGATCATCGGCCCCGGGCTCGCGCCGGCCGCCAGCTGTGCGGAGAGCATGCTCGTCTGCGGCCGGAAGCGGGAGGTGCCCATCTTGGCCAGGATCCGCAGCGGCCACAGCGAGATCAGCACGACGGCGGTCGTGATCACCGCCCCGCCGTAATAGCCCGCGCCGGCGGCCATGCCGATCGCGGCCACGACCCACAGCGTCGCCGCCGTCGTCAGCCCTCGCACCGAGAGCCCCTGGCGGATGATCGCGCCCGCGCCCAGGAAGCCGATGCCGGTCACGATCTGCGCGGCGATCCGCGTCGGATCGGCGCGGACGACATTGCCGCCGGCCACCAGGAAGTCGCGGAACGCGTAGGCCGAGACGATCGTGAAGAGCGCCGAGCCGATCGCAACCAACATGTGCGTCCGGAAGCCGGCGTCGTGTTCGCGTAGCTCCCGCTCGATCCCGACCGCGCCCCCGAGCGCCGCGGCGATCACGATCCGCAGCGTCGCCTCCTCCCAGGAGAGGGACGGGATTTCACCCAGCAGCATCGAGGGCGGCCTTCTGCGCCTCGCGAATCTCGGCGATGCCCTTCGCAGCCAGGTCCAGCAGCTCGTTCAACCCGTCGCGGTCGAACGGCGCGCGCTCGGCAGTCGCCTGCACCTCGACCAGCCGCTCGCCGCCGGTCATGACGACGTTCAGGTCGACCTCGGCGCCCGAGTCCTCGACGTAGTCGAGGTCGAGCAGCAGCTCCCCGTCGACGATTCCCAGCGAGACGGCCGCGACCGAGTCCGGCAGGACGCGCGAGAGGCCGGCCCGACCGAGCGCCCGCGCCGCCGCGACGTACGCGCCGGAGATCGACGCGCAGCGCGTGCCGCCGTCGGCCTGCAGGACGTCGCAGTCGAGCCAGAGCGTGCGCTCGCCGAGCGTCTCGAAGTCGAGCACCGAGCGGATCGCGCGTCCGATCAGCCGCTGGATCTCGACCGTGCGGCCCTTCTGCTTGCCGGCGCTCGCCTCGCGCTGCGTGCGCTCGCCGGTCGAGGCCGGCAGGAGCGAGTACTCGGCCGTCAGCCAGCCGCGGCCGGAGTCACGCAGCCAGCGCGGCACGCCCTCGTCGAGCGACGCCGTGCAGAGCACCTTCGTCTTCCCCTGCGAGTAGAGCACCGACCCCATCGGCTGCTCGAGGTAGTCGACCTGGATCTCGACGGGACGGAGCTGGTCGTAACGCCTGCCTTCCCTCATACGGCAACGAGATCCGCGACGGCGACGTGCTCGACCTCGCCCAGCGGCAGTTGCAGGAAGCGCTCGCCGAGCGCGCGGAACGCGGCCGGGTCGCCGGTCGTCAGGAAGCGGTAGGAGCCCTCGCGCGCCTCGTCGTTCTCGATTCCCTTGCGCGCGAGCGTCTCGGCCACCTCGCGCGCCGTCTCCTCGGCCGAGAAGACGAGCGTCACGCCGCGGCCGAAGACGCGCTGGAAGATCGGCCGGATCAGCGGGTAGTGCGTGCAGCCGAGGACGACCGTGTCGACCCCGGCGTCCTTCAGCGGCTGCGCGTACTCGCGCACCGCGTCGGTCGTCTCCGCCGAGAACGGGTCGTCGCTCTCGATCAGGGGCACGAGCCGCGGGCACGGCACCGGCACCAGCTCGGCGCCCGCGTCGAGCGCGTGCACGAGCTCCGCGTAGCGGCCGGCGTCGACCGTCGCCTGGGTCGCAAGCAGGCCGATCCGGCGGTTGCGCGTGGCCTGCACCGCCGCGTGCGCCTCGGGCGTGATCACGCCGACGACCGGCACCTCGAGCTCCTCCTGCAGCTGCGGCAGCGCGGCGCCGGTGGCCGAGTTGCACGCGACGAGCACGAGCTTCACGTCCTGCGCGGCGAGGTAGGCGGCGATCTCGCGGGCGAAGCCTCGGATCTCCGCCAGCGGCCGCGGGCCGTAGGGCAGCCGCGCGTGGTCGCCGAGGTAGACGAAGTCCTCGTGCGGCATCGTCACGAGGCACTCGTGCAGGACGGTCAGGCCGCCCACGCCCGAGTCGAACACGCCGACCGGCCGGGGATCCACGGGCCGATTCTAGGAGGGCTTGGCGGGATGGCGCTCGTTGCCGGAGCGCGCTGGTCGTTCCGAGGCAAGGACGCAGGGAGTGCTCGTACCGGAGGTACGGGCGCGACTGAGGACGCAGCATCGGGGCGAGCAGCGCGTTCCGGCAGCACAGACGCCATTTCGCCGAGCCCTCCTCGGGGTAGGCTTCGGGCGCTTTGGGTCGGAGGGTCGCCCTGATCGCTTGCTCTGCGCTGGTCGCGCTCGTCGCGGCCGGCCGCGCGTCCGCGGGGACGCAGGAGTTGACCCTGCACATGGACGACGGCGTCGACCTCGCGGCGACGCTCTACGAGCCGGCCAACGCGCCGCCGCCGGCCGGCTACCCGGCGATCGTGCTCTTCCACGGCCTCGGCGGGAAGCGGCAGGACCTGGCCGCCGTCGCGCAGCGCTTCGACAGCCGCTTCGCGGTGCTCGCCTTCGACATGCGCGGCCACGGCCAGTCTGGCGGGCTCGTGTCGATCGACGGCCCGCGCGAGATCCAGGACGCGCAGGAGGTCTACGACCAGCTCGCCGCGCGGCCCGAGATCGACAGGACGAGGATCGGCGCCTGGGGCATCTCTCTCGGCGGCGGCGCCGTGCTGCGCTCGCTCGTGCAGGGTGTGCCGTGGAAGGCGGTCGAGACGGTCGAGACCTGGACCGACCTCTACAGCGCGCTCGCCCCCCAGAGCCTCGCCAAGTCGGGCGCGATCTTCAACTTCGTCAGCTCGGTGCCGAGCAACCGGCTCGATCCGTCCGTGACCGCGATTCGCGACGACGCGCTCGCCAGCCGCAACCTCAACGCGCTCAAGACGTGGGCCGACGCGCGCTCGAGCCGCAAGCTGCTCTCGAAGGTGACGACGCCGGTGTTCATGTTCCAGGGGCGCCGCGACTTCGCCTTCGACATCTCGCAGGCCAAGGCCGGCTACGCGCTGCTGAAGGGGCCGAAGCGGCTCTACGTCGGCGACTTCGGGCACGCGCCGTCGACCTTCCCGGGGCCGGACTTCGGCCGGGTGACGAGCCTCGGCCTCGCGTGGTTCACGAAGTACCTCGGCGGCGGGACGCCGGCGATCGCGCCGATCACGCTGGCGCCGAGCCCGTGGCGCGGCCACACTCGCACGTACTCGAAGCTGCCGCCGACCCGCGCGCTCACCGTGCCGCTGCCCGGCAACGACCGGCTCGCCGGCGCCGGCCGTGCGCAGCGCACGAGCGGCTCCTTCACCGGGAACGCCGAGACGTTCGGTTCCGCCACGGTGCGTGTGACCGTGAAGCTGAGCGGCGGCTGGTCCCGGCTCGTCGCCGTCCTCGCGGCGACCCGCAAGGGCTCCGAGACGATCGTCAGCGAGGGCGGCGTCAACACGGCCGGGCTCACAGGGACGCGGCACCTGACGATCCGGCTGATCGACACGGCGACGCTGATCAAGCGCGGCTCGCGGCTCACGCTGACGATCGCCTCCAGCTCGACAGCGCAGAACGCCGGCAACCTGCTCTACCTGAACCTGCCGATGCCGAGCTCCGCACGCGCGACCGTCGGCGCGGCCAGGCTGACGCTCCCGCTGCTGAAGACCCCGGTCTCGCGGTGAAGACGCTCGGGCTCGTCGTGCTCGCGGCCGCGGCGCTCGCATTGCCGGCCGCGGGCGGCTCCGCCGGCGACCCGGGCATCACCTCCGACCAGATCCTGATCGGGGGCACGGTTCCGCTCAGCGGCCCCGCCTCGCCGTTCGGCACCGTCGGCCCGGGCGCGAACGCGTACTTCAAGTACGTCAACGCGCACGGCGGCGTCAACGGGCGGAAGATCAAGTACGTCTACCGCGACGACGCCTACGACCCGTCGAAGACGATCGAGCAGACCCGCGAGCTCGTCCAGCAGGACAAGGTCTTCGCGATCTTCAACACGGTCGGCACCGAGCACAACCTCGCCATCCGTGGCTACCTGAACGCGCTCGGCGTGCCGCAGGTCTTCGGCGGCACCGGCGCGAGCGCG
>DASSQG010000184.1:0-7665 GCA_035702625.1 Gaiellaceae bacterium | reverse complement strand
GACGCCACCGGCGGGCTACTACGGCTACGAGGGACCGCCGCGGCGGCGGCGGCCGGTCTGGCCGTGGGTGCTCTCGATCCTGCTGCTGATCGCCGCCGGCGCAGCGGCCTGGTTCGCGTACACGAAGATCCAGGATCAGCTTGCCGCGAACAAACCGGTCGCGGTGCCTCTGGTCTCCGGGCTCCAAGAGAATCTCGCGGTCAAGAAGATCAACGACGCGGGCCTCGTGCCGAACGTCTCCCGCGAGTCCAGCACCGACGTCCCCAAGGGCACGGTCATCAGCCAGAGCCCCGATGCCGGCACGAAGGTACAGAAGAGCCAGAGCGTCCAGCTGATCGTGTCGAAGGGGCCGCCGACGGTCGCCGTGCCGAGCGTGGTCGGCCAGAACCGTGACGCCGCGATCAGCACGCTCGCCAACGCCGGCCTGAACCCGAAGGCATATCCCGTTCCGTCGAACAAGCCCGTGGACACGGTGACCGGACAGGATCCGCCGGCCGGGAAGGTGGTCGAGAAGGGCAGCTCCGTGCGCATCAACTACTCGTCCGGGCCGGCCGAGGTCGACGTCCCGAACGTCGTCGGGATGCCGTACGACCAGGCCGCGGCGTCGTTGCAGGGACAGGGCTTCGGCGTCAAGCGAACGGACGTCGACAGCGACCAGCCGAAGGGCACGGTCGTCGACCAGACGCCGAACCGCGCCCCGGCGGGGTCGACGATCACGCTCAGCGTCTCGAAGGGCCCGAAGACGTCGACCGTGCCGGACGTGACGAGCCAGGATCAGGCGTCGGCGAAGTCGACCCTGCAGGCGGCCGGCTTCACCGTGCAGGTGCAGCAGCAGGACGTGAACGACCCGGGCCTCGTTGGGATTGTGCTGAGCCAGAGCCCGACCGGCAACACGCAGGCGAAGCAGGGCTCGACGGTCACGATCACGGTCGGCCGCCAGGCCGCGCAGGCGCCGCCGCCCCCACCCGCCACGCCGTGAGCCGACGCGTCCGCGTCGCCGTGCTCCTCGGCGGACGGTCGTCCGAGCACGACATCTCGCTCGCGTCGGCGCGCTCGGTGATGGAGGCGCTCGATCCCGAGCGCTACGACACCGTCAGCGTTGCGATCGGCCGCGACGGACGCTGGGAGCTCGGGACGGGCGAGAACGGCACGACAGCCGAGACGCTGCCGGTGCCTACCTCGAAGGTGCCGGCGACGCTCGGCGAGGTCGACGTCGTCTTCCCGGTCCTGCACGGTCCGTTCGGCGAGGACGGGACCGTGCAGGGGCTGCTCGAGCTCGCCGGCGTGCCCTACGTGGGCGCGGGCGTGCTCGGCTCCGCGCTCGCGATGGACAAGGACGTCTTCAAGGCCGTCATGCGCGACCGCGGCATCCCGGTGACGAGAAACGTCACGCTCCGGCTGGGCGACGAGCCTCGAAACCCGTTCGGCTTTCCCGTGTTCGTCAAGCCGGCGCGGCTCGGCTCGTCGGTCGGCATCTCGAAGGCGCACGACGACGAGGAACTCGCGGCCGCCGTCGAGCTCGCCTTCAGGCACGACGAGAAGGTGCTGGTCGAGGAGTTCGTGGACGGAATCGAGGTCGAGTGCGGCGTGCTGGGCAACGAGCACCCCGAGGCGTCGCTACCGGGCGAGATCGACTCGCACGGCTTCAGCGGCGAGGATTGGTACGACTACTCGGCCAAGTACGAGGAGGGCGGCATGGACCTCGTCATCCCGCCGCGGCTGCCCGAGGAGACGATCGAGCGCGTCCGCGACCTCGCCGTGCAGGCGTTCGTCGCCGGCGAATGCGAAGGGATGGCCCGCGTCGACTTCTTCGTCGGCGCGGACGGCGAGGTGCTCGTCAACGAGCTGAACACGATCCCGGGCTTCACCGCGACGAGCGTGTACGCGAAGCTGTTCGAGGCCTCGGGCGTGCCCTACCCGGAACTCGTCGACCGGCTCGTCCAGCTAGCCCTCGACCGGCACGAGCGCCGCTCGCGCCTGCAGTTCTAGCGACTCTTCGCGGTCACTTCGTCGATCTCGACCGACGAGTTTGGGCCGAGGTTCGTGATCCAGACGACGTAGTAGCGGGCGCTGCCGCCGTGCAGCGTGAACGTCGCGGAGCCGCTCACCGTCTGCGAGGAGGAGACGGTCGCGAACGGGCCGCCCTTGGCCGGGCCCGACTTGATCACGCCGGTGAAGCCAGGGGTTCCGCTGCGGATCGCCAGCTCCGTCAGCCGCTTGCTCGCGCCGGCGTCGAGGACGAGGCCGACGCCCGGCTTGTTCAGCCCGCCGGAGTAGTGCTCGGTGTTCCAGTAGGTGCCGGGGTTGCCGTCGGTCGCGTTGCCGGCGACGGAGTCGTGCTCGGTCTGATCGCCGTACGGGTCGTACGCGCCGACGCCGTTCAGCTGCACGGTGGTCGCGCTCGCCGCGGGCGTCGTCTTGTGACGTACGAAGTTGGTGATGCGGTCGCCCGAGCCGGTGAAGGCGAAGACTGCGGCGAGGATGCCGGCCAGTACGGCCAGGCCCGCGAGGAGCACGAGCAGCGGCCAGACGCTCGGGCGCCCGGCCGGCGGGCGAGCCGCGCGGCGCTCGCTTCGGCTCGGTCTCCGCGGCGGCGCCACGACCATCGTCTGCGCGCCGGACACCCCGCTCTCGTCCTCGAGGCACGCCTCGAGCTCGCGGCAGAGCTCGTCCATGGAGCCGAAACGGTCGCGCGGGTCCTTCGCCATCGCGCGTCGGATGACCGCGTCGAGGCGCGGGGAGACATCGGGGCGCTGCTCGCGGACGCTCGGAACGGGCTCGTTGATGTGCCGCATCGCGACCGCGACGAAGTTGTCGCCGGGGAAAGGCACGTCGCCCGTGAGCAGCTCGTAGAGGACCGCGCCGAGCGAGTAGATGTCGCTCTGGGCGTTCGCGCGTGAGCCACGGGCCTGCTCGGGCGCGATGTAGTCGCTCGTGCCGAGGACGGTGCCCGTCTGCGTCAGCCCGCCGTGTACCTCGAGCGAGCGGGCGATCCCGAAGTCGGTCACCTTCGCCTCGCCGTTCCCGTTCAACAGCACGTTCTGCGGCTTGACGTCGCGGTGGACGAGCCCGTTCTCGTGCGCAAAGCCGAGTGCGCGCGCGACCTGCAGCGTCAGGCCGATCGCCTCGTGTTCGGGCAAGGGCCCGTCGCGCTCGACGAGCGTCTTCAGGTTCTCGCCCTCGACGTACTCGAAGACGATGAACTGGCGCCCGTCCTGCTCGCCGCGGTCGATCACCGTGACGATGTTCGGATGCGAGAGCTGCGCGACCGAGCGGGCCTCGCGCCGGAAGCGCTCGACGTAGTCGTCGTCGGCCGTGAACCGCTGGTGCAGCACCTTGAGGGCGACGTCGCGTTCGAGCAGCCGGTCGTGCGCGCGGTAGACGCTCGACATGCCCCCGGTACCGACGAGCTCCTCCAGCTCGTAGCGCCCTGCGATCAGCTCGCCGACCACAACCCCCGAATTGTGCCCGTGGACGTGAGAGCTAAGCCAACACGGCTTCGAGCGCCTGTTCCCAGACGCCGAGCGCCTCGTCGAGTTCCGCGTCGGAGATGACGAGCGGGACGAGCACGCGGATGCAGTTCGAGTAGATCCCGGACTTCAGCAGCAGGAGGCCGCGCTCGGCGGCCGCCTCGACGACCGCGCTCGCGACGTCGGGCGCCGGGTTCTTCGTGTCGCGGTCGTGCACGAGCTCGATCGCGAGCATCGCGCCGAGCCCGCGGACGTCGCCGATCGCATCCCAGCGCTCCTGCCAGGCGTGCATGCGCGAGCGGATCGTCTCGCCGATCGCGGCCCCGCGGTCGTTCAGCCCCTCCTCTTCGAACACGTCGAGGACGGCAAGCGCGGCGGCCTGCGCGACCGGGTTGCCGACGTAGGTGCCGCCGACCGCCGAGTCGCCCGGCGCGTCCATGATCTCGGCCTTGCCGAGCACGCCCGAGAGCGGCAGGCCGGCGGCGATCGACTTCGCGATCGTGATCAGGTCGGGCTCGACGTCGTAGTGGTCGATGCCCCACATCCGGCCCGTGCGGCCGAAACCGGTCTGCACCTCGTCGGCCACGAGCACGATCCCGTTGTCGTCGCAGATGCGCCGCACGCCCTCGACGAACGCCGGCGGCGCGACGACGAACCCGCCCTCGCCCTGCACCGGCTCGAGCACGATCGCCGCGACCGTCTCGGCCGCGACCGTCGTGACTAGCGCGCGCTCCAGCGCGGCAAGCGCCTCGGCCGCGCTCGGCCCGCGGTACTCGTTCGGGAACGGCACGCGGTAGACCTCGGGCGCGAACGGCCCGAGGCCCGCCTTGTACGGGTGCGTCTTCGACGTCAGTGTCAGCGAGAGCAGCGTGCGGCCGTGGAAGCCGCCCTCGAAGCCGATCACGGCCGGGCGGCCGGTGTACGCGCGGGCGAACTTGACCGCGTTCTCGACGGCCTCGGTGCCCGCATTGAAGAACGCCGCCTTCGCGGGCTTCCGCGTGGGCGCGAGCTCGCAGAGCCGCTCGGCGAGGGTGACGTAGACCTCGTACGGGACGATCGTGAAGTCGGTGTGCGCGAAGCGCGACAGCTGCTCCTGCGCCGCCGCGACGACCTGCGGATGCGCGTGGCCGACGTTCAGGCAGCCGACGCCGCCCGTGAAGTCGAGGAACGTGTTGCCGTCGACGTCGGTCAGCGTCGCGCCCTGCCCATGGTCGGCGACGACCGGGAGGAAGATCGAGAGCGGCTCGGCGACGACCGCCTCCTTCCGCTCCAGGATCTCCTGCGACTTCGGCCCCGGGATCTCCGTGCGAAGCTCGATCGCGCGCGTCACTGCCATCGAGCTGACGATACCTCAGCGACCGGCCAGTTGCATACGTGCATAACGCTCATGCACGGGACGTACCCCGGAGGCGACTCTAGAATCGCCCCGTGGTCCTCTCCGACCGGACGATCAGGCGGTTGCTCGCGGAGGGTCGGATCGGGATCGACCCCTACGACGAGGCGCTGCTCCAGCCGTCGAGCGTCGACGTGCGCGTCGACCGCTTCTTCCGCGTCTTCCACAACGCGCGGTACCCGTTCATCGACGTCAAGGAGCCGCAGGAGGAGCTGACCGAGCTCGTCGAGATCGACGGCGACCGGCCGTTCATCCTCCATCCGGGCGAGTTCGTGCTCGGCTCGACGCTCGAGCGCGTGACGCTGCCGGACGACCTCGTGGCCCGCCTGGAGGGGAAGTCGTCGCTCGGCCGGCTCGGGCTGCTGATCCACTCGACCGCCGGCTTCATCGACCCCGGCTGGGACGGCCACGTCACGCTCGAGCTCTCGAACGTCGCGAACCTCCCGATCACGATCTACCACGGCATGAAGATCGGGCAGCTGTCGTTCGTGCAGCTGACCGAGCCGGCCGAGACCCCGTACGGGTCCGGCGGGCTCGGCTCGAAGTACCAGGGACAGCAAGGGCCGACACCCAGCCGGTACTGGCAGAACTTCGACGGCTAGCCCGTTACGGGCCGAGCCGACCGCAGGCGACCTGGACGTCGGCCAGGACCGCAGCGTCGGTCGGGTTCGTCAGCTTCCAGCGGCCGCCGTGGGCGGTCGTGACGGCGCCGTCCAGCCTCGTCGAGGGCGCACGCAGCGCGTAACCGGCATCGAGCGAGAACCAGCCGCCGCGGCACGAGCGGCCGAGCGTCTGCTGGCCGTTGCCCAGCGGCACGCGGAACGTCGTGACCTGGACGTGGAGCTGCTCGAACGGCGCCCCGGCCGCGCGGAACAGTGTCAGGCAGGCGCCGTAGACGGTCGCCCGGCGCGCGCGGGGGCCGGAGTTCGCGAAGCCGTAGGACGCCCTCGTCAGCGTCGAGGTCTCGCTCCTGACCGAGAGGGTCGTGCTCCCGAAGGCGAAGCCGCCGTTCGCGGGCGTCGTCCCCTTCGGGCACGGCAGGGTGGCCGACGCTGTCTTGCCGGCCGGCACGACGACGACCTTACGCTTGAGCGGCTTCAGGCCGAGGACGAACCTCGAGCCGCCGGCGCGGATCTTCCGGCACGCGACGACGACCGTGACGCGCTGGTCGTCGTTCCTCGCCGGATTGGCGATGCGGAAGCGGTACGCAGACAACCCGACCGGTGCGATCGCCAGCACCGCGGTGCCCGGCGCGGGCGTGCTGATCCCGGCGCTGACGGCCGTGAAGCCCGCCGGGCAGCTGACGGTGAAGCTCGTGGTCGAGCCCGAGGGCACGGCGCGCGTCGCGGAGACCGACGGAGCAAGCACGGCCTGGCCCGCGGGCTCCGGCTGCGCGCGCGCAGACGCAGCGGCGAGCGCAATGCACGCCAGGGCCAACACCGTGATGACCGACCTGCCCATCTGCCGCAGTCCCCTCGGATCGAGCCTAGCGCAGCACGCCCGTAGAATCGAGTCGTGATCCTGGTCACAGGAGGTACCGGCTTCATAGGGCCGCGCGTCGTGCACGCGCTGCGCGAGCGCGACAAGCCGGTGCGGGCGCTGGTGCGCACACCGAGCGGCCGCTCCGCCACGACGCTCGCCGCCTGGGGCGCCGAGCTCGCGCAGGGCGACATGACCGACCGCGAGAGCCTGCGGCGCGCGGTCGAGGGCGCCGAGGTCGTCGTGCACCTCGTCGCCATTCGGCAAGGAGGCGAGGAGCGGTTCCGGCAGATCATGGAGCAGGGCACGCGTGACCTCGTGGCCGCGGCGCAGGAGGCCGGAGTGCGGCGCTTCGTACTGATGAGCGCGCTCGGGACGAGCGAGGAGACGAAGGACCTGGTGCCCTACTACCACGCCAAGTGGGAGCAGGAGCAGATGGTGCACGCGTCGGGGCTCGAGCACGCGATCTTCCGCCCGAGCTTCGTCTTCGCCCGCGACGGCGGCATCCTGCCGACGTTCAGGAAGCTCGCGAAGCTGACGCCGGTGACGCCGATCATCGGCTCGGGGCAGCAGCGGATCCAGCCGATCTGGATCGACGACGTCGGCGCCTACTTCGCGCAGTCGGTCGACGCGGCGGACGCCGCGAACCGCACGTTCGAGCTCGGCGGCCCCGACGTCGTCAGCTGGAACGAGTTCTGGCAGCAGCTGAAGCGCTCGCTCGGCCAGCGCCGTCCGAGCGTCCACGTCCCGACGCGTTTGATGCGTGTGAACGCACTCGTCACGGAACGCCTGCCGGGGAACATCCCGCTGACGCGCGACCTGCTGACGATGCTCGAGCACGGCGACAACGTCGTCTCGAACGACGACGCCGTCCGCACGTTCAAGCTGCCGCTCGTCCCGCTGGACGAGCAGCTGCGCCGCGCCGTCTAACCCAGGGACTGTCCCTGGGACACGGCCGAAGTGGCGGCGGTGCGAAGCCTGTCCGAGCGGATCGCGCTACCGGCGCTGCGGAAGCCGTGTCCGGTTCGGACATGCCCTGGGGACAGTCCCTGGGCCGTGGCCGAAACGGACAAAGAAAAGGGGCCGCCCGAAGACGGCCCCTGATCCGGTTACCAGCGTCGTAGTGGTAGAGGCGCTTCCGGCCGATGCTGGTAGTCACACCGGCGGCGCGATTCGCGAGCCCCCCACGCTGGCTAGGCGGTTCCCCGTAGGTCCCGGGGACGGCACCTCTACCCGCTGGTACCTCCACTGCCCGTACTTGATGAATTCACGCTCGGACCACCTCCTTTCCGCGGTAGCCGCATCCTAGCGACTGGAGAGGAC
>DASSQG010000183.1:0-2633 GCA_035702625.1 Gaiellaceae bacterium | reverse complement strand
CTGCTCGAGCGCGCACTCACCCGCCGCGCGGTTGCGCTCGTCCACGTCGAGGCCGGAAGCTTCGCCGGGCGCGCTCGTCGCCCGGAACCTGCGCTGCTTCGGCTGCGGGCCGCCGGCGTGCCGATCGCAGTCGTGCGCCGGGGAGACGACCTCGCCACGTCGCTCGCGGGAGTGACCGCGGAGGAGCACGCGCATGCGTAGAGCGCTCCGGACGACCGGCGTCATGGTCCCGGCCCTCCTCGTCGTCGCGTGGGCGTGGCTGCGGCTGGAGCAGCCGATCGCTCCCCTCTGGCGGCCGCTCGCGCTCCTCGCGCTCGCCCTCGGGGCGGCCGCGCCGCAACGACGCCGGCTGCGCCTGCTCGCTGCCGTGGCCGCGACGCTGCTTGCCGCGCGAATCGTCTTCGGCGTCGACCTCCTGCCCTGGCGCGCGGTGGACGGGTTCTCGACCGTCGGAACGCGGTTCGGCAACGGTTTCTCGGACTTCTACGGCACGCACCTCCCGTTCGACCCGCGCCTGCACGCGGCAATGGGTGAGCTCGTGCTCGCGGCGCTCTTCGGCTTCTCGCTCGTTGCCGCGCTGCTCGCGGCGGAGCGAACGCCCATCGCCGCGGCCGCTGCGGTCCTCGTGGGAGCCGGCTGGCCCGGGACGCTCCTCGGGCCGTCGCACGGGATCGCGATGGGAGCCGCGATTCTGGCCGCCGCCCTCGTCGTGCTCGCCGGCCTCGGCTCGCGTCGCGTCCCTGCGCTCGCGCTGCCTGCGATAGCGCTTGTTGCCGCAGGGGCGGTCGCAGTCGGATCCGCCACCGCGGCGCGCCACGGGCTCGTGCACTGGCAGTCCTGGAACCTGGCCGGCGGGGCTACCGGTTCTGTCCGGGTCGGCTTCGTCTGGGATGTGCAGTACGGCGGCCTCAACTGGCCCGTGCATCCCACGGTCGTCCTCGAGGTCAGGTCGGATCTACGGCCGACGTACCTTCGTGCCGCGGTCCTCGACGACTTCGTCGGGGACAGGTGGGCGATCGGGCGACCCCGAGCGGGCGACTTCCTCGAGCCTCCGGCGGCCCGCCGCCCGGGCAACCAGACGCGCGAGCTCGTGACGGTAGAGGCGCTTGCCGACAGGCACCTCGTCGGCGGCAGCATCCCCATCCGCTTCGCCGCGGGCGGCGCCCCGCTCACCGTCGCGGCGGGCGGCATCGCCTCGCGTCAGCAGGACCTCCCGCGCGGCTTTCAGTACACGGTCTGGAGCTACGACCCGCAGGCGACCGCTGCCCAGCTGCGCCGCTCGCCACCGGACTACCCGCCGGCGCTGGCCCGCGACGACTTCTTCGCTGTCGGACGCGGCGTGGCGATGCCGGCGTTCGGAACCAAGGACCGCGCCGAGTCGGTGCACGGCCTGCTCACGGTGAATCCGGACCTCTACCAGTACCGGCCGCTCGCACGTCTCGCCGAGCAGGTGGCAGGCGGCGCCCGCACGCCCTACGACGCGGTCGCACGGCTCGAGAACTGGTTCGTCGCCTCCGGCCACTTCCGCTACTCGAACCATCCGGCCGTGATTGCGCCGCCGCTCGTCAACTTCGTCACGCAGACGCGCGCCGGCTACTGCCAGTACTTCGCAGGCGCGATGGCCTTGATGCTCCGCTACCTCGGGATTCCCTCGCGGGTCGCCGTCGGGTTCGCCGGCGCGGCGTACAGCGCAAGCCGCCATGCCTGGCTGGTCACCGACACCGACGCGCACGCCTGGGTCGAGGTCTGGTTCGAGGGGTACGGCTGGGTCCCGTTCGACCCGACCCCGCCGGCGCCGGGCTCGGCACGGGTCCCCACGCTGCCCGGCACGAGCACTCCCGTCGGCAGTGGCAAGCCGCCGGCGGCGCCGACGTTCCGCGGCATCGCAGGTTCCGGCGGGAGGTCGGCTGTGGCCGGCAAGCTGAGCCGCCAGAACGGGCTCGGCGGGCCGCACGCCCACGGGGACTCTCGTGTGCCGCCGGCGAGCACCGGTGGAGGCGGTCGCGGCCGCGCGCTGCCCCTTCTGCTCCTGCTGGTCGTTCTCACCGCGGCCGGGGGCGGAATCGTGGTGACGAAGGCCGGGATCCGGCTGCGCCGCCGCTCCCACCGCGATCCGCGCCGAGTCGCCGCCGCCTGCCGCGAGGAGCTCGAGGCCTTCCTCGTCGACCAGCGGATCGACGTGCCGCAGAGCGCGACGCTGCGGGAGCTCGGGGAGCTTGTCCAGGACACGCTCGGCGTCGAGTCCGCGGCGTTCGTCAATGCGGCCACCGCGGCTCGCTTCGCCCCGGACGGAGAGGCGGCGGCCGGGGCAGCGATAGCGCGCCGGGAGCTGCGAGCGCTCCTCGGCGAGGCGCGACGCAGCCTCACGCGAGGGGAGCGGCTCCGCGGCCTGTTCTCGCTGCGCTCCCTCGCACGCCGGGCGGTCGCGGTTGACGCATCGGCTTCACTGGAACGTGGGATCGCATGAGCGAGTCGACGTACAGCCTCTTCCCGCGCGGCCGCCGCCACCTCAAGGCAGGCATGCCGGCGCAGGCCACGGTTGCCCTCGAGAAGGCGAAGCGGCGGGAGCCGGACAAGGCCTCGATTCGCGAGGCGCTGGGGATCGCGTACTTCCGGATCCGGCGCTGGAGCGA
>DASSQG010000182.1:0-4424 GCA_035702625.1 Gaiellaceae bacterium | reverse complement strand
GCCTTCGAGCGCGGGTGCGACGACTTCGTCCCGCGGCCGTTCCACTACGAGGAGCTGGTCGCGCGGATCCACGCCGTCCTGCGGCGGACGCACCCGGCGTCGCGCAAACGGCTCGCCGCCGGGCCGATCGCCGTCGACCGCGTCACGCGCGGCGTGACCGTGCACGGCCTGACGGTCGCGCTCTCGGCCAAGGAGTACGAGTTGCTCGTGAAGCTGGCGACGGAGCCGACGCGCGTCTTCACCAAGGAGGAACTGCTGCGCGAGGTCTGGGGCTACCGCTCGCTCGGCCGCACGCGCACGCTGGACTCGCACGCGTCGCGCCTGCGCCGCAAGCTCGCGCTCGCCGGCGCCGACGACTGCGTGCTCAATGTGTGGGGCGTCGGCTACCGCCTGCTCGCCGAGTACGAGGTGATCCGGTCCGCCTAGCGGATAGGCTCCGCCGCGATGGCCGAGCCCGTTCGCGTCACGACCGTTCCCGGCGAGCCCGAGGCCGAGGTCCTCTGCGGCCTGCTGCGCGCGAACGGGATCAAGTGCGCACACCGGCCGACCGACGAGGACGACTCGGCGTTCGAGAACTTCGGCGGCGAGGGCGGGACGCGCGAGATCCTGGTCGACCCGGCCGACCTGGACGACGCGCAGGTGCTGCTGAACGAGTCGTAACCGTCCGCCGCCGAACCTAGCCTGGGCCCGTGCCCCGGCGGCGGGATCACATGGCGCACCACGGCACGTTCGGTGAGGACGCCTTCGGCCGCTGGGCCGAGCACACGGCGCGGTTCTTCGGGACGCCGCAGTACATCGTCGGCCAGACGATCGTGGTCGTCGTCTGGCTGATCCTCAACTCGATCGCGGTCATCCAGCACTGGGACCCGTACCCGTTCATCCTGCTGAACCTGGCCTTCTCGACGCAGGCGGCGTACGCCGCGCCGCTGATCCTGCTCGCGCAGACCCGTCAGGCCGAGCGGGACAAGGTCTCCTCGGACACGGCCGAGAAGCGGCACGACGAGGTCGAGCGCTCGGCCGCGGAGCGCGTCGCCGCGCTCCGGGCCGAGACGGACAAGCTGCAGCAACTACTGGAGTCGAATACGGAGCTGACTCGACAGGACAAGGAACTGACCGAACGCGTGGCCGAGCTGACTGGTCAGATCCACGCCGCTCTGGTGCGAGGCAAGTGAGCGCGGCTTGAAGATGTCGAGCAGCGCTCGCATCACGTTGGTGTTCGGCGGGCTCTGGTTGTGCGCCCGCACGATCTGGAAGCCCTGGCACGCGGAGTAGTCGTTCACCGGCGTCTGCGCGCCGAAGAACACGCCTTGCCGGGCGTCGAAGGACGTGAACGTGTCCTGGATCACGTCGGCCGTGACGGCGGTCGAGCAGACGGTGTAGGCGATACCTGCGCTGAGGAGGGCCTCGTCCTGCCCGGCCCGCTTCTTCAGCGTCGTGACCTGCTTCTGGAGCGCCTTGACTTGCGCGGCGAGCGACTTCAGCGTCGGCCCCTTCGTCGAGGTCGCCCCGGCCGGCGGCGCGGCGAGCAGAACAGCGACGGCTGCCGCGGCGGCAAATGCGAGAACGTGCCTCATGCGATGCCTCCCCTTGTTGCCTCGTGGAGCCACCACTATGGCACCTGTCTCAATTTGGTTGAAGGGCGCCCTCGAGCTCGAGCAGCAGGCGCTTCCGGTCGAGCCCGCCGGCGTATCCGACGAGCGATCCGGACGAGCCGACGACGCGGTGGCAGGGGAGCACGATCGGGATCGGGTTCCGGTTCATGATCGTCCCCACAGCCCGCGCGGCGCGCGGCTTCCCGGCGCGCTCGGCGAGCGTGCCGTACGTCGTCAGCTCGCCGTACGGCACGCGGGCGAGCTGCTCGAGCACGGCGCGCCCGAACTCGCGGGCGGGGCGGAGGTCGACCTCGAGCTCGAAGTCCTGGCGCGTGCCGGCGAAGTACTCGTCGAGCTGCCGGCGGGCGTCATCGGTCGGCCGCGGCGAGCGCAGCACGCGGGCGCCGAAGTGACGGGCGAGCCGGTCGGCCTCGGCGGCGGGATCGGCGTCGTAGTGGATCTCGCAGACGCCGTGGTCGGTGACGGCGACGAACAGCGTCCCGACCGGCGAGTCGTGCAGCTCGTACGCGACGTCGAGCAGCCCGGCCGCCGCGGCGGCGTCGCGGAAGCGCCGATCGAGCGTGGCAGGAACGGTCATGAGAGCTCCTTTCGGCGGAGTCGGCGCACGCCGGACGAGGCCGCCTGGCGCGCAGCTTCCGGCGACTGCCCGAGGGCGTTGCCGATCTCCTCGTAGCTGAGGTCGTAGCCGTAGCGCAGGAACACGGCGGCGCGCTCCTTCTGCGGCAGGCTGTCGGTCAGCCGGCGCAGCTCCTCGTAGGGCAGCGGCTCGTCGACCGACTCGAGATCCGGCACGTCCGCCGACGTGATCCGTGTCCGCCGGAGCGCGTCGATCGCGACGTTGCGGGCGATCTGCAGCGCCCAGGCGCGGAGGTGGCGGCCGTGGCGCAGCGTCGGGTACGCACGCAGCGCGCGCAGGAAGGTCTCCTGGAAGGCATCCTCGGCGGCGTCGCGTCCGAGCATCCCTCGCAGCTGGGCCAGCACCGGGCCTCGCTGCTCCTCGTAGAACCGCTCGAACGGAGGGACTCGCACGGCTTCCATCATTGACACAAACGTCGCCGTCCGCGGCGCCGTGAGATGCGATCCTTCCGCCCATGCCGCACACGACCCGTCGCCAGCGGACGAAGCGTCGCGACGTGGCGGCGGTCGTGGCCGGCGGCGCGACGCTCGGAGTGGTGCTGGCGCTCGGAGCTCAGTGGGCGGTCGCCGTGTCCGCCGGCTGGTCGGTCGCCGCGGTCGTGATCGCCGTCGCCATCCTGCCGCGGATCCTCCGCATGAATCCCGAGCGGACGAAGGCGAATGCCCGCGAGGAGGACTTCTCGCGCTTCTCGGCCGACTTCGTCGTCCTCGCCGCCGCCGTCGCGAGCCTGATCGCGATCTTCTATCTCGTCCACGAGGCCGGCGGCCGTCACGGCGTCACGAAGGTCCTGCTCATCATCCTCGCCGTCGTGGCCGTGGTGCTCTCGTGGCAGACGGTGCAGACGGTCTACACCCTGCGCTACGGCGACCTCTACTACGGCGACCCGATCGGCGGGATCGACTTCAACGAGTCGGAGCCGCCCGACTACCACGACTTCTTCTACCTCGCCTGGACGATCGGGATGACCTTCCAGGTCTCGGACACGAACCTCGAGACGAAGGCGATCCGGCGGACGGCGATCAGGCAGGCGCTGATCTCGTTCGTCTTCGTCGCCGTCCTGCTCGCGGTGACGATCAACGTCGTCGCGTCCCTGCTGAAGTAGCGTTACATTCGGCACATGAGCTCGGTGGCGTATCCCACACAGCCGTCCGAGCCGGGCCGGTGGGGGACGGCATGGCTGATGTTCCTCGGTTGGCTCACGGCCGCGCTCGTGCTCGGCGGGCTGTACCTCGCCGGCGCGTTCGCCGGCGTGATCGGGCGGAACGGGTACACGGGGCCGGGCTTTGGTGTCCACGCGATCAACGACTGGCCCTTCTCGTCGAACGGCAGGTGGAGCCTCTTCGCCGACCTGTCGGTGTTCGTCCTCGCACTCGGTGTCAGCACGATCGCGATCGCCTGGCAGCTACGCGGGCCGTTCCCGACCGCCTCGGAGGGTCGGCTGCTCGTCGTCCCTCTTCTTCACTGGCGGCGCTCCGTTCGTCACGTCCGAAGACGGAGCACCGCTGTACTTCGTGATCGCCGTCTTCGCCGTTCGCGCCTGGGTCGTGAACGAGGAGCTTCGCGTCCGGCGTTGGGCACTCCTCGCGACGGGCGTGCTGCTCGTCCTGACGATCGCCTCATACGGGCTCTTCCATCCGCTCTGGATCGAGTCGGCCAGCTCGATCTCATCGCAGGCGAAGCAGAAGCGGCCGACAGTCGTCGTGATGCTCCACAACTCGAGCCGAGCGTCGGTGGAACTCGAACGCGTCTCGGCCGGAGGCTTCACGGATGTCCGAGGCGGCTGGCCCCTGGACCGCACGCACCTGCCGTTGCTGATCGCCGGTGGCCACACCGAAGCCTTCGCGCTGAAGGCGCTCCCCGGCACATGCGGCAGCGGCCTGATCGCCGAGCTCCACTACCGCGTCTTCGGCCGGACGCTGCACGAGCCGCTCAGGCTGACGCTTCCCGAGCTGCCCTGCTGAAGTAGCGCGCGCCTCCCCCGTTTGCGTGATTTTCGCTCCCAGGGGTGCGAAAGTGTTGCGTAGTGGGGGACAGTGGTTTACAGTGGGGCGAAGTGGAGCATGCTGCTAGGTGAGTTTGAGCACACGATCGATGACAAGAACCGCCTCACGCTACCGGCCAAGTTTCGCCAAGCGCTTTCCGGCGGCCTCGTCATCACGCGCGGTATGGACGGG
>DASSQG010000181.1:0-6506 GCA_035702625.1 Gaiellaceae bacterium | reverse complement strand
CACGGAGTGCGTCGCGTTCGCCGGGCAGCCGTTGGCCGGGCTGCAGACGGGCGTCGCCGCCGCGATCAGCCACTGGTGGTTCAGGTACGAGCCGCCGAACGCGGCCTGGAAGAAGTTGTCCAGGATCGCGTACTTCGGGTGCCCGTTCTCGTGCAGGTACTGGTAGACGGGGAGCTTCTTCGTGTCGTACGTGCCCATCACGAGGCCGGCGGCGTCACTCTGCAGCGCATACCGGTTCTGCTGACCGCCGTTGAGCTGGAACTGCTCCTCGTAGAAGCGGTGCACGATGTCGCGCGTGCAGCCGCCCGAACGGGCGCCGGGAACGACCTGTCCGTTGGCCGGGTTGATGCCGCCCTTGCGCAACCCGTTCGGGAAGCTGAAGGCCGACAGCACCGGCGGACACGTGACGTCGTTCGGGCTGATGTAGTCGTCGATCGAGAACGGCTCGTTCGCGAAGTGGCTCGGGAACGTGCCGCCGGTCGTGTTGTTGCAGGTCGTGCTCAGTGGCGCCGACGGGTTGGCCGCCGACTGCGCCTGCAGGTTCGCGTCGTCCTGGTACAGGCACTGGTACGGCGCGAACGTGCTCGGGCCGGTCTGGCCGAGCTGCGTCGTGTGCGCCGGATCGGCGTCGGAGAGGCCGCGCACGCCCTCCCAGCCGCCGTACAGGTTGTCGAAGCTGTGGTTCTCCTCGTAGATGACGACGATGTGCCCGATCGTCCTCAGCTTGTTCGCGTTGGAGTTCGCGTTCGCCGACGCGCCTCCGGACACGACGAGCACGACGATGGCCGCCGCAGTCATCACGACGAGCGCCGAAAGGCGCCGAAGCATGCAAAGACCTCCTCGGTTGTGGTCTCTCCCCTAGCTGGTAACGCCGAGGAACCTTCGCACCCCCCGCGCGCACGGTCAAGGATCCGGTATCGAAGTGGATCCTTCCCCTGGCACGGCGGCCGCCGGTCGGTTAGCGTCGCCGTCGAGGTAGGCCCATCACATTACGAAGGAGGGCTGATGAAGGGGAGAAGGGGATTCCTGCTCGTGGCGCTGGCGGCGACCGCACTTGCCGCCGCCGCATCGCTCGGCCTGTCCGCGCCGAGTTACGGCGCCAAGCCGACGGCGGCCGCGCCGACGAGCGGCGACTGCACGCTCGCCAACGGCATCCAGCACGTCGTCTACCTGCAGTTCGACAACACGCACTACATGCGTGACCGGCCGAACGTCGCGTCGGATCTCGAGCAGATGCCGCACCTGCTCAACTTCCTGACGAACAACGGGACGCTGTTCACGAACGACCACACGATCCTGATCTCGCACACGGCCGGCGGGATCCTCAGCACGCTGACGGGGCTCTACCCCGACCGCAACGGCCAGACGGTGTCGAACTCGTACGACTACTACAAGAACAACGGCGTCCCGACGTTCACCTCGTCTTTCAAGTACTGGACGAACACGGTGGACGGCGCGGACGACCCGCTCCCGAACATGGTCACCGACGGCGGGCTCACGACGCCTGCTCCGTGGCTGACCTACACGCACGCCGGCTGTGACGTCGGCGGCGTCTCGGCCGCGAACATCGAGCTCGAGAACAACTCGATCGCCCCCGGCGGCGACATCTCGACCGTCTTCGGCAACCCGTCGCCCGAGGCCTCCGAGCCGCCGGCGCTTCGCCAGACCGACTTCGTCGGCATCGCGATCCACTGCTCGCTCGCGTCGCGCTTCTGCGCTTCGAGCCCGAACGCAAAGCCGGATTACGCGTCGGTGCTGCCGAACTCCGACGAGGGCTACAAGGCGCTCTTCGGCGCGAAGTACGTCAACCCTGCGATCAACGGCGGCGCTCCCTGCGTGCCGGCGACCGACGGCACGGCGATCACCGACCCCGCCGGCAACTGCGGCTTCCCCGGCTTCGACGGGGCGCTCGCGAAGAACACGCTGGGCGAGGTCGCGCAGATGCAGGAGGCCGGCGTTCCGGTCACGTTCGCGTACATCTCCGACGCGCACGACTGCCACGTCCCGGACCCCGTGGCCGACACCTACCGCTCGTCGGCGCAGGGCCCGGGCGAGAGCTGCTACACGCAGCAGCTCGCCCAGTACGACGCGGCGTTCGGCACGTTCTTCCAGCGGCTCGCGGCCGACGGGATCAACAAGTCGAACACGCTGTTCGTGGTGACCGTCGACGAGGGCGACCACTTCGCCGGCGGGGTCGGCACGCCCGACGGCAACGGCGGTCTCGCGTACACCCACACGATCTGCCCGCAGGCGTCGATCACGGCCGTGACGCCGTGCCCGGGGAATCAGATCGGCGAGGTCAACGCGAGGATCGGCGGCCTGCTGCCCGCCGGCGAGCCGCCGTTCGACATCCACTTCGACGACGCTCCGACCTTCTACGTCAACGGCGACGCCGCGCACCCGAACGGCCCGTCGCGGACCGATCCGGCGGTGCGGAAGCTCGAGCGTGATGTCTGGAACGCGACCGCGCCCGACCCGTACGTGGGCAGCACGGTCAAGATCACCGAGGCGCTCGCCGACCCGGTCGAGGAGCGGACGCTGCACATGATCAACGCCGACCCGAAGCGGACGCCGACGTTCACGCTGTTCGGCAACCCCGACTTCTTCTTCCAGACGTCCAACGTCTGCGGTCCTGCAGGCACGGTCGTCTGCGTGAACCCCGGCTTCGCCTGGAACCACGGCGACATCCAGCCGGAGATCGCGACCACGTGGCTCGGCATGGTCGGCCCGGGCGTGCAGTCCGGCGGGATCGACTCGAGCACGTGGAGCGACCACACCAACGTCCGGCCGACGATCAACACGCTGGTCGGCCTGAAGGACGGGTACCTCGACGACGGCCGCGTCCTGATCGAGGCGCTCACGACGAAGGCGACGCCGCAGTCGCTGATCGCACACCGCGAGACGGTGCGGCGGCTCTCGGCCGTCTACGAGCAGCTGAACGCCCCGTTCGGCTCGTTCGCGATGGACACGCTGTCCGCCTCGACGCGGGCGATCGCGAGCAGCGACGAGTCCGTCTACAACGGGATCGAGGACCAGATCTCGTCGCTGACGAGCCAGCGCGACTCGCTCGCCGCGCAGATCAAGGCGGGCCTCAACGCCGCGGCCTTCGACGGCCGGGCGCTGAACGAGCAGCAGGCGAAGGGCTGGATCGCCCAGGCCGACGACCTGATCGGCCAGGCCTCCGCCCTCGGAGCCGGTTAGCCGCGCTTCAACCGTTCCACCTCGGCCCCGGTGAGCTCGCGAGACTCGCCGGGGCCGAGCCCTGCCAGCGTCAAGCCTGCGTAGCGGCTGCGGTGCAGGCGCCGGACCGGGTGGCCGACCGCGGCCAGCATGCGCTTGACCTGGTGCTTGCGGCCCTCGTGGATGCTCAGCTCGACGGTGAGCGGGCCGAGGCGGCGGGCCCGTGCGGGAGCGGTCGGGCCGTCGTCGAGCTCGACGCCCTGTTCCAGGCGGCGCAGCGCCTCGTCCGACGGCTCGCCCTCGACCTCTGCCTCGTAGACCTTGTCCACCTCGTAACGTGGGTGCGCGAGCCGGTGTGCAAGGTCGCCGTCGTTCGTCAGGAGCAGCGCGCCCGTCGTGTCGGCGTCGAGGCGGCCGATGGGAACGACGCGCGCCGGGTGATCGACGAGGCCGACGACCGTGGGCCTCCCCTGCGGGTCGCTGGCGGTCGTGACGGTGCCCGCCGGCTTGTGCAGGAGGACGTACGTGAGCGGCTGCA
This sequence comes from Gaiellaceae bacterium, assembly GCA_035702625.1. GTDB lineage: Bacteria > Actinomycetota > Thermoleophilia > Gaiellales > Gaiellaceae > AC-32. The sequence goes on along the minus strand of DASSQG010000181.1, from coordinate 2,788 downwards.
GCTCGACGGGCTCGCCGTCGACCTCGACCCGGTCGCGCCTCTGGACGAAGGTGTTGAGCTGTCCGGGCTCGGCGTTGACCGTCACGCGACCGGCCTTGATCAGCTCGTCGGCCTTGCGACGCGAGGCGACGCCCGCGCGCGCGAGGTAGGCGTTCAGCCTCACAACATGAAGGTCGCGCCGCCCGCCGGGCGCACGATGACGCGTCCAGCCGAGTCGTCGTCGCGGATCAGGCCGAGCACGAGGCGTGCGATCTCGTCCGCGCTCACGAGCTCGGGCACCGAGGCGCGCTCCTCGGGGCTCATCGCGTCGAGGCTGCGGCGAACCGACGGCGTGTCGACGTAGTCGGGGCAGATGCAGCTGACGCGCACGTCCCGGGTCTCGGCGAGCGGCGCGAGCGCGGCCGTGAGGCGGATCAGGCCCGCCTTCGCGGCTGCGTACTCCGGAGCGGGATGCGGCGCGAGCCCGTAGCCGGCGATCGACGAGACCATCACGATCGCGCCACCGGCCGTCATCGCCTCGAGCGCCAGCTGCGTCGCGACCATCGCGCTGCGCAGGTTGAGCTCCAGCGTGCGGCTCCAGTGCTCGATCGGGGCTTCGGGGTAGTTCGGCCCCGGGGCGCCGCCAGCGTTGTTCACGAGGATCTCGAGCCCGTCGGCAGCGGCGATCAGCGCACGCAGGTCGTCGTCGACGAGCGCGTCCGTCGGGACGTAGCGGCCGCCGAGCTCATGCGCCGTGCGGCGGCCCCCGTCGGAGTCGAGGTCGGCGACGACGACCGCCGCGCCCTCCTCCGCGAGCGCACCCGCGATCGCCCGACCGATGCCGGCGGCGGCGCCCGTCACGACCGCGACCTTTCCGCGGATCTCCACCACGGCAGTATGTTCTCCGGGTGCCGCATTACGTCTCGCTGATGCGCTGGACGTCGAAGGGTGTCGCGGGCCTGCCCGCGTGGCGGGAGCGCGTCGAGGAGGGCGAGCGGATCGTCGACGAGGCGGGCGGCACGCTCGTCGGCGTCTATGTCACGCTCGGGCGCTACGACGTCGTCGAGATCTTCGAGGCGCCCGACGACGACACCGCCGCCGAGATCCTGATGAAGCTGCAGCGCCACGGCGCCGAGCACACCGAGACGCTCCGCGCGTTCACACGCGACGAGGCCGAAGCGATCGTCCGCCGGCTCTGACCGTCCCTGACGGCCAAGCCCCAGGGACAGTCCCCGGGCCGCGGCCCGAACAGCCGGTTCTCTCTCACCCTCACCCCGAAATGGCGGCGCACCTCCGAAACGGCCACGGCCGAGGGACTGTCCCTGGGCCATGGTCGAACGGGACGTGTTCGGTTAGGCGGGGCGGCGCTCGGCGACCGACTCGAGGCGCTCGCGGATCTGGTCGGTGCTCTCGCCGAGGTCGTCCAGCCGCGGCAGCGCCGAGAGCGAGTCGAGGCCGAACACGCGCTCGAAGAGCGGCGTCGAGCGGTAGCGGATCGCGCCGCCGATGCCGTCCTCGCGGCCGGACTCAGCAATCAGGCCGCGCTCCACGAGCCCCGCGACGACCGAGTCGGCCGCGACGCCGCGGATGCGCGCGATCTCCGGACGGCTCACGGGGCCGAGGTACGCGACGATCGCGAGCGTCTCCAGCGCCGCTGCCGAGAGGCCGCGCTCGACCGGCCGCTCGAACAGCCGGCCGCACGCCTCCGCGGCCTCACGCGACGCGCGAAACGCCCAGCCGCCGGCGACGTGCTCGAGCACGATCCCGCTGCGTCCTTCTGCATACCGCTCGCCGAGCAACCCGAGCGCCGTGGCGACGCGCTCGGTGTCGTCGTTCGCCGCCTCGGCGAGCTCCTCGACCGACAGCGGCTGCGACGCGACGACGAGCAGCGCCTCGATCGTGCGGGCGAGCCGGTCGACGGGAGACGCGGTGATCAGGCGGAGCGCGCGGTCCATTCCTGTCTCCTCTCCTCGGAGGCTGCACGGCGAACGCGGATCGGCGCGAAGGGAGCGGCCTGCTCGAGCGCGACCTCGCCGCCGCGCCGCAGCTCCAGCAGCGCGAGGAAGGCGACGGCCTGCTCGATCCGCGACATGCCCCCCACTTCCGCGTCGAGGTCGAAGACCCTGCGCCGGCTGAGGACGGCCCGGAAGCGCTCGAGAAACCGCGCCACCGGCGGGAAGCGAAGCTCCAGATGCGCCAGGGAGACCTGGGGCGGCTCGGCCCCGAGCGCTCGCAGCGCGGCCGCCAGCAACTCGGGCTCCTGCGGTGCGAGCCGGCGCTCCGGCTTCGGCGCGAGCGGCGCCGGGCCGAGGCGGAAGAACCGGTCATGCTCGGCCTCGAGCCGCTCGGCGAGCCAGGCCGCGGCCTCCTTCGCGCGCCGGTACTCGGCGAGGCGCCGCGCCAGCTCCTCAGCCGCCTCCTCCGGCTCGAGCTCGGACAGCTCGGCCTCCTCGTCCGGGAACAACCCCCGCGCCTTGAGCTCCAGGAGCGCCGCCACGAGCACGAGGAACTCACCGCACGCCTCGAGGTCGAGCTCGCCGCGCTCGGCGAGCCGCTCGACGAACGTGACGACGATCCCGGCGACGTCGACCTCCGCGAGGTCGAGCTCCTCCTTCAGGACGAGCGTCAGGAGCAGGTCGAAAGGGCCCTCGAACGCGTCGAGGTCCAGCTCGAGCTCGCGCACGATCACGCGCGGCACGCTAGCGGCGCTACCGGACGCGCCCGCGCGGGATCGCCATCGCCGGCTTCTCGGGCTCCCGCTTCTCGCGGCGGAAGCGCAGCCGGCGCGGGCCGGGCTCGCCCTCGTCGC
>DASSQG010000180.1:0-17283 GCA_035702625.1 Gaiellaceae bacterium | reverse complement strand
GCGCTCCAGGAGCGGCCGCAGGTAGCGGTGCACGTGGCACTGGCCGCTGCGGATCGTCAGGCCCTTGTTCATCACGGAGCCGATCGGGAACTTGTCGACGAGCCCGCCGTAGACGCCGACCACGGAGACGGTGCCGCCGGGTCGGCAGCTCATGATCGACTCGCGCAGCGCGAACGCGCGCTCGGTCTCCTGACGCAGCGCCTGCTTGACGCGGTCGTAGGCGTAGAGCGGGCCGTGGTGGTGCGCCTCGAGCCCGACGGCGTCGATGCACGCGTCGGGGCCGCGCCCGCCGGTGAGCTCCTTCAGCGCCTCCGGAACGCCGTCACCTCCTCGTAGTTGAGCGTCTCGACGCCCGTGTGCTCCTCGGCGACGCGCAGGCGGTAGTCGAAGCGGTCGATCAGGATCACGCGCTCGGCGCCGAGCATCCGCGCGCTCGCCGCGGCGAACTGTCCGACCGGTCCCGCACCCCAGATGGCGACGACCTCGCCGCCCTGCAGGTCGCACATCTCGGCTCCCATGTAGCCGGTCGGGAAGATGTCGGACAGGAACAGGACCCGCTCGTCGGTGAAGCCGTTCTCGATCTTGATCGGGCCGAAGTCCGCGAACGGCACGCGCGCGTACTCGGCCTGGCCGCCCGCGTAGCCGCCGGTCAGGTGCGAGTAGCCGAACACCCCGGCGGTGGGGAAACCCCAAATCTTCTCGGCGAGGCGCGCGTTCGGATTCGTGTTCTCGCAGACGGAGTACTGGTCCCGCTCGCAGGCCAGGCAGGCGCCGCATGCGATCGGGAACGGGACGACCACGCGGTCGCCGAGCTGCAGGTTCGAGACGCCGGCTCCGATCTCGACGACCTCGCCCATGAACTCGTGGCCGAGGACGTCGCCCTTCCGCATCGTCGGCACGTAGCCGTCGACCAGGTGCAGGTCGGAGCCGCAGATCGCCGTCGAGGTGATGCGGACGATCGCGTCGCGCCCGTTCAGGATTTTGGGGTCCGGGACGTTCTCGACCTTGACCGTGTTCCGGCCTTCCCAGCAGAGCGCTCTCATCGGGACACCTCCTCGAGCGGCTGCGCCGGCCGCTGCTTCAGATGCTCGGCGAGCAGATCGCCGCCGGGCGTCGCGTCGGAGCGTGCGATCTCTCCGGTCTCGACGAGCTGCTTGAAGCGCCGTAGGTCGTCCGCGAGCTGGGTGGGGAGGTCGTTGCCCGTGAGCTTCTTGACGGCGCCGCCCAGGTCGCCGGCCGGCGGATCCTGCGTGAAGTCGACCGCGAGCTCCGTGCCGCGGCCACCGGGAGCGGGCGAGAACGAGACGGACGCGCCGGCGTCGACCACCTTCTCGCGCAACTCCTGCGCTCCCATCCAGGCCTGCTCGACGTCCTCGCGCGGACGGTTGATCGTGACCGCCTTGCGGACGGGCATCGCGTCACGCGTCGGCTCGTCCTTCCGGCTGAGATGCCTCGCTTCGTAGACGTCCGGGGCCGAGACGGCGATCACGTTCGCCATCGCGAAGGCGGCGCGCTTGGCGTTCCCGCGGGCCGCGACAGCCCCGAGCAGCGCGAGGTCGAGCGCGTCGCCGCCGACGCGCGACCACACCCAGATCGTCGGGCGCGCGCGCGTGAGGATCCCGATGCCCTGCGTCGTCTCGCGCACGCCCATCGCGCGCATGAGGTGCTTCGAGAGCCCCTCGCCGGAGGCGCCGACGAGCCGGCACATCGTTCTCGGAGCCAGGATCTGCGCGCTCCCGAGGCCGAGACTGAACCAGCCCAGGAATCGCGCCAACGAGTCTTTGTCCCGCGTTCGGATCGTCTGCGTCGCCATGTCGCCCCTTTCCTCGAAGCGTTCAGGGTCGTCTGCCTGCTCGCAACGGCTCTAAACGTGCGGCCGCTTCGGGGACTGGGCGCCGGCGATTCACGATCTCGGCACGAAGACGTCGCAGACACGTGACATGTGCCGGGCTACGGTGGCTGCGGAATGGCGAAGGCGGCGACACCCTGGGGCCCGGCAGAGCTGCTCGAGGAGCTGACGCTGGCCCAGCGTGCCGGCGACAAGCGGTTCGCGTCGGTCGTGCAGCTGCTCGAGGCGAAGGGCGGCGAGCGGCTCGTCCGCTTCGCCTACGCGACCGGCGGCGCGGCTCGGCGTGGGCCCGTGACGCTACGGGCGCGCGATCTCGAGCGGCTGCGTGCCGGGCTCGCGGAGCGGCCGGGTCTGTCCGAGGCGCTCGGGCTCAGACCGCCGTGAGCAGGCGCTCGCGCGCCGCGTCGACGAGGGAGCCGAGGATCAGGGTGCCGTCCGTCGAGCCGGAGCCGATCAGTGCGTCGACCGCGTGCTCGGGGTGCGGCATCAGGCCGAACACGTTGCCGCGCTCGTTGGTCACGCCGGCGATGGCGGCAACCGAACCGTTCGGATTCTCCTCGTAGCGAAGCGCGACCTGGCCGTTGCGATCGAGGTCGGCGAGCAGCCCGTCGTCGGCGAAGTAACAGCCCTCGCCGTGTTTGATCGGGATCGTCAGCGTCTGCCCGGGCTCGGCGCGGGCGGTGAACGGCGTGTCGGCTCGCTCGAGGCAGAGTCGGACGTCGCGGCAGACGAACTCGAGACTCGCGTTCGGACGGAGCGCGCCCGGGAGCAGACCCGCCTCGCAAAGCACCTGGAACCCGTTGCAGATGCCGAGCACGAGACCGCCGCCGTGCGCGAACCGGGCGACGGCCTGCATCACGGGCGCAAAGCGGGCGATCGCTCCGCAGCGGAGGTAGTCGCCGTACGAGAAGCCGCCCGGCAGCACCACTCCGGCCGTGTCGCCCGGAAGGTCGCGCTCGGCGTGCCAGACGGCGCGCGCGTCGGCGCCGAGCCGGTCGAGCGCGAGGGCGGCATCCCGATCGTCGTTCGAGCCCGGGAACGTCACGACCGCGATCGCCGGCCGGGGGTCGCTCATCCGTCGAGCGCGATCTCGTACGACTCGATCAGCGGGTTCGCGAGCAGCTGGTCGCACGCACGCTCGAGCTCGGCTCGTGCGGCATCGCCGTCCGCGCCCTCGAGCTCGAGGTCGATCACGCGCCCTACCCGGGCCTCGCCGACCCGGAAGCCGAGCTGGCGGAGCGAGCTCTGCACGGCCTCGCCTTGCGGGTCGAGGATGCCGGCCTTCGGCCGGACGAGGATGGTCGCCTTCATCCGAGCACCACATCCGGGTCGGCGACGTATGCGTCGAACCCGATCCCGGTCAGACGCTCGAACGCCTCGACGTAGCGCGCGCGTGTTCCCGAGACGACGTCCTCCGGAAGCTCCGGCCCCGGCGGCGTCTTGTCCCAGCCGAGGGTCTCGCAGTAGTCGCGGACGAACTGCTTGTCGAACGACGGCTGCGCCCGGCCGGGCGCGTACTCGTCGGCCGGCCAGAACCGCGAGGAGTCGGGCGTGAACGCCTCGTCGCCGAGGACGAGGTTGCCGTCTGCGTCGAGCCCGAGCTCGAACTTCGTGTCGGCGATCAGGATTCCGCGCTCGGCGGCGTACTCCGACGCGAAGCGGTACAGCTCCAGGGAGATACGCTCGACCTCCTCGAAGCGCTCCCGCCCGACGAGCTCGGCCGCGCGCTCACGGTCGATGTTCTCGTCGTGTCCTTCCTGTGCCTTGGTCGAGGGCGTGAAGATCGGCTCGGGCAGCTGCTGGGAGTCCTGTAGGCCCTCGGGCAACACGTGGCCGCACACCAAGCCGGTGGCCCGGTAGTCCTTCCAACCCGAGCCGGCCAGGTAGCCGCGCACGACGCACTCGAGCGGCAGCATCTCCAGTCGCCGGCACTCGGTCGAGCGGCCGTCGTCGCGCAGCGCGAGCAGGTGGTTCGGCACGAGCGCGCGTGTACGCGCGAACCAAAACGCCGACAGGCCCGTGAGCACGCGGCCCTTGTCGGGGATCTCGGTCGGCAGGACGACGTCGAAGGTCGAGATGCGATCGCTCGCGACCAGCAGCAGGCGGTCGTCGTCGAGCTCGTACAGCTCGCGCACCTTCCCGCTCCCGACGTGCGTGACGGCTTCAGGCATGGACTGCGTCCTCCTTTCGGGCGAGCTCGCCCAGCCGTTCGAAGACGGCGTCGACGTGACGTGTGTACCAGCCGAGGTCGAAGAGCTCGTCGAGCTCCACCCGGCCGGCGATCTCCTCGTCCGCGCGCACCAGCTCGCGGAAGTCCTGCTCCTCCTCGTGCGCACGGAGCGCGTGCCGCTGGACGAGGCGGTAGGCCTCGCCGCGCGGCAGGCCGGACTCGACCAGCGCGAGCAGCAGCCGCTGGCTGAAGAACAGCCCGTAGCCGGCCTCGAGGTTGCGGCGCATCCGCTCCGGCCGCACGTCCAGCCCTTCGACGAGCCAGGCGAAGCGCTCGAGCATGTAGTCGAGCGCGAGGAACGAGTCCGGGATGACGACCCGCTCCGCCGACGAGTGCGAGATGTCGCGCTCGTGCCAGAGGGCGACGTTCTCCAATCCGACGAGCGCGTTCGCACGGACGACGCGCGCGAGGCCGCAGATGCGCTCGGCGACGACCGGGTTGCGTTTGTGCGGCATGGCCGACGATCCCTTTTGCCCCTTCCCGAACGGCTCGGCAACCTCGCCCACCTCCGTCCGCGCCAGGTGACGGATCTCGAGCGCGAACTTCTCGAGGCTCGCGGCCACGAGCGCCAGCGCCGAAAGCAGCTCGGCGTGACGGTCGCGCTGGACGATCTGGGTCGAGACCGGGTCCGGCTCCAGCCCGAGACGCTCGCACGCGAGCCGCTCGAGCTCGGGATCGGTCGCGGCGTACGTGCCGACGGCGCCCGAGAGCTTGCCGACGCGCATCGTCTCGAGCGCACTCACGACGCGGGTACGGGCGCGGTCGAGCTCGAACGCCCAGCCGGCGAGCTTGAGGCCGAAGGTCGTCGGCTCGGCGTGGATTCCGTGCGTACGGCCGATGCAGACGTCGTCCTTGTGGCGCCGCGCACGCTCGACGACCGCGTCGAAGGCACGCCCGAAGCCGGCGAGGATCAGCTCGCCGGCGTCGCGCACCTGCAGCGACAGCGCGGTGTCGACGACGTCCGACGACGTCAGGCCGTGGTGCACCCAGCGTCCCTCGTCGCCGAGGTGCTCCGCGACCGCGTCGACGAACGCCGCGACGTCGTGGTGCGTCTCGCGCTCGAGCTCGGCCACGCGCGCCGGGCTCGGCGGCCGCGCGTGCTCGCGAATCTCGGCCACCGCGTCGGCGGGCACCGCGTCCAGCTCGGCCCAGGCCTCGAGCGCGGCGAGCTCGACGTCCAGCCAGCGCGCGAGCTTGCTCTCGTCCGACCAGACCCCGGCCATCTCGGGTCGGGAGTAGCGCGCGATCACCGGCTGCAGTCTAGAGCGCGGGGAGGAAGGCGCTCGGTCGTCGACGGGCGCCGCGCGCTGTGGAGAAACTGCCACACCCTCGGCGCTCTCCCGTCACACATCCGTGCGCGTTCGACAGGCACCCTGAGTACGCCCCGGGTGGGTGGGGGTTAGGGACGGGTCCCGCTCCGAGGTGTGGTCCGACGTGGGAACCGTCAGGAGCCGAGGATGCGCACCGCGAGCGCGGCTGCGTTCTTGGCATTGTCGACCCCGACCGCGGCGACCGGCACACCGGGCGGCATCTGCGCGATCGAGAGCAGCGCGTCGAGTCCGTCCAGCACGCTCAGCCGGGAGCGAAGCGGCACGCCGATCACCGGCAGGTCGGTCTGGGCCGCGACAGCCCCGGGCAGGGCCGCCGCCAATCCGGCGCCCGCGATCAGCACCCGGATCCCACGCGACCGCGCGCTCCGTGCGTACTCGGCCACCGCGTCCGGGTTGCGGTGTGCCGAGCGCACCTCCAGCTCGCACGAGATCCCCCGCGCCTCGAGCTCGTCGAGTGCCGGCTGCATTGCGTCGCGGTCGGACTCGGAGCCGACGAGGATCCCGACCCGCGGCCCTTCAGGCGCGGACATGCTGCTCCGCGGCCGCGAGCCCGATGTCCCGCCGGAACCGCATGCCGGCGAACGAGATCCGCTCGACGGCCTCGTACGCACTCGCGCGCGCTGCGCCGACGTCGTCGCCCGTGGCGGTAACTGACAAGATCCGGCCGCCATTCGTGACGAGACGGCCCTTGTGGCGTGCCGTCCCCGCGTGGAAGACGACCGCTCCCGTTGCCTCCGCGTCCTCGACGCCCTGAATCAGGGTGCCCGCGTCAGCGCGCGCCGGATAGTCCGCGCCGGCGAGCACAACCGTCACCGCGGCACCCTCGTGCGCGGTCGCCACATCGTCGAGCTCACCCGTCGCCGCTCCCAAGAGCAACGGAAGCAGGTCGCCGTCGAGCCGCGGCAGGACCGACTGCGTCTCCGGGTCGCCGAAGCGGCAGTTGAACTCGAGGACGCGCGGCCCGTCGGCCGTCAGCATCAGTCCCGCGTACAGGAGCCCGGTGAACGGCGCGTCGCGTCGCGTGAGCTCGGTCAGCACTGGACGATGAACGGACTCGAGCAGCTCCTCGACCTCCGCCTCTCCAACGCCAGGCACCGGTGAGTACGAGCCCATGCCGCCGGTGTTCGGGCCGGTGTCGCCGTCGCCGATGCGCTTGAAATCTTGGGAAGGCGCAAGACCGACGGCGTGCGTTCCGTCGGTGATCGCGAACAGCGAGACCTCTTCACCCTCGAGCAGCTCCTCGACGAGCACGTTGCCGCCGAGCGCAGCGGCGGCGCGAAGGCCGGCGTCTAGCTCCTCTCGCGTGTGGCAGACGAAGACGCCCTTGCCCGCGGCGAGGCCGTCCGCCTTCACGACGCACGGCGCCTCCGGGGTCGAGAGGCGCTTTGCGGTCGGAACGCCGGCGGCCTCGAGCACGTCCTTCGCGAAGCTCTTCGAGCCCTCGATCCGTGCGGCCGATCGCGTCGGGCCGAACACGGAGACGCCCTTGTGCCGCAGCGTGTCCGCCAGGCCGATGACGAGCGGCGCCTCCGGGCCGACGACGACCAGGTCGATGCGCGCCTCGCGGCAGAGCGAGAGCAGGCCCTCGGCGTCCTCCGCGCGCACCGGATGACACGTTCCGAGCGCCGCAATGCCCGGGTTTCCGGGCGCGGCGTGGAGCTCGTCGAGGCCGGGGCTGGAGGCGAGCTTCCAGGCGAGCGCGTGCTCGCGGCCTCCCGACCCCACGATCAGCACCTTCACGGCGGCGGAGTGTACTGGCGCCGTCGGCGTGGTCTTCGGCGGCGGCGCTCGTCGCGGCGCGCGTGTAGAAGGTTCCCCCGGCCTCCTCCCCCAGGCGACGATAAGGGCGACGGGCGCGCGTGTCCGTCACCGAAGCGTGCCGAGTCTGTGACGTCGTCCCGGGTACGCTCCCGCCCATGAGCGCCGAGAAGGATGCGCTCGAGGCGCCGCCGTACTCGGCCGCGCCCGTCGAGGTATTGCGGTTGCCGGCCGGCGAGCATCAACGCGACCGCGTCGCCGTCGAGGAGCCGCTCGAGATCCGCATCGGGGACGAGCCCGTCGCCGTGACGATGCGCACGCCCGGGCACGACGAGGAGCTCGCGCTCGGCTTCTGCCTCTCCGAAGGGCTCGCGCCCACTGCCGCGGCGCTTCCGGCCGATCTCGCCGCCAACACCGTGGAGGTCGACGCGCCGGCGTTCGACCCCGAGCGCCTCCGCCGCAGCTTCTACACGAGCTCGTCGTGCGGTGTCTGCGGCAAAGGAGCGCTCGAGGCGGTCGAGGTCGAGGCGCCGCGGGTCGAAAGCAGGCTCACGGTCGCCGCCGAACTGCTGGCCGCACTGCCGGAGCGGCTGCGCGCCGCACAACCGACCTATGCGGCCACCGGCGGCCTGCACGCGACGGGGCTGTTCGCCCCCGACGGCGAGCTGCTCTGCCTGCGCGAGGACGTCGGCCGCCACAACGCGATGGACAAGGTCGTCGGCTGGTCGTTCCTTCAGAACCGCCTGCCGCTCGCGGAGACCGTCCTCTGCGTCAGCGGCCGGCTGTCGTTCGAGCTCGTGCAGAAGGCGGCCGTCGCCGGCTGCCCGCTGCTCGTGGCCGTCGGCGCCCCGTCGAGCCTCGCGGTCGAGCTCGCGGCCGACCGCGGGATCACGCTCTGCGGCTTCGCGCGCGGCGGCCGCCTGAACGTCTACACCGAGGCGTGGCGCGTCCTCGCCTGACGGGCGTCCTGCTCGTCGGCGGCGGCAGCACGCGCTTCGGCTCGCCAAAGGCGCTCGCGACGCTCGGCGGCGAGACGCTCGCAGCGAGCGCCTGGCGCGTGCTCGGCGACGCGTGCGACGAGCGCGTCGCGGTCGGCAAGCGCGCGGACGCGCTCGAGCTTCCGTTCGACGTGCTCGACGACGGCAGCGACACGCGCGCCGCGCTCGTGGGCGTCGTGGCCGGCCTGCGCGCCGCCCCGACGGAGCTCGCGGTCGTGCTGCCAGTGGATGCGCCGCTCGTCACGCCCGACCTGCTCCGCGACCTCGCGGACGCGTGCGACGATGTCGCCGCGCCGGCGGGGAGCCCGCTGCCGGCGGCGTTCAGCAAGCGGGCGCTCCCGGTGCTCGAGCGCCGTCTTGCCGAAGGGCAGCTCGCGCTGCACGAGGCGCTCGACGAGCTGCGCGCCGTTCGGGTGCGAGTTGACGAAGCGCTCTTGACCAACGTGAATACGCCCGATGAGCTTCGACGTCTCGGGTGATGCCTACGACCGCTTCATGGGCCGCTACTCGCGGCCGCTGGCGCCTGCGTTCGCCGACTTCGCGGGCGTTGAGGCCGGTCAGCGCGCGGTCGACATCGGCTGTGGCACCGGCGTCCTGACGGAAGAGCTCGCGCGCCGCATCGGCGCCGACCACGTGGCCGGCGCCGACCCGTCACCGATGCTGCAGGCCGCTGCCGAGCGGGTTCCGGGCGCCGACCTGCGACAGGCGAGCGCCGAGCAGCTGCCCTGGCCGGACGACTCGTTCGACGCGGCATTGGCGCAACTCGTCGTCCACTTCATGGACGACCCGGCGAAGGGCGCGAGCGAGATGGCGCGCATCACGCGACCCGGCGGCATTGTCGCGGCCTGCACATGGGACTTCGCGGGCGGCGGCATGAAGCTCCTTGCGACCTTCTGGCAGTCGGTACGCGCGCTCGACCCCGACGCCGAGTTGGAGACGAGTCCGATGGGCGACCGCGGGCGCCTCGACGCACTCTGGCGCGGGAGCGGGTTCCAGGGCGTCGAGACGGAAGCGCTCGAGGTCTCGAGTGACTACGAGGACTTCGACGAGCTGTGGAGCTCGTTCTCGCGCGGCGTCGGGCCCGCGGGGCAGTACCTGCTCTCGCAGCCGCCAGAGCGACAGGAGGCGATCCGCGCCGAGTACTTCGCGCGCGTCGGGGAGCCGCCCGGCAGGTTCACGCTGACCGGCCGCTCATGGGCCGTCCGCGGCCGCGTGCCCGAGTAGCGCTAGGGGCGGGCGAGGGCCTCGAGCGACCCCGGCGCGAGCACGCGCTCGCGCTCGGCGCCCGTGCCGATCAGCGAGACCGGCACCTCGAGCTCGCGCTCGACGAACTCGACGTAGCGGCGCGCGTTCTCCGGCAGCGCGTCCAGCCGGGTCACCTCGTCGAGCGGTTCCTTCCAGCCCGCCAGCGTCTCGACCACCGGCCGGCAGTGGTGGAAGTCGCTCTGGTGCGCCGGGAAGTCCGGCGTCTCGCTGCCGTCGCGTAGGCGGTAGCGCGTGCAGACCGGCAGCTCGGCGAACGCCGAGAGCACGTCGAGCTTCGTCAGCGCGAGTGACGTGATCCCATTCAGCCGCACGGCGTAGCGGAGCGCGACGAGGTCGAGCCAGCCGCAGCGTCGCTGGCGGCCGGTCGTCGTGCCGAACTCGGCGCCGAGGTCGCGCACGCGCTCCTGGTCGGGGCCCTCGATCTCGGTCGGGAACGGGCCCTCGCCGACGCGCGTGACGTACGCCTTCGCCACGCCGATGATCGCGTCGATCCGGTTCGGGCCGATGCCGACGCCGACCGCGGCCGCGCCAGCGACGGTGCCCGACGAGGTCACGAACGGGTAGGTGCCGTGGTCGAGGTCGAGCAGCGTGCCCTGCGCGCCTTCGAGCAGCACGAAGCGTCCGTCCCGGAGCGCCCGGTCGACGAGCAGCGACGTGTCCGCGACGTACGGGCGCAGCCGCTGCGCGAAGACCTCGTAGCTCGCCGCGAGCTCCTCGAGCTCGAGCGGTTCGGAGCCGTAGACGCGCTCGAGCCAGACGTTCTTCTCGGCGAGCGCGACCTCGATCTTCTGGCGCAGGATCTTCGGGTCGAGCAGGTCCTGCACGCGGATCCCGAGCCGGGCCGCCTTGTCCGCGTAGGCCGGGCCGATGCCGCGCTTGGTCGTCCCGATCTGCAGGTTGCCGAGCCGCCGCTCCGTCCCTTGGTCGATCGCGACGTGCCACGGCATGATCAGGTGCGCCTCCCCGCTGACGCGCACGCAGCCGGTCGAGATGCCGCGCGCCTCGAGCTCGTCGAGCTCGCGCACGAACACCTCCGGGTCGATCACACAGCCGGCGCCGAGGATGCACTCCTTGCCGTGCAGGATCCCCGACGGCATGTGGTGGAACTTGAACTTCTCGCCGTCCGCAACGATCGTGTGCCCGGCGTTCGGCCCGCCCTGGTAGCGGCAGACGAGGTCGGAGTGCTGCGCCAGCAGGTCGACGATCTTGCCCTTGCCCTCGTCACCCCACTGGGCGCCTACGATGACGGTGGCCGGCACGTGCCGGAGTTTGCCTGACGCGTCGACCGGAGGCGCCTCTCGCGTCGTGATCGCTACCGTCCGACTCGGCCGCCCGCCGTGGGCGGCTCCGGACGAGGCGCCCGCCGTACCCGGCCCGCGAAGACGGCGCGCACACGGAGGTCTCGATGAGTCAGCTCGCCCAGATTGCAGGGGCGATCGCGATCCTGGTCGCGTTCGCCGCCGCCCAGCTGCGGCTCGTGTCCGTCCAGGCGCGGCTCTACCTGATCCTCAACCTCGCAGGCTCGGCCGTGCTGGCGCTCGACGCCTGGCACGAGCGCCAGTGGGGCTTCCTGCTGCTCGAAGGCATGTGGGCGCTCGTCTCCGCCTGGGGCCTGAGCCGGTCGCTCGCTGCGGAGCCGACGGCCTAGCGGCTGGCGGCTACCAGAGGGGCGAGGTCGCCTCGACGGCCCGCGCGGCGCCGGCGCGGATCACGCGGATGCGGTGGCCGCGGGGGCACGTCGTCCAGCCGACGTCCTGCTCCAGGCGCATCGAGCCCTGCGCCGTGTGCGCCAGGTGCTCGCCGGCGTGGTCGCGCTCCGCGCACGCCTGGCAGACAACCGTGAACGCGGTCGTGCGGGCCAGGAGCACGACGGTCTGCTCGTACATCACCCTCCAGAGGCCGCCAGGTCGGCGAACTTCGCGTAGCGCTTCAGGAACGAGAGCTTGACCGTATCGGTCGGGCCGTTGCGGTGCTTGGCGAGGTGCACCTCGGCGATGCCCTGCTGGTCGGACTCGTCGTTGTAGTACTCGTCGCGGTAGATGAACATCACCAGGTCGGCGTCCTGCTCGATCGAGCCCGACTCGCGCAGGTCGGAGAGGATCGGCCGTTTGTCGTGGCGCTGCTCGACCGCGCGGGAGAGCTGCGACATGGCGAGGATCGGCACGTCGAGGTCGCGCGCGAGCACCTTCAGCGCGCGGGAGATCTGCGAGACCTCCTGCACGCGGCTCTCGACGTTCGAGCCGGACGTCATCAGCTGCAGGTAGTCGACCACGATCAGGCCGAGGCTCGGCTCGCGCGACTTCAGCCGCCGGGCCTTCGAGCGGATCTCCATCATCGTGATCGAGCCCTGGTCGTCGACGTAGATCGGCGCCTTCGCGAGGCGGTCGCACGCCGCCGTCAGCCGCGGCCAGTCGTCGGCGCCGAGCTTGCCGGTGCGCAGGCGCTGGGACTCGACCTTGGCCTCGCTGCACATCAGGCGCTGCGTGACCTCGGCCTTCGACATCTCGAGCGTGAACATGGCCACCGGCACCTCGGCGCGCACGGCCAGGTTCGCGGCCATGCAGAGGCCGAGGCCCGACTTCCCCATGCTCGGGCGGGCGGCGACGATGATCAGGTTCCCCGGCTGGAAGCCGGAGGTGAGCCGGTCGAGGTCGCGGAAGCCGGACGGCGTGCCGGTCACGTCGGCGCCGGCTTCGTAGAGGGCGGTGATCCGCTCGAAGCTGTCCTTCAGCAGCTCCTCGATGTGGCTGAACTCGCTCGTCACACGCGCCTGCGAGAGGTCGAAGACGACCTGCTCCGCGCGGTCGACGAGATCGGTGGTCTCTCCCGGCCGTTCCCAACCAAGCCGAGCGATCTCGCCGCCCGCCCGAATCAGACCGCGGAGCGTCGCCATCTCGCGCACGATGCGCGCGTAGTGCCCGGCGTTCGCGCTGGCGGGAACGAGCGCGGCGAGCTCGTGGATTCGGACGCGCCCGCCCGCCTCCTCGAGCTCCCCGCGCTCCTCGAGCTCGTCGACGAGCGTGATCGCGTCGACGGGCTCGCCCTTCGCGTACAGCGCCAGCGCGGCGCGGTAGACGATGGCGTGGCTCTCGCGGTAGAAGTCGCTCGCGTCCAGCACCTCGCTGACCGCCCCGATCGCACCGGGGGAGAGCATCATCGCGCCGAGGACCGACTCCTCGGCTTCGAGATTCTGCGGTGGGACCGGGGCGGTCGGCGACGCCTGGGCGAGCTGGGCCATTGGCGGGTACCCAAGCACTCCTTGCTCGGCCGTGGAAGGTCTGGACGACGCAGCTTTCGACAGGCCCGGCTGCGGCGGGGACGGGCGGTTTGCAGGCATAAGGGAACACAGGTTCCCACGGTCCCCGGACGACGCCTGTGGGTGAAATCTCCGCTCGGAGCGGAAAGTTCGTGGCGATTTCCACAGGCGCACCTGGGCCTGTGGAGAAGCCTGTGCGCTCTTGTTACGCCTCGGGCCGCTCGGCGGCCTCGTCGGCCTCGCCCGGCAGCTCGTCTGCGGCGTACGCCGCGCGGTCGAAGTCGTCGTCGGGCACCTCGGCCGCGGCCTCGTCCTCCGGCACCTCGACCTCGTCCTCGGGCGCCTCGGCCTCGTCCTCGGCGACCACGGCCTCGATCTCGGCCTCGGCCTGCGCGTGCTGCGCGTCGGCCTCAGTCTGGGCGGCCTCCTCGGCCTGGGCGTCGGCGGCGGCGATCGCGTCGAGTTCCTCCTGCGGCGGCAGCTCGCCGCCTTCGGGCGAGACGGCGATCCGCAGCGTGGCGGTCGCGTCCGCGAACAGCTCGACCGGCACCTGGTAGCGGCCGATCCGCTTGATCGACTCCGGCAGCTCGAGCTTGCGGCGGTCGATGCGCACCTTCTGCGTCTCCCAGACGCGCTCGGCGATGTCGGTCGCGGTGACCGAGCCGAACAGCGTGCCGGTCTCGCCGGCGGGGACGTCGAAGCGGATCTCCTGCGACTCCAGGCGCTGCGTGATCTCCTGGGCCTGCTCGAAACTCTGCGCCTCGTGCCGCGCGCGCTTCGCCTCGAGCTTGCGCAGCTCGGCGACCTTGGCCGGCGTCGCCGCCTCCGCGAGCTTGCGCGGCAGCAGGTAGTTCCGCGCGAAGCCGGGAGCCACGTCGACGACCTCGCCGCGGAGGCCGACCTTCTCAACGTCCTGCCGAAGGATGACTTCCATCAGCCGGTCGAGTAGGGGAGGAGCGCCATCTCGCGCGCCCGCTTGACGGCCTGCGCGACCTGCCGCTGGTGACGGCGGCACGCGCCGGTGATCCGGCGGGAGCGGATCTTGCCCTTCTCCGAGACGTAGCGCCGGAGCTGGTTGACGCTCTTGTAGTCGACTTCCTCGATCTTCTCGCGGCAGAAGTAGCAGTTGCGCTTGCGGATCGGCCCGCCGGGAGCGGGACGGCCCTTGCGCTGCTGCCGCTGGTCTCGCTGGGCCATCAGAACGGGATGTCGTCGTCGGCAGCCTGGCTGCCGAAGTCGGCGTTGTCGGCCTGCGCGCCGCTCGGGACGAACTGCGGCTGACCGCCGCCCTCGCCGTCCTGGCGCGAGCCGAGGAACTGGACGCTGTCCGCGATGATCTCGACCGCCTGGCGCTTGGTGCCGTCCTGCGCGTCCCACTCGCGCCAGTCGAGCCGGCCGTCGACCGCGACGGGGCGGCCCTTGGCGAGGTACTGCGCGCAGCTCTCGCCCTGGTTGCCCCAGACGGTGACGTCGAAGTAGTTCGGCTTGTCGCCCCACTCGCCCGTTTGCCCGTCCTTCTGCCGCGTGTTCACGGCGAGGCGGAGCTTGCAGACGGCGGTGCCGCTCGGCGTGTGCCGGAGCTCAGGGTCCTTGGTCAGGTTCCCGACCAGGACGACGCGGTTGATGTTGGCCATTACTCGCTCTCCTCTCGGGCGCTCTCGGTCTCGCCGGAATCCTGCCGCGCGCTCGCCGCCGCCGCTACCGGCTCTTCGGTGATCGGCTCGGGCGGCCGCGTCGAGCCGCCCTGGACGCGCCGAACGGCCAGGTGGCGCATGACGCCGTCCGTGATCTTCAGGACGCGCGAGATCTCCTCGAGCGTCGCGGGCTCGGCGGAGAAGGTCAGCAGGTGGTACACGCCCTCCGCCTTGTGGTCGATCTCGTAGGCCAGGCGCCGCCGGCCCCAAGGCTCGTGGTTGTCCCAGCCGCCGCCGTCCTTCTCGATCGCCTCGCGCGCGCGCGTGATGATCTCCGTCTGCCGCTCCTCGGGCAGCTCGGGGTCGAGCATGAGCAGGATTTCGTAGTCGGTCACGCTCCCGAACCCTCCCTTCCTTCGGTCTTAGGCGGCCTCGCCGGCTGGCGGCGCTCGGGAGCGAACGACGCGGTGGCAAGGCAGGAAGGCGGCCAGTGTAGCATCGGCCTCGTGAAGGCCTGGATGGCGCGGCTCGCGTTCTGGCGTCGTGGTCGACGGTCGCCGGAGCCGCCTCCGGAACCGGTCGAGGACCCGCGCGCCGAGGAGCTGCGGCGCAAGCTCGAGGAGTCCCGGACGGTCGCCGAGGAGCAGCACGAGCAGGCGGCCGAGCCGGAGAGGCCGGTCGACGAGGCGCCCGACGCGCCGGTCGACGCGTCGGTGGAGGACCGCAGGGCCGAGGTGCACGAGCGCGCCCGCGCCGCCGCCGACGAGATGCGCGGCGAGTGAGGGACGCCTTCGTCCTCGTCGACGTCGTCCAGACGTTCGAGCACGAGGACGGGGAGCGGTTGCTGGAGTCGCTCCGGGGTGCTGACGCGCGTGTGCGCGACGATCGACGACGAGGTCGAGGAGCTCGCCTTCCGGTACCTCGAGCAGGTCGCCGGCGCGGTCGTCGAGCGCGGCCGGCCTGTGGACGAATCGTGACGCTTACGGCACGCGTCTGACACCGGAATCTCCGCTTCGGCTCCACGACTGTCGGTCGCGCTGCCGCGGTGTCTGACACCGGGTCTGGGCCTAGGGCCTAGGGAGCCACGAAGGCGGAGACGCCGCGCGTGATGCCGAGCGCGACCCGCTGTTGGTACGCCGGCGTGTGCAGCCGGCTCGATTCGGCCGGGTTCGTCAGGAAGCCGGTCTCGATCAGCACGGCCGGCACGTCGGCCCAGTTGAAGCCCGTCAGGTCGCTCCGCTGGACGACGCCGCGGTTCGCGGCGCCGGTGGACGCGACCACCGCCCTCTGCAGTGCGCGGCCCGCTCTCAGGCTGGCGCCGTAGATGTCGTCGGTCCAGCCGCGGTGCCAGGCCGGGACGAGTGTCGAGACGCCGTGGAGCGACCGCGCGGTCGAGCCGTCGGCGTGGATCCGCACCATCAGCGCCGCATGGAGGCGGTTGCAGAACTTGGCGCGGGCGATGTTGCCGTCCCCGTCGCCGAGCCGAATCGTCGGGCCGGTGCGCGTCATCGCGACGCGGTAGCCGCGCGCGAGCAGCAGCTTCCGTGCCTTCAGCGCGATCGCGAGCGCGACGGCCGCCTCGCCGGACGCGCCGCCGCCGTCCTTGATCTTCATCGTGCGCGAGCCGGGCCCGATCGGCTCGACCTGCCGCCCGATCGCCGGCGGGGTGCCGTGGCCGGGATCGAGGCAGACGAGCGGCGGCGGCGCGGCCGCCGCGATCACGAGAGCCGTTCGGCCAGGTACTTCACGGCGAGCGGGTAGCGGTACTCGATCGCCGAGTGGGTTCCGTCGAAGAGCTCGAAGAAGTAGTCCGTGACGCCGGCCGCCTCGAGCTCGCGCCGGAACGCCTCGGCGCCGAGGTCGAGGAAGAACTGGTCGCGCTTGCCGCAGTCGATGTAGATCGCACGGAGCGAGCGCAGCGCGTCGCCTCGCTCGCGGGCCATCCGGACCGGGTCCCAGGCGAGCCAGCGCTCCCAGATCTCGGGCCGCAGCTCCCCGGTGTCCGTGTCGTAGGGCAGCTGCACCGTCCCGTCCTCGTCGGTCGAGTAGCACGCGGCCATGCACCAGTCGTTGAGCAGGTGGTAGTCGCTGTTCTTCGCGAACGGCGGCCGTGAGCGGAACTCCTCCCAGAACCTGTCGAACGTGCCGCCGTACTCGTCGCGCAGCACACGCACCGAGCTCCGGAACTCGGGCAGATAGCACATCTCGAAGAGCGCGTCGCCGGCGTGTGTGGCCAGCCCGCCGAATACGTCGGGCCGCAGCAGCGGCGTGATCATCGCGCCGTAGCCGCCGCTCGACTTGCCGGTGATACCGCGGTGCGCCGCTTCCGGCAGCGTGCGGTAGCGCTCGTCGACCCACGGCACGAGCTCGTCGACGATGTATGTGTGGTAGCGCCCGGTGCCCGGCGAGTCGACGAACTGGCTCCCGCCGAGCGACGTCCAGCCGTCGACCCAGACGAGGACCGCCGGCGGCGATTCGCCCGAGGCGAACAGCTCGTCGACGAGCTCCGGGAAGTTGCGCCGGAACGCGGCCCGGTTGCGCCACATGTCGAGCTGCCCGGTCAGCCCCTGGACCACGTAGATCGACGGGTAGCGGCGGTCGGGCTCGTCGTCGTAGCCGGGCGGCAGGTAGACCCACAGCGGCCGCACGTGCGGGTCGCCGAGCGCGTTCCCTTTCAGGACATCGCTCTCGAATGCGTGCTCGTCGAAGCGGCCGGCGAGCTCGTACGACCAGGGCTCCACGGCGCGCAGGTTACGCGGCGGCGGGTGCGGGCGTGACCGGCAGGCCTTCGCGCTGGAGCAGCTGCCGGAGCATGTCGGCGTTCACGGGCGCCTGCGCGACCTCGGCGCCCTCCTCCGCCGGCGACTCGAGCGACGGCAGCGCCGGCATCGTCGAGCGGCCGTTGTTGTTGAACATCGCGTAGACGTTCTCGGCCTGCCCGGAGAGCTCGGCCAGCGGGCC
>DASSQG010000179.1:0-6259 GCA_035702625.1 Gaiellaceae bacterium | reverse complement strand
CGCGACGCCCGCCGCGAGGATGACGCGGCGCTCGACGAGCGCGATGCTGCCCAGCTCGACCGGCGCCCGGACGAGCAGCACGTAGCTGCCGCCGAGCACCGGCACCGCGGCCTCGGCGTACGTCGTCTCGCCGGTCCGCACCGTGCCGTGCGCCTTGCCGCCGCTGATGTAGGCGCGGCTGGCGATCGGGTCGCCGAACAGCGCGCTCCCGACCTGCCCGGAATCCGTGATCGGCGCGATCGTTCCCTGCGGCGACGGCGGCTGCATGAGCGCGATCCGCACCCCGCCGTTCTCTTCCGACTGCGTCGCCACGACCCCGTTGTCCTCGGCCCAGCCCAGATCGACCTGTGGCCGGAGCTTGTTGGCGATCTTCTCGATGCCTGTGACCCGCGTGTTGATCGCACGGTTGCGCAGCGACGGCACGACCGTCAGGTAGACGACGCCGAGCGCGACCGCGACGACCAGCAGCAGCGCAAGGCTCAGCTGCGTGCCGACGCTCTGGATGAACCGGTTCACGGCCGGAATCGGTAACCGACGCCGCGGACGGTGAGGATGTACTCCGGCTCGCTGGGATCCTGCTCGAGCTTCTCGCGCAGGTGGCGCACGTGGACGTCGATCGTGCGCGGCTCGCGGTAGTCCGAGCCGCCCCAGAGCGCCTGGAGCAGCATTTCCCGTGAAAACACCCGGCCCGGGCTCGCCGCCATCGTCCGGAGCAGCTCGAACTCGACGTAGGTCAGCTGCACCGCGTGCTCGCGGACATGGACGTCGCGGTGACCGACGTCGATCCGCAGCCCGTCGCGCTCGATCGTCTCGTCCTCCTCGCGTCCGGCGGACGGAATCGCCGCCCGGCGCAGGAGCGCCCGGACACGGCTGCGGAACTCACGAATCGAGAACGGCTTCGTGATGTAGTCGTCCGCGCCGAGCTCGAGGCCGAGCACCTTGTCGAGCTCGTCGTCGCGTGCGGTGAGCATGATGATCGGCACGGTGCTGGAGGCGCGCAGGCGCTTGCAGACCTCGAGCCCGTCGAGCTTCGGCAGCATCACGTCGAGCACGACCAGGTCGACGGCCTCCTCCGCGAACCGGACGAGCGCCTCCTCACCGTCGCGTGCTTGCACGACGTTGAACCCGTCACGTTCGAGCGGATACGCGAGGAGCTTCTGAACCGAGTCCTCGTCGTCGACGAGCAGGATGGTGGAGGAGTCTGGCATCGTGGCGCCAGCCGGTCGAAGGTCGCCTGCGACCTACTATAGCCACGGCATGGCGGCGCTCCCGCCCCGTTCCTCGCGGCGACGCCCGCGCCGAGGCTCGCTCGAGCGGCCGGTGAGCGGCCGTCTCTACCGCGGCACCTGGCTGCTCGTCGGCATCCCCTTGCTCGCGGCCGCCTTCAGCGTGCACAAGCCGAATCCGCTGCCGACGCCGCAGCCGGCGCTGCCCGCCGCCTTCGACACGATCGGCGCGGTCGGCCTCGCGTCCGATCTCGCGCGGCTCTACCCCGACCGGGTGCCCGGGACGGCCGGCGCCGTCGGCGCGGCGCAGTGGGTGCGCGACCAGCTGACGCCGTACGGGCTGCGCATCTCGAGCGACCGCTTCGAAGCGGACGTCCCCGGGATCGGGAGGCGGACGCTCGTCAACCAGATCCTGTCCGTGCCCGGGCGCTCGCCGGACGAGATCGCGGTGCTCGCCCATCGGGACGACGACGGGACCGGCCCGGGCGCGAACAACAACGGGTCTGGGATCGCCGCCCTGATCCAGCTCGCGCGCTCGTACGGGTCCGCGGCCGGCTCGCGGGCGGTCACCCCGCAGCACACGCTCGTTTTCGTCGCCACCGACGGCGGCTCGTTCGGGAGCCTCGGCGCGCGGCACTTCGCCCAGACGCACCCCGGCCACGTCGTGGCCGCGTTCTCGCTCGACGCGCTGGCGAGTCGCGGACCGCCGCGGCTCGTGCTGGCGGGCGAGGAGCCGAGGCTCGCGTCGGCGCCGTTCGTCGAGACCGCCGCGCAGCGGGTACTCGACCAGTCCGGACGCCGCCCCGCGCACGCGAGCGCGCTCTGGCAGCTCGTCGACCTCGCGTTCCCGTTCACGCTCGGCGAGCAGGGCCCGCTGCTCGCGCAGGGAATGCCCGCGCTGACCCTTACGAGTGGCGGCGAGCGGCCTCCGTCGGCCTTCACCGACTCGCCGCGCCAGCTCGACCGCGTCCGCTTCGGCGAGCTCGGCCGCGCCTCGCAGCAGCTGCTCCAGTGGCTCGACGCCGGCGCGGAGCTCGCGCCCGGCACCTCACGCTACGTCTACTTCGGGCCGCGCGTCCTTCCCGGCTGGGCGATCGAGCTCGTGCTGCTCGCCGCGCTGCTGCCCTTCCTTGTCTGCGCGGTCGACCTGTTCGCGCGCTGCCGCCGGCGGCACATCCCGCTCCTGCCCGCGCTCCGGAGCTATCGCAGCCGGCTCGGCTTCTGGATCTGGGCTGCGCTCGTCTTCGTGTTGTTCGCGCTCGTCGGCATCTGGCCCGCGGCGCCCTCGGTGGCGCTGCCGCCGGAGGGGTCGCCGGCGACGAACTGGCCGGTGCTGGGACTGCTCGGCCTCGCCGTTCTCGCGCTGCTCGGCTGGCTCGTGGCACGCCCGCGGCTGACCCCGACCCGGCCGATCTCGGCGACCGAGGAGCTCGCCGGGACGACGGCCGCGCTGCTCGCCCTCGGCGTCGTCGCACTCCTCGTCGTCGCGACGAACCCGTTCGCGCTGATCTTCCTGCTTCCGTCGCTGCATGCCTGGCTGTGGCTCCCGCACGTGCGCGCGCGCCCGGTGTGGACGCGGCTCGCCGTGCTCGCGGCGGGCTTCCTCGGCCCGTTGCTGCTGCTCGCGTCCTTTGCGTTCCGCTACCACCTCGGATTCGACACGCCGTGGTACCTCGCCGAACTAACGGCTGTTGGGTACGTCAAATTGTCTGCGGTGGTGATCGCGATCGGCTGGCTCGCAGCGGCCGGTCAGATGTCCGCCCTCACGGTCCGCCGGTACGCGCCGTACCCCGACGCACGCGAACGAGCCCCGCGCGGGCCGTTGCGGGAAGCGGTTCGGCGAACCGCGCTTACAGTGAGAGCAGCGAGGAAAACAGAGGGTCGGGAACGAAGGGCGATGCAAGGATGAGCGCGAGACGAGCCACACGGACGCTGGGAACGCTGCTGCTGGTCGGCGGCGTCGGCGTGCTCGTCTGGGTCGTCGTCGTGTGGCAGTGGCAAGACCCCTTCACGGCGCTCTACACGACCTGGAAGCAGCACCAGCTCAGCCAGAGCTACGACAAGCGCGTCCGCGAGTACCACCCGCCTCGACAGGTCGAATCCGTCGCCAAGGCGCAGGCGGCGACGCGGCCCGGCGTCATCGCGGCCGAGGTGCGCGCCGAGGCGCGGCAGTATCGCCTCGACTCGCAGCGCGGCCAGGCGATCGGCCGGCTCCGGGTTCCGCGGCTCGGCCTGAACATGGTGCTCGTCGACGGGACCGACGACAGCTCGCTGCAGAAGGGGCCGGGGCTCGACCGTCGCACCTACATGCCCGGCGAGGGCCAGCTCGTCTACATCGCCGGACACCGGACGACCTACCTCGCGCCGTTCGCGCACATCGAGCGGATGCGGGCCGGCGACTCCGTGACGATCGAGATGCCGTACGCCACGTTCGTCTACCGCGTCTTCACGAAGCAGATCGTCCAGGCCGACGACATGGCTGCCCTCCGCTCCAACGGCCGCGAGATCGTGAAGCTCCAGGCGTGCCATCCGCGCTTCTTCGCGTCGCACCGCTACATCGTCTCGGCGCGCCTCGTCCGGATCCAGCAGCGCGGGAAGTCGCCGATCTCGGCGCCGACACGCGTGCTCGCGTCGGCACCGCTCGCCGCGACCGAAGGCTGACCGGCCGCTAGCCGAGCCGGAGGTAGCGAACCGGCGAGCCCGACTCGAGCTCGCCCTCGCCGCGCGGCACGAGCACGAGCGCGTCGGCGGCTGCCGCCCGGACGATCATGTGCGACTCCTGGCCGGTCAGCGGCGTCAGCTCGACCGCGGCGCCGTCGCCGGTCCGGCGCTGCGCACGCACGAGCTGATCCCGGTCGGGGCTCCGCCGCAGCGAAGCGGTCAGCGTCCCCGGCTCGAACCGCGGCAGCGGGTCGGCGTGCCCCTGAAGCGCCAGCACCGCCGGCCGGACGAAGAGCTCGAAGCCGACGAGCGACGAGACCGGGTTTCCCGGCAGGCCGAAGACGAGCGTGCGCCCAAGCACGCCGAACGACACCGGCTTGCCGGGCTTCACCGCCACGCGCCAGAAGACCTCCTCGACGCCAAGCTCGGCCTCGATCGAGCGCACCAGGTCGTGCGGTCCTACCGAGACGCCGCCCGAGGTCACCAGCACGTCGTGCTCGAGCCCGCGCGCGAGCGCCTCCCGGTGCGCGTCCTCGTCGTCCGCAACAGCGGCCAGACGCTCGACGACTGCGCCTGCCGACCGGAGCTGCGACTCGAGGATCAGCCCGTTGGCCTCGTAGACCTCGCCCGGCCCGAGCGGCTCGCCCGGCCGACGAAGCTCGGTTCCCGTCGCCAGCGCCGCGGCACGGGGGAAAGGGCCGCAGGTGACCTCGGCGACGCCGGCAGCCGCGAGCGCGCCGAGCTGAGCCGGCCCGAGGAGCGTGCCGGCGCGAACGACCTCGTCCCCGGCGCGCAGGTCGCCGCCCTGCGGCCGTACGTTGGCGCCGGGCGGAACGCCTTCAGAGATCGCCACCGTGTTTGCATTCTCGCCAACGCGCTCCAGCTGGACGATGGCATCGGCGCCGGCCGGGACGACGCCGCCCGTGGCGATCCCCATCGCCTCACCGGGCTCGAGCCCGCGCGGCGCCGGCCGCCCCGCAGCGACCCTCGCGACGACCGGGAGCGTGGCCGGCGTGTCGGCCGAGCGCACCGCGAAGCCGTCCATCGCCGAGGCGGCGAATGGCGGCAGGTCGACGACCGACCGCGCGCTCTCCCGCAGCACCCGCCCGCCGGCAGCGTCGAGCGGGACCCGCTCGGCGGCGAGTGGCACGGCCCGCTCCAGGACGAGTCGCTGGGCCTCCTCCAGCGTCAGCAATTCCGCCATCTGTGCCGCATACGCTATGCGTCGGCGGATAGGCTCACGCGCCGTGATCTCCGTCGTCGTCCCTGTTCACGACGAGGAGCGGACGGTGGCGCTCCTCTACGACGAGCTGGAGTCGGCGCTCCAGCCCCTCGACCAGCCCTGGGAGGCCGTCTTCGTCGACGACGGCTCGACCGACGGATCGTTCGCCGCGTTGACCCGGCTCCACAACGCGCGCGACAACGTCCGCGTCATCCGCCTGCGCAAGAACTTCGGCAAGGCCGCCGCGCTCGCCGCCGGGTTCGCCCACGCCGACGGCAACATCGTCGTGACGGTCGACGCCGACCTGCAGGACGACCCGGCCGAGATCCCGCGCCTGCTCGCGAAGCTCGACGAGGGCTTCGACCTCGTCAGCGGCTGGAAGGCGCATCGCCGCGACCCGATCACGCGCCGCGTCCCGTCGAAGATCTTCAACTGGGTGACCGGCCGCGTCTCCGGCCTCCGCCTCCACGACCTCAACTGCGGCCTGAAGGCGTACCGCGCCGAGGTCGTCCAGGGGCTCCGCCTCTACGGAGAGCTGCACCGCTTCATCCCGGTGCTCGCCCACTACCGCGGCTACCGCGTCGCGGAGCTGCCGGTGAACCACCGCCCGCGCGAGCACGGCCGCTCGCGCTACGGGGTCGAGCGCTACGTCCGCGGTTTCCTCGACCTGCTGACCGTGTCGTTCATCGGGCGCTACCGCTACCGGCCGTTGCACCTGTTCGGCGGGCTCGGGCTCGCACTCGGAACGCTGGGCTTCGGGGTCTTGCTCTACCTCACGGTCGACAAGCTGCTCGGCCACGCGATCGGGCGGCGGCCACTGCTGATCCTCGGCGTGCTCCTGATGGTCGTCGGCCTGCAGTTCTTCTCGCTCGGCCTGATCAGCGAGCTGATCACGAGCCAGCACGAGGAACGCGCCGACGCGCGGGAGCGGAGCGAGGCGCAGGTGGACGAGGTCCTCTCCTAGGTCGCGCTCGCCGGCGTCGGCACACGCGCGATGCGCGTCCTCTACTTCGGCACCTACGAGCGGGACTACCCGCGCAACGCGCAGGTGATCTCGTGCCTGCGGCGCGCCGGGGTCACCGTCGAGGAGCGCCACGTGCCGGTCTGGGACGGACGGCGCGACAACTGGAGTGCCGGCCTCGGCGCGGCC
>DASSQG010000178.1:0-12329 GCA_035702625.1 Gaiellaceae bacterium | reverse complement strand
GCGCGCGGCGCAAGGCCGCAGGCGACCAGGCGCTCGCGATCGTCTTCTACACGGGCATCGCGGGCGGCGTCGTGCTCATCTCCGCGGCCGGCGCTCTGAACGCGAACCTGTTCTCGTACCTGTTCGGGTCGATCCTCACCGTCACCCGGACCGACCTGACCCGGATCGCGCTGCTCGGCCTCGGCTCGCTGCTCCTGATCGCGGTGCTGCTGCGCTCGCTGCTCGCGGTCGCGATCGACGAGGAGGGCGCGCGCGTCAGCGGGCTACCGGTGCCGTTCCTGAACGGAGCGGTCTCGATGCTCGCCGCGCTGACGATCGGGATCTCGATGCGGATCGTCGGGATCCTGCTGATCGCCGCACTGATGGTGCTGCCCGTGATCGCAGCCCAGCGGGTCGCGTGGAGCCTACGCTCGACGATGGCCCTCTCGATCGTGGTCGGCCTCGGCTCGGTGCTGGCAGGCCTGACGATCTCGTACTACGCCGACCTGCCACCAGGCGGCACGATCGTCCTGACGGCAACCGGCTTCTTCCTGGCGGCCGCGGCAGTGGAAGCCTTGCGGGCGCGCGTCTAGAGCGTGGCGCGGCCGCGCTCGCGCGAGGAGACGAGCGTGACGCCGATCGCGGCGAGCGCGACCGCGACGAGGAACCGGATGATCCAGCCGGCGTTGAAGATGTCCCCGAGCACGCCGCCGAGCAGGCTCGCGGCGATGCCGATCAGCGCGGTCGTCAGCAGCCCGATCTCCTGCCGCCCGGGAAGCACGAGCCGGCCGAGCGCACCGATGAGCAGGCCGGTCAGCGCAAGCCAGAGCAGCTCGACCGCGAGGCCGAGCAGCGCGCCGCCGACGAGCAGCAGCACGATGAGCACGACGAGGACGACGACGACGGTCACGGAAGCGAGACGCTACCGGACGCGGCGGCCGCGGCCGAGCCATATTTGACTCGCGAGTCAAACGGGCTACGTTCGCGCCACGTTCCGCGGCGCGGGCTGCCTCCGAGGGGTATGGCCGCCCGCTCTTGCGGGTCGCGCAGCGCCCAGGCGCATCGCCAGGATCAGCCGGAGGACACGTGGCACGTCGCCTTCTCGTCGTCAACGACGAGCTGAGGACAGCAAGGCGCTCCAAGGCGCGCTGGCGCTGGAAGGCTTCGACGTCATCCTCGCCACCGACGACACGGCGCCCGACGCCGTGATCCTCGACGTGACAGCTCCGGAGTCACGAGGACCTCCCTCTGCAGCAGGCTGCGTCAGGCCCGGCCGCGCCTGCCAGTGCCTCGAGTTCGTCGAGCCTCGCGACGAGAACGGCAACGCAATCCCGCTGGACAGCCCCGCGGCGCACGACGCTGGCGGCGAGGCTCCGCGCAGGCGTGGCGGTGGCGCCGAACGTGTTCAAGGCCGGCTGACGGCCCACGGCCCCCGCCGGCGCTGCGGTGCCGGCGGGGGTCTCCCCACTCAGCGCTTCGGCGGGAGCGAGCGCGCGTACGAGACGCCGCGCTCGACCCACTCCGGCAGCTCGTCGTCGGCGGGCTCGACGCGCAGCCAGCCTGCCATCGAGCGGCCGCGCATCACCATCTCCTCGGCCGAGGTCGTCTCGACGAGCCGCGCCGAGTCGTCCGGGTCGACGCGCACCAGGATCCCGCCCTGGCCGCTGGCGGCGACGGCCATGTTCCCGTTGACAAGGAACGCGAGGCCGCCGAACATCTTCTGCTCCGTCACCCCGTCCTCGCGCGCGACGAGCGAGCGGATCCGGTCGGCGAGCTCCTCGTCGTACGCCATCTCGTCCCGATCATAAGCCGCCTGCTGTTAACCCCCGAACGGGGGTGACTTACGAAGCGGGTACGCACCGATAAGCGCAGCGAAGCACGTCCTGCGGCCAACTCCCCATAGGAGGTGAACTCGTGTTTCGCTGGAACCATCGCGTCATGAAGGCGGCCATCGCTCTGGCTGCGTTCGCGACGCTCGTGATCGGCTCCGGCGCCGACTGGCGCTGGTGCTCCTAGGTCACTTCTGACCAGAAAGGGCCGGTGCGCCGCCGCCTCGCGGCGGCCCTCTCTGACTCCCACGCCCGAACCTGCCATGTCCAAGACCAGCCTCGGCCTCCCCTCCCGCCTCGCCCTCTTCATCGCGGCCACCCTGCTCGTCGCGCTGCCGATCGTCGGGCTCTCGCTCGCCTCGATCGCGGTCGACCCACCAACCGCCGCGACCGGCCTCGCCGCGCTCGTCTTCTTCGCGCTGGCGCTCGTCGCCGACCTGCGGCCGGTGCCGATGGACGACAGCAACAAGTCGGAGGTCTCGATCGCGTCGGTCTTCATCGTCTCGGCCGCGATCCTGCTCGGCTGGCGCTTCGCGGTTCCCGCGGCCGCGCTGAGCATCGGGATCACATTCGCCGTCGTGAGGCGCCCGCTCCCGCACACGGTGTTCAACGTCTCGATGTACGCGCTCTCGGCCTTCGCCGCCGCGCTGCCGGTCCTTCTCTTCGGGCCGATCCACGGCGCGCCGGCCGGCCGGCTGACCGCGTACGTCCTGTTCGGCGGGGCGCTCCACCTCGCGGTCAACGTCGTGCTCGTCGCGGGCGCGATCTCGATCTCCCAGCAGGTGCGCTACCGCGAGGTCGTCGTGCCGGGCCTGCGGCAGGGCGGCGCCGCGTTCGTGATCACCGTCGTCCTCACGGCGCTCGCGGCGAACCTCTGGGTGACCGAGCCGTGGCTGCTCGTGCTCCTCGCCGGCCCTGCCTTCACGCTGACGCTCTACCAGCGCAGCGCGCTCAACTCGCGGCTCGCGATGCAGGAGGCGCTGACCGACAACCTGACCGGCCTCGGCAACCACCGCGCCTACCAGGCCGCGCTCCACGACCGGATGGCCGAGGCCGAGCGCACCGGCGAGCCCTTTTCGCTGTGCCTGCTCGACGTCGACGACTTCAAGGAGGTGAACGACGGGTACGGCCACGCGGCCGGCGACGTCGTCCTCGTCCGCCTGGGCGAGCTGCTCGGCTCGGCCGACGGGGCCGAGGCGTTCCGCTTCGGCGGCGACGAGTTCGCTGTCATCGTCTCCCGCGACGAGATCAGCGCGTACCGCCAGCTGGAGGAGATCCAGCGGCAGCTCGTGCAGGTCGACGCCTCGCCGGGCGGCCCCCTCACGATCAGCGCGGGCATTGCCACGTTCCCGTCGCACGCGCAGGACGCGGACGAGCTGCAGCGCCGCGCCGACGGCGCGCTCTACTGGTCGAAGGAGCACGGCAAGAACCGCTCCTGCCTCTACAGCCCGTCGGTCGTGCGGATCTACTCGCGCGACGCGCTCGAGCGCGAGACCGAGCGGAGCGCGCGCCTACGCGCGGCGAAGAACCTCGTCCGCTTCGTCGACGCCCGCGACCCGCAGACGGCGAACCACTCCGAGCTCGTCGCGTCGCTCGCCGAGGGCATCGGCGTCCAGCTGGGCCTCGACGCCGAGACCGTCGACGGGCTCAAGCTGGCCGGCCTCCTGCACGACCTCGGCAAGATCGGGCTTCCGGATGCGGTGCTGAAGGAGGCGCGGATGCTGACGGACGAGGAGCATGCGATCGTCCGGCGTCACCCGGAGTTCGGCCACTCGCTGCTCGAGGGCCTCGGGCTCGAGCAGGTGCAGGAGTGGGTGCTCCACCACCACGAGCATTGGGACGGCTCGGGCTACCCGCACGGGCTCGAGGGCGAGGAGATCCCGCTCGGCGCGCGGATCATCCTCGTCGCCGACGCCTACGTCGCGATCACGACCGACCGGCCCTACCGCGCCGCGCAGTCCGAGGTGTCGGCGCTGCGCGAGCTGCGTGCGCACGCGGGGACGCAGTTCGACCCGGCGGTTGTCGACGCGCTCGAGCTCCACCTCGGCGAGGCGCCGAGGCACCTGGAGGCGCTCGCGTAATGGCGCTCGCGTGGCCACTGGTGATCGGCCTCGCCGTCGCGCCGCTCCTCGGCGGGCGGTGGAGCCGGCTCGGCGAGCTGAACCTGCGCTGGCCGGGGCTCTTCTACGCGGCGATCGCGCTCCAGCTCGTCGCGTTCCCGGTGTCGGTGCTCCCGTGGAGCACGCCCGACCGCGCGGCAGTGATCCTCTGGCTCCTCTCGTACGGCCTCTTCATCGTCGCGGTCGCGGCGAATGCGAAGCTGCCCGGGATCCCGCTCGTCGCCGTCGGCATGGTCTCGAACCTGGCGGCGATCCTGACGAACGGCGGCCACATGCCCGCGCTCCCGAGCGCTCTGCACGCGGCGGGCCACCACTTCGTCCAGAACCGCAACAGCGCGATGCTCAGCCACCCGAACCTGAGCTGGCTCGTCGACCGCTGGGCGGTGCCGGCGTGGGTGCCGTACGGGAACGTCTTCTCCGCCGGCGACGTGCTGATCGCGGCCGGCGGCTTCGTCTTCGCGCTCGCCGCGACAGGCGCACTCGGCCGCTTCCGCCTCCGCGCTAGGCTCGGCGGGTGGCGACGATGGACGACCTCGACGAGCTAGCGCTCGAGCTCCCGCAGGCGACGAAGGAGCTGTCGGAGGACGGCCGCCCGGACTACAAAGTCCACGGCAAGACCTTCTGCTTCCACCGCGGCCGGCGCCCCGACGCCGTCGACGAGCACGGCCAGCGGCTCGACGACGTGCTCATGTTCCGCGTCGCCGACCTCGACGTGAAGGAGCTGCTGCTCTCGGACTCGCGCGGGATCTACTTCACGACGCCGCACTTCAAGGGCTACCCGGCGGTGCTCGTCAGGATTCCCGACCTGGACCGGCTCGACCGGGACGAGCTGCGCGACCTCGTCGCCGAGGCGTGGCTGACGCGGGCGCAGAAGCGCGTCGCTAAGGCGTGGCTGGCTGCGCAGGAGGCGGACTAGCCGCCGCGGCCGCCGGCGCCGGCTCGCGCAGCAGCCACCGGCCGACGAACGCGAGCCAGAGGAAGAAGACGACCGTGCCGGCGCGGGTGGCGGCGCCGTCGCCGACCGCGGAGAAGATCACGTTCGCGACGATGATCGCGGGCACGGTCAGCAGGCTGGGCAGCCAGGCGCCGCGCCAGGCCGGGATCCGCCGGAACGCGAGCGCGAGCAGCACGGGCGCGAGCAGCGTGAACGCCGCGGTGAAGCCGGACTCGAGTTTGTGCGCGTGTGCGTGCCAGGTGTGGTTCGTGCACGCCGCGTCGATGCCGCGGCAGTCGAGCCGGAAGAAGCCGTCGAGGATGCTGCCGACGCCGGCGAGGACGAGTACGGCCGCGCCCAACCGCCCGAGCACGCTCGGTCCGACCGCCCGCCAGACCCCAAGCGCACACAGGACGACGAGCAGCCCGGTCAGGTTGGCGCCGACCTGGTTGTAGAGCCACGGGCTCGCCGCGGTGATTGCCCCGAGATCGGAGATGTCGTCGCGCGCGACGCTGTAGGCGGCGGGCTGGGCGAAGCCGCCGGCGACCCAGCCGAGCGTGGCCGTGAAGAACGCGAGGAGGCCGCAGGCCCCTGCGACGCGGGCGGGCATGCGCGAACCCTCTCACCAACGTCGGTGCGGTTCTTGTAAGGGCACCCTTACACGGCCTGCTAGCGTGGCGGCCGTGCGCGAGATCTTCTGCGACACCGTCAAGACGCGCCGCTGGTGGCAGACCTGGGGCGCCTGGATCTTCGCCGCTTCGATCGTCGGGACGGTCGTCGCGAGTGTGCTCTACGCGTCGCAGGGAGCGGCCGACCCGACCGCGGCCTCGGCGCCCGAGCCGCACGCCGTCGTCGTCGCGAACAGCGCGATCATCGTCTTCCGCGAAGGGCTCGAGGCGGTGCTCATCCTGGCCGCCGTGATGGCGCCGATGCTCGGCTCTGGCGCGCGCCTCAAGCGGCCGGTCGCCGCCGGCGCGGCGCTCGGCTTCGGAGCAGCCGTGGCGACGTGGTTCGCGGCGCAGGCGATCCTCTCCCAGTTCACGCGGTACGGCGACCGGCTGCAGGCCGTCACCGGGCTGATCGCGATCGCCGTCCTGCTCGTCGTGATGAACTGGTTCTTCCACAAGGTCTACTGGACGAAGTGGATCGGGAGCCGCAACGCGCAGCGCAAGCGCGCGCTCGCGCGCGCCGAGACCGGCTTCCTCAGCGCGCAGCTGCTCGGCCTGGTCGCGCTCGGGGTGACGAGCGTCTACCGCGAAGGCTTCGAGGTGGTGCTCTTCCTGCAGAGCCTGCAGCTGAAGGCGGGCACGGCGACCGTGATGGAGGGCGTCGCGCTCGGGCTCGCGGGCACGGCTGCCGTCGGCGTCGCGACGTTCTTCCTGCAGCGGAAGCTGCCCTACCGCCGCATGCTCGTGCTGACGGGAATCTTGCTCGGCGTCGTGCTCGTCGTGATGGTCGGCGGCAGCGCCCGGACGCTGCAGGACGTCGGCTGGCTCTCGAGCACCCCGGTGGGGGTTCGCTTCCCGGGCTGGTGGGCGCGCTGGTTCGAGGTCGTGCCGACCTGGGAGACGCTGTCCGCGCAGGTGCTCGCGGCGCTCCTCGTCGTCGGCTCGTACTTCGCGGCCGAGTACCTGAAGGTTCGCGCGCCACGCCGGCGCGGCGAGGACCCGGCCGTCCGCGCAATCGAGCCGTCGCTCGGCCGCTAGGCGCGGGACTCGAGCACGGCCTTCAGCCGGCTCAGGTCCCTGGCGTTCGAGCGGCGCATCGAGCGGCGCAGGAGCCTCGAGCTGAGGCGGCCGACGCCCCGCGGCTCCGCGTGGTTGCTCAGGGACATCCGCGTGCCGCCGCCGGGCTCGTCACGCCAGGCGTACGTCGTCTCCATCGGGAAGCGGCCGGCCTCCGAGCGCATGACGAGCTGCTCGCCGGGCACGAGCGCGGTGACCTCGTAGACGAACTCGAGCTGCTTGCCGAGTGACTCGGCGAGGAAGCCGACCCGCGTCCCGACCGCGAGCGGCTTGCGCGTCCGCCAGACGACGCGCTTCACGTGCTCGTACCAGGCGGTCGCGTTGTCGGGGTCGGCCGCGAAGGCCGCCACCTCCGCCCGCGGCCGGTCGATCACGATCTCCGTCTCGATGTCGACCGGCACGAACGAATGCTAGCCCTCGGGCCCTAGTCGATCAGCTTCCGCTCCATGGCGTGGATCGCCATCCGCCACATGAACAGGGCGAACACAACGAGCACCCCGACACGAAGGAGATCGTTCCATTCGAAGCCGTAGAGCACCGCGGCGCGGACGAGCTCGACGCACTGGTGGAGCGGGTTCGCCTCGGCGAGGATCTGCAGCCACCTCGGCAGGCCGTCGAGCGGGAAGAACGTGCCCGCCAGCAGGAAGAGCGGCGTCAGGACGGCGCTGACGATGTAGTTGAAGTTCTCGATCGCCTTCGCGTAGCCGGCGGTCATGATCCCGAAGTTCGCCCACCCGAGCCCGGTCAGGAAGCCGATGAACGGGACGGTCAGCATCCCCCAGCTCGGGTCGAGCCCGAAGAACATCGCGACGATCATCGGTACGCAGCCGTAGACGCCGGCGCGCGCCGCGATCCAGAGCGACTCGGCGGTGACCAGCTCCTCCGTGTCGACCGGCGCGGCCAGGATCGCGTCGTACGTGCGCTGGAACTGGTACTTGACGAACGTCCCGAACATCGCGGCGAACGCCGACGAGAAGAGCACGGCCGTCGCCACGGTGCCCGTGCCGACGAACTCGACGTAGCTGTACCCGTTGATCGTGCTGACGAGCGAGCCGAAGCCGAACCCGAACGCGAGCAGGTAGATCGTCGGCTCGACCGTCGAGGAGAACGTCGCCGCCCGCCAGTACGACGAGAAGTTGACGATCTCTCGGACGAGCACGCCGGTGATCGCCGGCCGCTCGAGCCGTCCGATCTTCGCGGTGCGGGCTGCGGACTCCATCGGCACTTATCCGATCTCCTCGCCGGTGAGGAGGACGAAAACGTCCTCGAGGTTCGACTGGCGGCGCTCGCCCTCGAAGCCGAAGCCGTTGCGCCCGTCGAGCCCGAGGATCGAGACGCTCGTGCCGGTACGACGGGTCTTCAGCCCGGAGGCGCCCGCCTCGGACTCGACCTCCGCGAGCCGCTTGGGCGGACCGTAGACCTCGAGCACCTCGCGCCCCGCGTACTCGAGGACGAGGTCGGCCGGCTTGCCGCGGGCGACGCCCTCGCCGTGGGACATGATCAGGACGGTGTCGGCCAGGCGCTCGGCCTCCTCGATGTAGTGCGTCGACATCAGGATCGTCGTTCCCTCGTGGCGGAGCCGGTCGATCAGTGCCCAGAGCTGCTGGCGCACCTGCGGGTCGAGCCCGACCGTCGGCTCGTCCATCAGCACCAGCCGCGGCCGGTGCACGAGCGCACGCGCGATCAGGAGGCGCCTGCGCATGCCGCCCGACAGCTTGTCCACGCGCGTGTCGCGTCGGTCGGCGAGGTTCGCCAGCTCGAGCGAGCGCTCGATCGCGGCCTGCCGGTCGTGGCGGCCGATCCGGTACAGGTGGGCGAAGACGAGCAGGTTCTGCTCGACGGTCAGCGAGACGTCGAGGTTGTCGAGCTGCGGCACGAGGCCGCACTGCGCCCGCGCCTGCTTCGAGTCCTGCGGCAGCTGGAAGCCGAGCACCTCGAGCTCGCCCTCGTCGGGGATCGACTGCGCCGTCAGCATCCGCATCGTCGTCGACTTGCCGGCGCCGTTCGGGCCGAGCAGACCGACGCACGTGCCCACCGGCACGTCCAGGTCGAGGCCGGCCACGGCCGCGATCGGTCCGTAGCGCTTCACGACGCCGCGCAGGCGAATTGCCAGCTCCCCCGTCATGCGACTCAGGCTAGAGAATCGCGCGCGGGTAGGTCTTGGCCGCCACGAGCGCGGTGGCCACGAGGAAGCCGGCGACGACGGTGAAGTCGAGCCAGAGCGCGCCGCCCGCGGAGATGCCCAGCAGAAGGTCGCGCATCCCGTGCACCTCGTAGCTCAGCGGGTTCGCGTGCGCGACCGTTCGCAGCCAGGCCGGCATGATCGCGAGCGGGTAGAGCGCGCTCGAGGCGAAGAAGAGCGGCATCACGACGAGCTGGCCGATGCCCATGAAGCGCTCGCGCGTCCGCACGAGCGCGGCGAGGATCATCGAGAGGCACGCGAAGGCGGCGGTGCCGAGCAGGAGCAGGACGACCGCGCCGGCGATCCCCCAGACGCTCCAGCGGATGCCGATGCCGGCGATCGCGATCACGACGAACAGGACGATCGCCTGCGCGAGCGCGCGAATCGCGGCGCCGGAGGCCTTGCCGAGCACGATCCCGAGCCGCGGCAACGGCGTTGCGAGCAGGCGCTGGAGCTGGCCGACGTCGCGCTCCCAGATCACGCCGAGCCCGAAGAAGATCGCCACGAACAGCGCCGCCTGCGCCATTACCCCCGGCGCGAGGTACGCGCGGTAGTCGCTCGAGCCGCCGGCGAGCGCGTGGTTGTGGCGCAGCGCCGTGCCGAAGACGAACAGCCAGAGCAGCGGCTGCACCGATCGCGTGAAGATGTCGAGGTGGTCGTGCCGGAGCTTGCGCAGCTCGGCCCAGCCCATCGCGACCGTGCCGTCGCGGAGACGGGCAGCGCGGGCGGGCAGCAGCCTCAGCGCGTCAAGCGAGCCGGCGCGAACGTCTGCGGCTGGCGCGGACATCCCTGAAGCTCCCCCCTTCGTCGAGCCTACCGCCGGTGGCCTCGG
The DNA here is from genome assembly GCA_035702625.1 of Gaiellaceae bacterium. Taxonomy (GTDB): domain Bacteria; phylum Actinomycetota; class Thermoleophilia; order Gaiellales; family Gaiellaceae; genus AC-32. The sequence continues at coordinate 2,708 of DASSQG010000178.1, read as the reverse complement.
TGAACACGTCCTCGAGCGTCGGCACGCCGAAGCGCGCGCGCAGCTCGGCGGGCGAGCCTTCCGCCGCTATGTGCCCCAGGGCCATGATCGCGATGCGATCGCACTGCCGCTCGGCCTCCTCCATCTGGTGCGTCGTCACCAGGATCGTCGTCCCGGCCTGCTCGCGCAGCGACTCGAGCCGTTCCCAGACGAGCCGGCGCGCGGTCGGGTCGAGCCCGACGGTCGGCTCGTCGAGGAAGAGGACCGACGGCTGCTTGAGCAACGCCGTCGCGATCTCGAGCCGGCGCAGCATCCCGCCCGAGAGCGTGCGGCCGAGCCGGTCGAGGAACGACTCGAGCTGCATCGCCTCGACGGCCTCCTCGATGCGGGCTCGCCGCTCGCGCCGCGGGACGCCGGTCGCACGGCCGTAGAACTCGAGGTTCTCGTACGCCGTCAGCGCACCGTCGATCGAGATCGCCTGCGGCACGTAGCCGATCGCCTGGCGCACCGCGAGGCCGTCGCGGATGACGTCGTGGCCCGCCACGAACGCGTTGCCGGCCGTCGGGCGCAGCAGTGTCGTGAGCACGCGAATCGTGGTCGTCTTGCCGGCGCCGTTCGGGCCGAGCAGGCCGAAGACCTCGCCGCCGCCGACGGCGAACGAGACGCCCGCGACCGCCTCGACCTCGCCGAAGCGAACGACGAGACCATCGACGAGGACGAGGCGCTCGGCGCGCTCCTCCGCGCGCGCAAGCGCGGTCACCGGCTCACCAGCTCCGCGCTGCGCGTGTGCAGGGCGAGCGCCGCCTTCTCTGTCAGCCGAACGAGCTGCACGCGCTCTTCCGGCTCGAGCGTGGCGAGCACGTCGACGAAGAACTGCTGCCGCTGTGAGAGGACGCCGGAGACGAGCTCCTCGCCGTCCGCGGTCAGCTCGACGACGATCGCGCGGCGGTCGCCCTCGGCCGGGCCGCGCCGCGCGAGCCCGAGCTCCTCGATCCGGTCGACCATGCGCGTCGCGGTCGTGTCGTCGACGCCCACGCGGTCGGCGAGCTCGCCGATCCGCAGGCCGCCGTGCTCGGCGAGCAGGTCGAGCGCGCGCAGCTTGCTCGGCGTCAGCTTCGACCCGAGCTCGGGGTGAAGTGAGGCCTGCAGCCGGCGGCTGGCGAGGATCGAGCCCAGCTCTCGCCAGCAGGTCGAGAGCTCGGCGGCGAGTGTCCTGAGCGACGTACGGGCCATACCTGCAAGATACAGAAGTCGCCTGCTGCACCGAATCCCTTACGCGGGCCTTACCGGCTCGTGGTTCACTAACGGCATGAGATTCGCGCTTGCGGCCGTGGTTGTGGCGCTGCTCGTCCCGGTCGCCGCCGATGCGTCGCCGAGCGCCCGTGACGGGATCCAGGACGACGCGTACCTGGCCGCCGGATCGTCGCTCGAGCCGAGCCTGCAGACCCTCGACGAGCTCGGCGTCAACCTCGTCCGCTACCTGGTCAACTGGCGGCAGGTCGCGCCGGTCAGGCCGCGGCACCCGGCGAACCCGGGCGACAAGGCGTACGACTGGTCGAGCACGGACACGATGCTCGGCGCGCTGCACGCGCACCACATCCAGGTGCTCGTGACGCTGTACCGCGCCCCGGCCTGGGCGAACGGCCACAAGGGCTCGACCGCCGCGCCGACCGGCCGGTATGCGCTCGCCGACTTCGCGATCGCCGTCGCGAAGCGCTATCCGTGGGTGCGGATGTGGGAGATCTGGAACGAGCCGAACCTGCAGTCGTTCCTGAAGCCGAACTCGCCGCAGGTCTACGTCCAGCGGCTGCTGAACCCGGCCTACGTCGAGCTGCACGCGCTCAACCCGGCGAACCGCGTCGCCGGCGGCGCGACCTCGCCACGCTCGACCGCGACCGGGCTCTCGCCGGTGGCGTTCATGCGCGGGATGAAGGCGGCGCACGCACGGCTCGACGTCTACTCGCACCACCCGTACCCGGTCACGCGCGGCGAGCGGCCGTTCGGCTTCGCCAAGGGCGTCTGTCGCTACTGCACCGGCGTGCTCACGCTCGCGAACCTGCCGAAGCTCGTCGCCGAGGTGCGGCGCGACTTCGGCCCCAAGCGGATCTGGCTGACGGAGTACGGATACGCGACGAACCCGCCGAACCCGGCCGGCGTCTCCTGGAACCAGCAGGCGCAGTACCTGGCCGAGGCGGCCTGGCGCGTGCGCAGCACGCCGTACGTCGACGTGCTGATCCAGTTCATGCTCGAGGACGAGGCGCGCAAGAACGGCTGGACGACCGGGCTGATGTCGAGCACCGGGCTGCTCAAGCCCTCGTTCAACTCGTTCATGATGCCGATCGTCGAGACGGCCCGGACCGGCATGCGGACGACGATCTGGGGCCAGATTCGCCCGGGCTCACGACGCCGGCTCTACCAGCTCCAGCGCCTGCTGCCGTCGGGCTGGACGCCGGTCGGCGGCGCCGGCGAGGTGACCGACGCCACCGGCTCCTACATGCGCGTCGTCTACGCGCCGAAGGGCGCGCGCTTCCGCGTCGTCTCGCTCGACAGCGGCACGTCGAGCCGGCCGATCACGATCCACTAGTAGCGCTCGTACAGGCCGGGCGCGACCTCGCGCCACGCGCCGTCGACGCGGACCTCGGCTCCCGGGCGCAGCGGCACAGCGACGAGCACCTCGCCGCCGCGGACGAAGGCGCAGACGTCCTCTCCGAGATCGACCGGCTCGTAGC
>DASSQG010000177.1:0-11848 GCA_035702625.1 Gaiellaceae bacterium | reverse complement strand
AAGAGGCCGGGCCCCTTCGGCTGAGGCAGGAGCCGGCCGAGCCGGAAGACGATGCCGCGCTCGTACTCCCGCGCCACCTTGATCGCCGAGATCAGGAACAGGACGATCAGGAACAGCAGGACGACGACGATGATCAGGGCGGCAGTCACAACCGGATCCTATCCGGCTTGGTTCGCGAGCCCGAGGCCGGCGCCGCAAGAGGACGCCTCAGTCGTTGGGCAGCGGCTCGACCTCCAGCACGAGGCCGGGGTCGACGCCCGACACGCGCACGCGCTGACCGGGGCGGAGCGGTCCGTCCGCGACGGGCTTGGCGCGCCAGAGCTCGCCGTGGACGAAGACCATGTCGTCGCGGCGCGCGGTGCCGACCTCGCCGATGATCGTCTGCGGCCCCACGCTCACCGGCCGCCGGCGCACCTGTACCGCCTTCGTCAGCGCGAAGACCCAGATGCCGCCGAGGACGATCGCGAACCCGACGAGCAGCGGCGCGTTCACGTGGTTGTACGGGGCGGGCGCGTTGTGGAACAGCAGCAGCGAGCCAACGACGAGGCTGATCAGCCCCGCGACGGTGAGCGCGCCGTGGCTCACGACATGGGCGTCGATCACGAGCAGCGCGGCGCCCAGGATCAGCAGCGCGAGGCCGGCCCAGCTGATCGGCAGCACGGCGAAGCCGAACAGCGCCAGGACGAGCGCGACCGCGCCGAGCGCGCCGGGCAGCACCACGCCTGGGTGGAAGATCTCGAAGCCAATCCCGGCAAGGCCGGCGAGGAAGAGCAGCGGGATGATGTTCGGGTCGATCAGTGCGTTCAGCAGGCGCGTGAAGAAGCCGGGGGACACCTCGACGATCTGCGCGTTCGCGGTATGCAGCTTGTACTTCTTGCCGACGGTTGTGTGGCCGTCGATCTTGTCCAGCAGCGCCGGGAGGGTCGGCGCCAGCTCGTCGACGACGTTCATCTTCTTCGCCTGCGCCTCGTCGAGGTTGGACGCCTTGCGTACCGCCTGCGCCGCCCAGGCGGCGTTGCGGCCGTGGTAGCGCATCAGCGCGGTCAGCGAGGCGACCGCGTCGTTGATCACCTTGCGGCGCAGGTCGGAGCCGAGGTTCTGGCCGCTCGAGTCGATCGGCGTCGAGGAGCCGATGTTCGTCGCGGTGCCCATCGCCGCGATGTCGGCCGCCTGCTCGATCCAGACGCCTGCGGACGCCGCGCGCGCCCCGCTCGGCGAGACGTACGCGATCACCGGGATCTTCAACGCGATCTCCTTCTGGACGATCTTCCGCATCGAGTCGGAGAGGCCGCCGGGGGTGTCGATCAGGATCACCGCGGCGTTGTAGTGGCCGTCCTGGGCCCGTTGCAGCTGGTGGTCGAGGTAGCTCGACGTCACCGGGTTCACCTCGGTGTCGAAGTGGATCGCCAGCACCTTCGGCTGCGCCGCGAGGGCGAGTGCCGGAACGGCCAGCGCCGCGACCACTGAGGCCAGGAAGACCCTGGTGAACGGCCGGATCACGGTTGTAAAGATTCTACCTAGGAGCAGCGGTTTTCCCTTGCGGGCGAGGAGGGTGTCTGCTTCCCTCGAAGTCGGGTCGCTCTCCGATGAAGAGGGTTCTGGTCGCAGCCGCCGTCGCTCTCGCGTTCCCGGGCGCCGCCTTTGGCGCCGGGCTCGTGCAGCAGCGCGACCTCCGCCCGCAGGCGTCGCTGCACGTCCTGTCGCCCGGGCGGTTCCAGCTCGTCGGGCTGCACTGGCGCGGCTCGGGGCGGGTCGAGTACCGGACGCGCGACGTGCTCGGCCGCTGGAGCCGGTGGCGCCTGTCGGACGACGAGGACGCACTGCCGGACGCCAGGTCGCCGGAGGCGCGGGCGATGCACGGCTGGCGCGTCGGCGAGCCGCAGTGGACGGGGCCATCGAATGCGATCCAGTACCGGACGGTCGGCTCCGTCGCGCGCGTGCGCGCGTACTTCGTGCGTACCCCGCAGCTGGCGATCGGTGGCAAGCGGCCCGAGATCGCGAACGCGCCGCCGATCATCACGCGCGCCGATTGGCACGCGGACGAGGCGATTCGCAAGGGCACGCCGCTCTACGCCGACGGGATCCACCTCGCGATCGTCCACCACACGGCGGGCTCGAACTCGTACACGAAGGCGCAGTCGGCCTCTATCGTCCGGGCGATCGAGCTCTACCACGTGCAGGGGAACGGCTGGAACGACATCGGCTACAACTTCCTCGTCGACAAGTACGGCCAGATCTTCGAAGGCCGGTACGGCGGAATCACGAAGGCGGTCGTCGGCGCCCACGCGATGGGCTTCAACAGCGGCTCGGTCGGCGTCGCGTTGATCGGCGACTACGGGTCGGCCGCGATCACACCCGCTGCGCGCAGCGCGCTCGTCTCGCTGATCGCGTGGCGGCTCGACCTCGCGCACGTCGACCCGCTCTCGAGGGTCGTGCGCGTGTCGGCGGGCAACCCGCGCTATGCGGCCGGGACTGCCGTGACGCTGAACGCGATCTCCGGTCACCGCGACGTCTTCCCGACGAGCTGCCCGGGCGCGAGCCTCTACGCGCAGCTCCCGTCGATCCGCACCGCCGTCGCGCAGACGGGGCTGCCGAAGCTGTACGCGCCCGTGGTCACCGGTGCGCTCGGCGGGCCGATTCGCTTCACGGCACGCCTCTCGAATTCCGTGGCCTGGACGGTGACCGTGCGGGACGACACCGGCGCGACGGTCGCGAGCGGCACCGGCACGGGCACGAAGGTCGACTGGACCTGGGACGCGACCGCCGCGGCGCCCGCGCACTACACGTGGGCGATCACCGCGCCGTCGATGCGCTCGGCGATCGGCTCGGTAGGCAGCGCGGCCGTCCCGCTCGCGCTGAGCCAGCTCAAGGTTGCGCCGAACATCGTCTCGCCGAACGGCGACGGCCGCGGCGACCAGGTGCAGGTGACGTATCGCCTCACCGCGCCGGCGACCGTGACCGCCCAGCTGCAGGACTCGACCGGCGTGCCGCTCGCGACCGTCTTCCAAGGAACCCGGCCCGCCGGCAAGCAGCAGCTGAAGTGGAGCCCGCCCGCCTCGTTGCCGGACGGCTGGTACAAGCTCGCGTTGACCGCGACGGCGGGTGCGAAGCAGGTGTCGGCTTCGACGTGGTTCTGGATCGACCGGACGCTGGTCGCGACCAAGGCGTCGCCGGCGTTCTCGCCGAACGGCGACGGCGTGCTCGACAAGGCCGCGATCGGCTTCACGCTCGTCAACCCGGCGCACGTCGAGGTACGCGTGCAGCAGGGTGCGACGGTTGTCGCGTCGCTGCTGACGGCCGACCTGCCGGCCGGGCCGCAGAACCTGACCTGGGATGGGGGCGGCCTGCCGGACGGCCGCTACATGGTCGTTGTCAGCACGACCGACTCGCTGCTGACGGTCACGCAGACCGTGCCGGTGGCGATCGACCGCAAGCCGCCGACGCTGCGCCTCATCTCCCTGCGCACGCTCGTCTTCCGCGCTTCGGAACCGGGGCGGCTGGTGCTCGCGCTCAACGGCCGCTGGCGCGCGGTCACGGTGCGCAAGGCCGGGCTCGTGCACATCGCGGCGCGAGGTCGCGTCCAGCGGGTCACCGCCTACCTGGTCGATCTCGCCGGCAACCGGAGCCGCGCGGTCAGCGCGCGGCGCTGAGCCAGGCGTCGTAGCGGCGCTCGAGCCGATCGAGCAGCTCGACGAGCAACTCGGCGCGGTCGAGCTCGCGGCCGGTCTCGACGAGCAGCGACGTCGCCGGGGTGTCGACCTCGCCCGGCAGCTCCGCCTCGCGGACGTTGACGTTGATCCCGATCCCGAGCACGACTCGTCCCTCGCGCGCCTCGGCGAGGACGCCCGCGAGCTTGCGCCCGCGGACGAGCACGTCGTTCGGGAACTTCAGCTCCGGCTCGACGCCGGCCGCGGCGGCGACGGTCTCGGCCACGGCGCGCGCGGCGACGCCGGTCAGCTCGGGCAGTCGCTCGCCCGGCACGTCCGGCCGCAACTGCAGCGAGCAGAGGAGGCTCGTGCCGTGTGGAGCGAGCCAGCGGCGGCCGAGGCGACCGCGTCCCTCGGTCTGTTCGTCGGCTGCGACGAGCGCGCCTTCGGGCGCGTCCGCCGCGAGCAGCAGCTGCGTCGACGGGGTCGCGTCGACGTGCTCGTACGGCCGGCCGAGGCGCCCGCGCAACCGCGGCAGCACCGCCTCGGGCGACAACAGGTCGAACACCGAACCTAGACTAGGCGCCGCCGTGCAACCTCCTCTTCGCAAACGCCGTCAGATTCGGCAAGACCCGCGGCCGGACCGGCCGCTCGTCTACGAGAGGCTCAGTGATCCGATCTTGGTCAAGCGCGCGAAGGACGGCGACGAGCAGGCGCTCGCCGCGCTCTGCGAACGGCATGCGCCGCGGGTCGAGCGGTTGGCAGCGCACGTGCTCGCGGATCCCGAGGATGCCCGCGACGCCGCCCAGGAGGCGCTGGCCAAGCTCTGCGTGCGAATCCGGCAGTTCCGCGGCGACTCGCAGTTCGCGACCTGGCTCCACCGGCTCGTGCTCAACACGTGCTGGGACGTCGCCGACCGCCAGCGCGTGCGTCGCTGCGAGCCGCTGCTCGAGGACGAACGCGTCGCCGACGACGCCGACCCGGCTCGCGAGGCGGCCCTGTCCGAGCTGCGCCACGAGCTCAAGGCAGAGCTCGCGACCCTCTCGCAGGAGCAGGCGAGCGTGGTCGTCTTGAAGGACGCGCTCGGCTTCTCGTTCGCGGAGATCTCGGAGCGCTCCGGCATGCCGGTCGGGACTGCGAAGTGCTACGCGCACCGCGCCCGCGCCGGCCTGCGCGCACGGCTGACGGACGAGCACGCCGCGTGACGGTCCTCGACCGCCAGGAGATCGAGGCGATCCTGCCTCACCGCGAGCCGTTCCTGCTGATCGACGAGGTGCTCGAGCTCGAGCCGGGCGAGCGCGTGGTCGCGCGCAAGACGGTGCGCGAGGACGAGTGGTACCTGGCCGGGCACTTTCCCGGGCGGCCGGTGATGCCGGGCGTTCTGATCGTCGAGGGCATGGCGCAGACCGGCGCCGTCGCCGTCCTCTCGCAGGAGGAGAACCGTGGCCGCCTCGCGCTCTTCGCGGGGATCGACGACGTGCGCTTCAAGCGGATCGTCGAGCCGGGCGACGAGCTCGTCTACGAGTGCACGCTCGAGGCCGTGCGCGGCCCGGTCGGCAAGGGGAAGGCGACGGCGCGGGTCGGCGACAAGCTCGCAGCGCGCGGGACGCTCACGTTCGCGGTGGAGCAGGACCGATGATCGGCTCCGCCAACGGCCGCGCGATCTCGATCACCGGTCTCGGCTGCCGCGTGCCCGAGCGCGTGATCACGAACGACGAGCTCTCGACGATGATGGACACCAACGACGAGTGGATCCGGGAGCGGACCGGGATCCGCGAGCGCCGGATCGCCGCGCCCGAGGAGGCGCTGTCGGACCTCTGCCTGCCGGCGTGCCGCGACGCGCTCGACCAGGCAGGGCTCGACGCGAGCGAGATCGACCTGATCATCGTCGCGACGGTCACGCCCGACATGGTGTTTCCGTCGACCGGGGCGATCCTCGCCGACCGGCTCGGTGCGCCCGACGCGGGGGCGTACGACCTCTCGGCCGGCTGCACCGGCTTCATGTACGCAGTCGCGCAGGGCTACAGCATGCTCGCCGGTGGCCTGGCGCAGAAGGCGCTGGTCGTCGGCGGCGACGTTCTCTCGCGGATCCTCGACTGGAGCGACCGCTCGACGGCGGTGCTGTTCGGGGACGGCGCAGGCGCGGTCGTGCTCGAGCAGGTGCCGAGCGGCGGCTTCCTCGGCTTCGAGCTCGGCGCCGACGGCTCGGGCGGCCCGCAGCTCTACGTCCCGGCCGGCGGCTCGCGCTCGCCCGCGACGGAGGAGACCGTCGCCGATCGCATGCACTTCGTGAAGATGAACGGCCGCGAGGTCTTCAAGTTCGCGACGCGGGTACTGGTCAGTTCCGCAAAGGCCGTGCTGGCCGAATGCGGGCGCAGTATCGAAGACGTGGACGTCTACGTTCCCCATCAAGCAAACGTCCGCATCATCGAACACGCGCGCCAGAAACTCGGAATCCCGGAGGAGAAGACCGTGATCGACGTCGACCGCTACGGCAACACATCGTCGGGCTCGATCCCGCTCGCCTTGGCGGATGCGACGGCCGACGGCAGGCTGCGGCCCGGAGAGCTCGTACTGATGACAGGAATGGGTGCCGGGCTCACTTGGGGTTCCGGACTGATCGAATGGACAGCAGGAGGAAACGGATGAGCGCGCCGAAGATCGCGTTTTGCTTCCCCGGCCAGGGCTCGCTCCAGGCGGGCATGGGTCGTGAGATCGCCCTGGCCGTACCGGAGGCAATGGAGGTCTACCGGCGGGGCAGCGAGGTCTCCGGGCTCGACCTCATGCACCTCTGCTTCGAGGCTCCCGAGGAGGAGCTCGTGCACACCGAGGTGCAGCAGCCGGCGCTCGTCGCCACGAGCCTGGCCGTGCTGGCCGCGCTACGCGCCGACGGCTTCGAGCCGGATGTCGTCGTCGGCCATTCGGTCGGCGAGTTCGCTGCGCTCGCGGCGGCACGGGCGCTCACGACCGACGACGCGATCTCGCTCGTGCGCAAACGTGGGCTCCTGATGGCCGAGGCGGCTCGCGAGAACCCGGGCTCGATGGCCGCGATCCTCGGTCTCGACGACGAGGTGGTCGAGGCGCTGTGCGCGCGGATCACGAATGTGTGGCCGGCGAACTACAACTGCCCCGGCCAGATCGTCATCTCCGGCCACAGCCTCTCGGTCGACGAGTGCTGCGAAGAGGCTCAGCTGCAGGGAGCCCGGCGGACGGTGAAGCTCCGCGTCTCGGGGGCATTCCACAGCCCGCTGGTCGCCCGCGCGGCCGAGCACCTGCGCCCGGCGCTCGACATGGCGAAGTTCTCCGAGCCGATCGCGCCGTTCATGTCGACGGTGACCGCGAAGATCGAGCCCGCGCAGCGGATGGCGGCGCTGCTGGTCGACCAGCTGACGGCGCCGGTGAAGTTCACGCAGGCCGCGCGCGAGCTGATGCGCCAGGGCGTGAAGGTTTTCGTCGAGGTCGGGCCGGGGAACGTCCTCACCGGTTTACTGAAGAGGATCGACAGGAGCGTCAAGGCGATCCCGGTGGGCGACCTCGCCTCGCTCGAGAAGCTGCGGGAGACGCTGAACTCTGCCTGAGTTCTGCTCGCTCGAAGGCAAGACGGCCCTCGTCACCGGCGGCTCCCGCGGCATCGGCCGTGCGATCGCGCTCGAGCTCGCACGCGCTGGTGCCGCCGTCACCGTCGGTTACCACTCGGGCGCCGAGGAGGCCGAGGCGGTCGCGAAGGAGGCCGGCGGCCGCGCCGTTCAGGCCGACGTCTCGGATCCCGAGGGGGCGAAGTCGCTCGTCGAGGAGGCGGGCGATCTCGACGTGCTCGTCAACAACGCGGGGCTCACACGCGACGGGCTGCTCGCGCGGATGCCCGACGCCGACTGGCGCGACGTGATCGAGACCAACCTCTCCTCGGTCTTCTACACCTCCCGTGCCGCGGTGCGCGGGATGATGAAGAAGCGCGCCGGCTCGATCGTCAACGTCAGCAGCATCGTCGGCGTCCACGGCAACTGGGGCCAGACGAACTACGGCGCCTCGAAGGCCGGGATCATCGGCTTCACGAAGTCGCTGGCGCGCGAGCTCGGCAGCCGCAACGTGCGCGCCAACGTCGTCGCTCCGGGGTACGTCAACACGAGGCTCACCGACGTGCTCCCGGAGGAGGCGCAGCAGGCGATGCTCTCGAACACGCCGCTCGGCCGGCTCGGCGAACCGGAGGACATCGCGGGGGCGGTACGCTTCCTCTGCTCCGACGAGGCCGCGTTCATCACGGGCGAGGTGCTGCTCGTCGACGGCGGGCTCGGGATGTGAGATGACGACGAACGGCAGCATGAACGGACGGCGCAGGGTCGTGATCACCGGCCTCGGTGCCGTGACCCCGCTCGGGACCGACGTCGAGTCGACGTGGGAAGCGCTCGTCGCCGGCCGCTCGGGCGCCGGCGAGATCACGCAGTTCGACTCGACCGACTACGCCGTCCACTTCGCCTGCGAGGCGACCGGGTTCGACCCGACCGAGTACATCGAGCGCAAGCAGGCCCGCCGCATGGACCGCTTCGCGCACCTGATCGTCGCGGCGGCGAGGCAGGCGGAGGCCGACTCCGGCATCTCGATCGATTCGGAGCCCGACCGCGTCGGTGCGGCGGTCGCGACCGGCATCGGCGGGCTGAAGGCGTTCCAGGACTGCCACACCGAGCTGCGCGAGCGCGGGCCCGACCGCGTCAACCCGTTCTCGATCCCGGAGATCATCCCGAACATGGGCGCGGCCTGGGTCTCGATGCAGCTCGGGACGAAGGGCCCGCTCAGCTCGCAGTGCACCGCCTGCGCCGCGTCGAACATGGCGATCGGCGACGGCCTCGACTCGATCAGGCTCGGGCGCGCCGACGTGATGCTCTGCGGCGGCACCGAGGCGCCGGTGACCGAGGTCGGGATCGCCGGCTTCAGCGCGATGCGCGCCCTCTCGCGGCGGAACGACGCGCCCGAGAAGGCCTCGCGGCCGTTCGACTCCGGGCGTGACGGCTTCGTGATGGGCGAGGCCGGCGCCATGGTCGTGCTGGAGGAGCTCGAGCACGCCAACGCGCGCGGGGCGAAGATCTACGCGGAGCTGCTCGGCTACGGGCTCTCCTCGGACGCGCAGCACATCACCGAGCCGGATCCCTCCGGTGAGAACCCGGCGCGCGCGATGACGATGGCCTTCCGCGACGGCGGCATCGACCCGGGCGAGATCGACTACATCAACGCACACGGCACCTCGACGCCGCTCGGCGACTCGGCCGAGACGCGGGTGATCAAGCTCGCGCTCGGCGAAGAGAACGCGCGCAAGACGCCGGTCTCCTCGACGAAGGGCGCGACCGGCCACTGCCTTGGCGCGGCCGGCGCCGTGGAGGCGATGTTCTCGATCCTCGCGATCGACCGCGGCTTGCTGCCGCCGACGATCAACTACGAGGACCCGGACCCGGAGTGCGACCTCGACTACATCCCGAACGAGTCGCGCGAGGCCGACGTCCGGGTCGCGGTCTCGAACTCGTTCGGCTTCGGCGGGCACAACGCGACGATCGTGCTCCGCCGCTTCGAGGACTAGCCGCAGGCATCGGCATAGAAGTCGAGGTACTGGGCGAAGTGCGCGTCCCAGTAACGGCCGTCGTGGATGCCCGGCCAGACGTGGAAGCTCAGCTTCGCGCCGTCGGCTTGCAGTTCGTGCGCGAGCTTCGTCGCGGCCGGGCGGAGGTGGTCCCGGTTGCCGACGTCGATCCAGACCGGCGCGGCGTAGGGCGAGCGGTGGCGGGCGAGGGTCAGCAGGTCGTGGCGGGCGAAGCCGGCGTCGCCGCCGAACGCGTACGCGGCTCCGTCCGAGCCGCGCTCGAACACCGCCGGCGAGTGGCCGCCGACGGCGCAGAAGCGCTTGGGCGCGAGCCTCCCGAGGTCGAGCGCGCCGAAGCCGCCCATCGAGATGCCGCCGATCGCGACGCGGTTCGGGTCGGCGCCGGTCCGCCGCAGCGCGGCGGGGATCACCTCGCGCATGACGTACGAGCCCCACGGCCCGTCGCCGTCGTCGTGCCACCAGCCGGTGTCGCCTTCGGGGAGGATCACGTCGGGTGCTCGGCCGCCGAGCCGGCGGAGCCCGGCGAGGAAGGCCGGCGTGACCATGTCGATCGGCGCCGCCCCGTACCCGTGGAGGAAGACGAGGAGCGGCCGTCCCTTCCCGCCACCCGACGGCGTGACGAGCGTCTCGTAGAGCGGCCGGCCCATCAGCTTGCTGTTCAGCTGGAACTGCACCACCTTCGGCGGCGGCGCGGGCTTGCCGGACGAGCCGCACGCGACCGCGGCGAGCGCGAGCGCGGCGAGCAGGACCCCGAGCGCGAGCCGCATCGGCCCTAGCCGGCCTCCGCCCGGAGCTCGGCGAGCCGCACCCGCATCTGCTCCGCTCGCACGCGGCTCTCCTTGGCCTCGAACCGCGCCCGCGCCTCCTCGGCGACGCCGGCGGCCTCGTCGACACGCCCCGCGAGCGCGAGCACCTCGGCGAGGTCGGCGCGCGCCTCCGCCTTCGAGTTCAGGTCCTCCGTCGTCTCGCCGACCTCGATCGCCTCGAGTGCCAGCCGCTCGGCCTCGCCGTGCTCGCCGCGGCGGGCCAGCACTCGCGCGCGAGCCTGGCGCCAGAGCATCTGCGTGACGGCGTCGTCCGCCGATCCGAGCTCTTCGGCGCGAGCCGCCCAGCGCTCGGCTTCGTCCAGCCGGTCGAGCTCGGCATAGACGAGGGCGAGCCCGCCTGCCGTCGTCGACAGCTCCGCCCAGCGGCCGAGCTCGTCGCGAAGGCGGCAGCTTTCCTCTCCCATCGCGATCGCGGTTTCCGGGTCGCCGCCCAGCAGCTCGATCTCGAGGCCGTAGCCGATCAGCGCCGCGAGCACACCCTTCGCTCCGCCGCGTTCGGTCAGCTCCGCCGTCAGCTCGCGGTGGAGCGCGCGCGCTTCGTCGCTGCGGCCGAGCCTGGCGAGCGCGCCGCTCCGGTGAGCCCGGAGCCAGTAGCTGCGCTGCTCACGCAGATCCTGCTCGTCCTGCCACGCGAGCAGCTCTGTCAGCGGCGTCGAGCCGTGGAAGCGGGCGTGGCTCTGGAAGCCGACGAGCGCGGTCCGGCCCGCAGGCCCGGGGTACGAGAGGGCCTGCTCGTAGGCCGAGGCCACCCGGTCCATCTCGGCCCGGATGTTCGCGCTCTCGCCGATTGCCCGATACGCGACGCGGAGGGCGAGGCCGTCGCCGGCCGCCTCGAAGACGGGCAGCGCCTCCGCGATCAGGGTCTCCAGTTCGCCGGTGGTGTCGGCCTCCATCTGGAGGCGGTGCGTCAGCTCGAGGATCCGGCCGCAGAGCTCGCCGATGCGGTCGCCTGCCGCCGCGGCGCGCGAGGTCACGGTGCGCGCGCGGTCGAGAGCGTCCTCTTCCTTGCTGTCCCACGAGAGCGCGTCGATCAGGTCGATCTCGACACCGAGGTCGAGCTCGCCGGCGGGAACGAGGTCGGCCGCACGTTCGAGGAAGCCGGCAGCGCTGCCGAAGTCGAGCAGGAGCAGGGAGTGGCGCCCGGCCGCGGTGAGGCGCTCGCGGGCCTCGGCCGCGATGCCCCCGTTCACGGGCTGCCCGAGCTCGAGGCGGTAGCGCACGGCCTGCTCGAGGTGGTAGCCGACCACCCCGTCGAGCTCGACCCGCGGCGCGTGATCCGTGAACCACTGCGCGAAACGCTCGTGCAAATCGGCGCGACGACCTTTCGGGAGCGCGTCGTACGCGGCGTCGCGGATCAGGAGGTGTCGGAAGCGGAAGCCGTCCTCGCCCGCGACCTGCGCCTGCTCGGACGCCACCAGGTGCTTGCGCACCAGGCCGGCAAGCTGCGGTGTCACCTGCGGCTCATCTGGGACGAGCGCCTGGAGCGCGCCACGATGGAAGATCTCGCCTTCGACGGCCGCGCACTCGAGCACCGTCCGCTCGCCCCGGTCGAGCCGGTCCAGGCGCGCCGCCAGCAGCGCCTGCAGCGTCGGCGGGACGACCACCTCGCCGTCGCCGGCGATCGCGAGCATCTCGCCGATGAAGAGCGGGTTGCCGCCCGCCGCCCGCGCGATCCGCTCGCGGAGTGGGCCGGCGATCCGCTCGGGCAGCAGCCGCTCCACCTCGGGGGCGGTCAGCGGCTCGAGCGCGAACGTCACCGGCCACGTCGGGCGCCGCTCGGAGAGCTC
>DASSQG010000176.1:0-11081 GCA_035702625.1 Gaiellaceae bacterium | reverse complement strand
CCACCCACCGACCCCGAGGTGCTCGATGCTGACCGGCAGACAGCAGGAGATCTGGAAGTTCCTCACCGACTACGTCGACGAGCACGGCTACCCGCCGACGGTGCGCGAGATCGGCGAGGCCGTCGGACTCGCGTCGCCGTCGACCGTGCACGCGCACCTGGCCAACCTGGAGCGCGCCGGGCTGATCAAGCGCGACCCGACGAAGCCGCGCGCCCTCGAGTTGCGCCGCGACCCGAAGCCGGCGGCAGCCGCGCAGGCCGCGGACGACGTCCACCGGCTCCCGCTCGTTGGCGAGATCGCCGCCGGCGGCCCGCTGCTCGCCGACCAGAACGTCGAGGACTACCTCGCCGTGCCCGAGCCGCTGGCGCGCGGGGGCGAGGAGTTCCTCCTGCGGGTGAAGGGCGACTCGATGGTCAACGCGGGCATCCTCGACGGCGACATCGTCGTCGTCCGGCGGGAGCAGACCGCCCGCGACGGCGAGATCGTGGTCGCGCTGGCCGGCGACCAGGAGTGGGCCGACGAGGCGACGGTCAAGCGCTTCTTCCGCGAGAACGGTCGCATCCGCCTGCAGCCCGAGAACGACGCGCTCGAGCCGATCTACGCCGAGCACGTCCAGGTGCTCGGGATCGTGACGGGAGTGTTCAGGACGCTGTGAGCTCGGTGGCCCCGCTCAACCGGACGCTCGAGCAGGAGCTCTTCGCAGTCCTGCGCGGCGCGCAGCTCGAATGCCTCGTGTGCGGCGAGTTCCTGCTGCACTGCGTCGACGGCATCTGCTGCCCGGAGTGCGGGGCGCACTACGGAGAGGTCGAGCAACCGCGGCTACAATTGGACGTGCAGGCCGGGTGACCGCGGGCCTTCGGGCTCGAGGAAAGTCCGGACACCGTAGGGCAGGACGCTGGGGCGACCCAGGCGGCGAAAGCCGACGGAAAGTGGCACAGAAAGGAGACCGCCGGCGACGGATCTCGCGAGACGTCGAAGGTAAGGGTGAAACGGTGGGGTAAGAGCCCACCAGCGCCGTGGCGACACGGCGGCTAGCCAAACCCCGTCCGGTGCAAGGCGAACAGGCTCCGCCGAGGCGGCCCGCCGAGGAGCCGGGTAAGCCGCAAAGACGGATGGTCATCCTCGACAGAATCCGGCTTACAGGCCTGCTACGGAAAACCCCCGCATACGCGGGGGTTTTCTATTTGGTCGTCGTCGAGGGCAGGAGTATGCTCGGCCGGTGGAGCGCAAGCTGGCGACGCTTTTGTTCGCCGATCTCGTCGGCTCCACGGCGCTCGGCGGCGAGCTCGATCCCGAGTACACACGGGATCTCCTCGAGCGCTTTTACGATGCGATGGAGGCCGAGATCGCGCTCGGCGGCGGAACGGTCGAGAAGTTCATCGGCGACGCCGTCGTCGCGGTGTTCGGCGCCCCGGCTGCCCAGGAGGATCACGCCGAGCGTGCGCTGCAGACCGCGTTGTGGATGCACGAGCGGCTGCGCGAGCTCTTCGGCGACCGTCTCGCGCTGCGTATCGGCGTGAACTCCGGCGACGTCGTCGTCGGACGGCCCCGGGAAGGCAGCTCCTTCGCGACCGGCGACGCGGTGAACGTGGCGGCTCGCCTCGAGCAGGCTGCGGCCCCGGGCCAGGTGCTCGTCGGCGAGCGGACGTCCGCACTCGTCGGGGAGGCATTCGAGTTCGGCGAGCCGCGCACGGTCGAGGCGAAGGGCAAGCAGGGCGGCGTCGCGGCGCGCGAGGTGCGCCGGATGGTGGCACCGCGCCGGCCGCGCGGCGGTCACGGCCTCGCGAACGCCTTCGTCGGCCGCACGCGCGAGCTCGACCGGCTACTCGAGCTGTCGTCGACCGAGAAGCCACGCTTCGCCCAGCTCGTCGGCGAGCCCGGCGTCGGCAAGACCGCGCTCGTCCGGGAGTTCCGCGACCGCCTCCCGGCCGGCATCACCCTTCGCCTCGGCCGGTGCCTCTCGTTCGGCCGGAGCGTCACGTACAGCCCGCTCGCGGACGTGCTGCGGCAGGAGCTGGGTCTCCGCGAAGAGGACTCCGCGCTCGAGCAGCTCGCGGCCGACGAGATCCTCGGGCTGACGCTCGGGCTCGACGTCGCCGGCGAGCTCGACCCGCGTGCAGCGGCCCTCGCGCTTCAGGACGCGTGGGTGCGACTCGTCTCGGGGATCGCCGCCCGTGGCCCGGCCGTTCTCGTGCTCGAGGATCTGCACTGGGCGACCGAGCCGCTGCTCGACCTGCTGGCGCGGGTGCTGTCGGACTCGACCGGGCCGGTGCTGATCGTCGGGACGACACGACCCGGCCGGGAAGGGCTGCCGGCCGGCGAGACGGTGACCCTCGAGCCGCTCGGCGACGACGACTCGGCGGAGCTGATCGACCGCGCGCTCGGGGCGCCGCTCGACGCCGCGGCCCGCGAGCTCGTCGTGCGCCACGCCGAGGGCAACCCGTTCTTCCTCGAGGAGGTGCTCTCCGACCTGCTCGACACGCGGCGGCTGACCCGGCGGAACGGCGGCTGGTCGCTCGACGGCGCGGCGCTCGCGATCCCCGACTCCGTGCAGGGGGTGCTTGCGGCGCGCATCGACCTGCTCGATCCCGCGGCGCAGGACGCGCTCCGGGCCGCCGCCGTGATCGGACGCTCGTTCTCGCCGGCCGGTCTCGCGGCGCTCGTCGGCTCGGCCGCGGAGGTGCGGACGCTCGTCGAGCGCGGCTTCGTCCGGGCGACCGACCCCGAGCTCGTCTTCAAGCACGCGCTCACGCGCGAGGTGGCGTACAGCGGTCTGCCGAAGGCGGAGCGCGCGCGGCGACACGCCGCCTACGCCCAGTGGTTCGAGGGCGTCGAGGCGAGCGACAGCCGTGCCGGCTCGCTCGCCTACCACTACGCCGAGGCCGTCGACCCTGGCATCGCCGAGCTCGCCTGGCGGGACCGCGACGTCGAGTTCGCGAGCCTACGGACGTCGGCGCTCCGGTGGCTCGACCGGGCCGCCGAGCTCGCGCTCGGTCGGTTCGACCTGGAGGACGCGCTCGGGCTACTAAGGCGTGCCGCCGAGCTGGCGCCCGACGAGCCGGAGCTCCGGCACTCGATCGGCCGGGCCAACGCGCTCAAGTTCGACGGCGTCGCGTTCTGGGAGTCGATGCTCGAGGCGATCGGCCTGACCTCCGACCCGGCGAGGCTCGGCGACCTCTACGCCGAGCTCGCCTTCGAGTCGACTCAGCGTGGCGCGATGTGGAAGGTCGCTCCAGACATGACCGTCGTCGAGACCTGGATCGCGCAGGCGCTCGAGCTCGCCGCTCCGGAGAGCCGTTCGCACGCGCAGGCGCTGATCGCAAAGGCGATGCTCGAAGACGACCTCGTGTCGGCAGAACACGCGATCGCCATCGGGGAACGCCTTGACGACGTGGAGCTCCGCTCCTTCGGCCTCTCGGCGCAGTGGGCGATCGCGCAGTTCACGTCCGACTTCGCCACAGCCACCGAGGCCGCTCGGTGCCGCCTCCGGCTGGCGCCGCAACTCACCGATCCCGATCACCTGGCGCTGATCGAGTTTGGCTCCGCGGCCGCGGAGCTCGCGCTCGGCCATTTCGACGACGCGGAGATCCACGCGCTCCGCCACGACGCAATCGCGCGACGGCTCACTCCGCACCACGACGTGCACGCGATCGGCGGCCTCCTCATGCTCGACGAGGTCGCCGGCTGGTGGGACCGCATCGTCGAGCGCACCGAGCGAACGGAGCGAGCGGTCGCTGCGAACGCCGATACGCCGTGCGTTTTCAACCCGCGCTCCCTTCTCGCTTGCGCGGTCGCGTGCGCTGCGCTCGGCCTCGGCGACGAGGCCAATCGCCTCGAGGCGGAGGAGTCGGCGCTCGGCTTCGAGGGCTACGAGTACTACCTCGACCCGCTCCGCGCGCGGCTGGCGATGATCCGCGGCGACGTGAGCGCCGTCGACGCGCTGCTGGAGGGCTCGGAGAAGTGGGTCTGGAAGGTCTACGACTTCGTCAACTCCGTCGCGGCGCGCTTCGACGCCTTCGTCGCGGTCGGGCGGGCGGCGGAGGTGGTCTCAGACGCCGAGCGCTACGCCGTTCCCGGCACCTACCTGGAGCCGTTCGCGCTTCGCACGCTCGGCGTGGCGCGAGGCGATCCCGCGCTGATCGCGCGGGCGCAAGACCGGTTCGAAGCGCTGGGCCTCGACTGGTATGGGGCGCAGACCGAGGGACTTGCTGCGGGCTTGCGTTCCTAGTCCCGCGCGTGCAACATGCGTGTTGCATGACAGAAGCGCGAGAGATGCGATCCCGCAGCGCGGCCGTCGAGGACGATCTGCAACAGGCGACGATCGCCGTCCTGCGGGAGCACGGCTGGGACGGGCTGACGCTCGAGCGCGTCGCGCAGGCCGCCGGCCGGGCCCGCTCGACGCTCTGGCGCCAGGGCCTGACGATCGAGGTGCTGGTCGGCTCGCTCATCGGTGAGCTCGCGGCCGACTTCCGCAGCTCGATGTTCCCGATCCTGACGACGCACGGGAGCGGCCGCGACCGGCTCGAGCGGGGCCTCGTGGCGCTGTGCGAGCTGCTCGACCGGCACCTGCCGCTGATGCTCGCGACAGACGAGGCGTTCCACCAGGACACCGCGCCGGCCCAGCCGCCCGACTACCTGCACCCTTACATCCAGTTCCTGCACGAGGGCGAGGCCGACGGCTCGCTCGCGCCGGGAGACGACGTCGTCGAGGCCGCCGACGTCGCTTTCAACGCGGTCGCCTGGACGTACGTCCACCTGCGCGGCCGGCACGGCTGGCCGGCCGAGCGGGCCACCGCTCGCGTCGTCGGCGTCGTGCTCGACGGCCTCGCCACACCCCGAGGAAAGGAGTCGCGATGAGCGCGACCATGACCCCGCCCTACCGCGAGCCGCTCGTCCCGCGCGAGCCGGGCGACCGCATCGTCCCGGAGCCGCCGAGGCGCGGCGAGCCCGGCGGGCCGCCCTGCGCGATCTGCGGCGGCAAGACGACGCCGCCCGTCTGGTCGGACGACAACTGGACGCTGCACGCGCCGGTCGGCGGCAGCCTGCCCGGCGCCGTGTGGCTGGCGAGCCGCGTCCACGTCGACTCCTTCAGCGACCTGCCCGAGGAGCTGCAGGCCGACTTCGGCCGCGTGGCGGCGCGCGTCGAGCGGGCGGTCCTCTCGCTCGGCGAGATCGCGCGCGTCCACCTCTACCGCTGGGGCGACGGCGGCGCGCACTTCCACGTGTGGTTCATCCCGCGTCCGCTCGGGATGCTCGAGGCATCGGGGATGATGCTGCCGCTGTGGGAGGACGCGCTGCCGAACGTCCCGGACGAGGAGCTGACCGCGGCGGCGCAGCGGGTCGCAACCGCCATGTGACCGTGGAAGGGACGCTCGCCCGCCGGCTCGGGACCGGTGACGCCGTCGTCATCGGGCTCGGCTCGATGGTCGGCGCCGGCGTCTTCTCGGCCTTCGCGCCGGCGGCGGCGGCCGCGGGCGCCGGACTGCTGGTCGGACTGGCGATCGCCGCGGCAGTGGCGTACTGCAACGCCGTCGCCTCGGCGCAGCTCGCGGCCCAGTACCCGACCTCGGGCGGCACCTACGTCTACGGCCGCGAGCGGCTTGGCGAGTGGTGGGGCTTCGTCGCGGGCTGGGGCTTCGTCGTCGGCAAGACCGCCTCGTGCGCGGCGATGGCGCTGACGTTCGCCTCCTACGCCGTGCCGGGCTCGACGTGGGCGCAGCGCGTGGTCGGTGTGGCCGCGGTCGCGGCGCTCGCAGGTGCCAACTGCCTCGGCGTCACGCGCACGGCCGGGCTGACGCGACTGCTCGTCGCGGCGTCGCTGCTCGCGCTGGCCGTGGTGGTGGCTGCGATCTTCGGTAGTGGTGCTCACGCGTCCGGCCTCGGTTCCGTCCACGGCGGCGCCTA
Organism: Gaiellaceae bacterium; assembly: GCA_035702625.1. Lineage (GTDB taxonomy): Bacteria > Actinomycetota > Thermoleophilia > Gaiellales > Gaiellaceae > AC-32. The sequence goes on along the minus strand of DASSQG010000176.1, from coordinate 5,177 downwards.
CGGCGTGCTCCAGTCCGCGGGGCTGCTGTTCTTCGCCTTCGCCGGCTACGCGCGGATCGCGACGCTCGGCGAGGAGGTTCGCGACCCTGAGCAGACCATCCCGCGCGCGATCCCGCTCGCGCTGGGCATCGCGGTCGCGGTCTACGCGGCCGTCGGCGTCGCCTGCCTGCTCGCCGCCGGGCCTGAGGCGCTCGCGACCAGCACGGCGCCGGTCGCGACCGCTGTCAAGGCGGCCGGCGAGGCGTGGGCGCTGCCGTTCGTCCGGGTCGGCGCGGCCGTCGCGAGCCTCGGCGCGCTGCTCGCCCTGATCGCGGGGATCGGCCGCACCTCGCTGGCGATGGCGCGCAATGGCGACCTGCCTCGGACGCTCGCCACCGTCGAGCCACGCCACCGCGTCCCGGCGCGCGCCGAGCTCGCGGTCGCCTTGGTCGTCTCGGTGCTCGTGCTCACGACCGACCTGCGCGGGGCGATCGGCTTCTCGTCGTTCGGCGTGCTGACGTACTACGCGATCGCGAACACCGCCGCCTTCACGCAGACGACCGACCGCCGGCGCTGGCCGCGCGCGTTCAACGTCGCCGGCGCAGCGGGTTGCGCGGTGCTCGCGTTCACGCTGCCGCTGTCCGCGGTGGTCGCGGGCCTCGCCGTATTTGCCGTCGGCATCCTCGGGCGGCTGCTGTTCGCGCGAAACGAGCCGGTCTCGCCGAGCACCGGGCATCCCTGATTCCCCGTCCGGATATCGTCGCGGGCGTGGCGGGCCGTCCTACACACTCGAGCTCCGGGCGGCCGATCCTCGTCACCGGGGCGCACCGGTCGGGCACCACGTGGGTCGGGAAGATGCTCGCGCTCGCGCCGGGGGTTGGCTACGTCCACGAGCCGTTCAGCCCCAGGACGCCGAAGGGCCTCAGCCCCGCGGGCTTCGAGCGCTACTACACGGTCGTCACGAACCAGAACGAGAGCCGGTACCGGGCGGGCCTCGAGCGCTCGCTGAGGCTGAAGTACGACCTCGGCGCGCAGCTGCAGTCCGCACGTGGCTGGCGCGATCTCGCCCGGATCCCGCGCGACTACCGGCGGCTGCGCGACTGGCGCCGCAACGGGCGTCGACCGCTGATGAAGGACCCGATCGCGCTGCTCTCGGCCGAATGGCTGGCGGAGGCGTTCGGGATGGACGTCGTCGTCATGATCCGCCACCCCGCAGCGTTCGGCGCCAGCCTCAAGCGGCTCGGGTGGAGGCACAGCTTCGCGACGTTCTTCGACGAGGACGGCACGCTGCCCGGCGTCGTGCGCCCCTACGAGGCGGAGATCCGGGAGCAGGCACAGCGGCCAGGCGACGGACTGGCCCAGGCCGCGCTCCTCTGGCGGCTGCTCTACGACGCGGTCGACGGCTACCGCGAGCGACATCCGGACTGGGTCTTCCTGCGCCACGAGGACGCTTCGCTCGACCCGACCGGCACCTTCGAGCGGCTCTACGACCGGCTCGCGCTCGAGCTGACCCCGGCCGCCCGCACGGAGATCGAGCAGTCGAGCGCCGCCGACAACCCGTCCGAGCTGCCGACGCCACACGCGGTCGCGCTCGACAGCGCCGCGAGCCTCGGGCGCTGGCGCGACCAGCTGACGCCGGCAGAGGCCGAGACGCTGCGCGAACGGACGCGCGACGTCTGGCCGCGCTTCTACGCCGAGTCGGACTGGTAGCCGAGCGCCTTAGGCGCGCAGCACGACTTCGAGCGCGGTTCCACGCCCCGGAGTCGAGACGAGCCGGAAGCCGCCGCCGATCGACGCGGCCCGGGCGCGCATGTTCTTCAGGCCCTGGCCGGCCGCGATCTCCTGCTCGTCGAAGCCCGAGCCGTCGTCGACGACGCTGACGAACCGCTCGCCGGCGCGCTCCTCGATCCGCACCTCCGCGCGGCGCGCGTGCGCGTGCTTGCGGGCGTTCGCGAGGCCCTCCTGGACGATGCGGAAGACCTCGATCTGCTCGTCGGGCGCGAGGCGGATGCCGTCCTGGATCTCGAGCTCGACCTCGAGGCAGCCGTCCGCGGTGAGGAAGTCGACGTAGCGCCGCAGCGCGGCGTCGAAGGGTGCCGAGCCGCCGGCGGAGGAGAGCGCGAGCACCGCGAACCGCGCCTCCTGCTGGGCCGCGGCCGCGGCTTCCTTGAGCTGCGCGAGCGTCTTCGCCGGGTCGGCGCCGTTCTCCAGCATCGACGCGTGCGTCGAGACGGCGAACAGGTACTGCGCGAGGCCGTCGTGGATCTCGCGCGCGACGCGCGCGCGCTCCTCCGCGACGGCGCGGCCGAACTCGGCGTGGCGGATCGCGCGCCAGACGCCGACGAGCAGCACGCCGTACGAGAGCAGCCGCAGGAAATCGCCCTGAGAGACGTAGGCGCTGGAAGCTGCCGGCGTGAAGACGTAGTTCAGCTCGGCGAAGAGCGCGAGGGTCGCGCCGAGGCAGAGCCAGCGGTCGAGGTCGTTCCCACGTGAGCGGAAGCGGAGCCCGAAGCCGACCATCGCCACGAGCGACAGGAGCGCCCGCACCGACAGCGCGCCGGTCAGCAGCAGCGGCTGGTCTCCCTCGCTGCCATAGAGGCCCGGGAGCGAGGCCCCGGCCTTCTCGGCGATGCCCCACGTGAGCGCGAGCACGAGCCCGACGCCGATCAGCATCTCGCCGAGCGCCCTCCCGCGCGTGCTCGAGCGGCGCCTCGTGAACGGCGCCGCCGCGATCAGAAGCCAGGCGAGGATGCGGCCGCCGATCCCCGCCCACGCGAACGTCAGCGGCTGCGGGTGCCCGCCGAGCACGGGCGCGACGGAGAAGACGAGCATCGAGGCGGCGAGGGCGCAGAAGCCGCCGCAGAGCAGCAGGTCGAGGCGCCGCCCGTCCACGGAGAAGCGGATCCCGGCCAGCACGCCGACGATCGCGGCGGCGAGCATCACCGTCGTGTCCATCACCAGGCGCGCCTGCGGGAGCTCGTAGGTGTCGCGCAGGTTCGGGTGCGCGACGAACAGCGCCAGGGCGGCGCCGAGCAGCCCGATCAGGAGCACCTCGCCCCACAGCCAGGCCTGGTAGTCGTCGCGTCGAGCGCCGTCGCGCCGCATGAAACCCTTGTCGGCACGCGGCGCCCTGCCGATAAGGGCCGCATGCGGATCCTGATCGTCGACGACCACCCGATCACTCGCGCTGCGCTGTCGTCGCTGCTCGAGGGGCACGGGTTCACGGTGGCCGGCGAGGCCGCCGACGGCGAGGAGGCGATCGAACTCGCACGGCGGCTGCTGCCCGACCTCGTGCTCCTCGACCTGTCGATGCCGGGGCTCGGCGGACTGCAGGCGCTCCCACGCATCCGCGAGGCAGCGCCGGAGACCGAGGTGGTCGTGCTGACGGCGTCGGGGACGGAGGAGAACCTTCTCTCGGCGATCCGCGGCGGCGCCGCGGGCTACCTGCTGAAGAGCGAGCCACCCGAGCGCATCGCCGAGTTCCTGCGCGGCATCGACCAGGGTCAGGCCGCGCTGTCGGGCGAGGTCGCGCGGCGGCTGCTCGAGCAGGTGCGCGAGGGCGGGCTCGGCCGCGGCGTCCCCGAGTCGATCGCGCAGTCGCTCAGCGCCCGGGAGCTCGAGGTGCTGCTCCTGCTCGACGAGCACCTCGGCACCGACGAGATCGCGGCACGGCTCTTCATCTCGGAGCACACCGTCCGCTCGCACGTGAAGAGCCTGCTGCGCAAGCTGAACGTCTCCTCGCGCCGCGAGGCGCTCGACGCGCTCGCCTCGGCCCGCGCCGCCTAGCGGCGAAAAGATCACCCACGGTGGGGGATGGGATTCACCCACCGCCGCGGGCGCGATTCGCCGATGATTCGTTCGACACGTTTCCTTGAGTGTCGGAGCGCGGTGGCTCTGTGCTTCTTCGGCAAGTAACGGCCGGCCCTCGGGCCGGCCGTCCTCATTCCGAGAAGCCTTCGAGCGCGAACTGCACCAGGACGGGCAGCGTGCGCGGGTCGTAGCCACCCTCGAGCACCGCGGCGACGCGCGGTGCGAGGCCGCGGCACCGGCGGGCCAGCTCGCGAAAGCCGTCGGCGGTGACGCGCATCCCTGCGAGCGGGTCGTCGACGTGGGCGTCGAAGCCGGCCGAGACGAGCAGCAGCCCGGGCTCGAACGCCCGCACCGCCGGCGCGACGCGCTCGTCGAACGCGCTCAGGTAGTCCTCGTCGCCGCAGCCGGCCGTCAGCGGCACGTTCACGGTCGCCGCGTTCTCCTCGCCGGGGCCGCCGGTGCCGGGGTAGAACGGCCACTGGTGCAGCGAGACGAAGAGGACGGTCTCGTCGTCCCAGAAGATGTCCTGCGTGCCGTTCCCGTGGTGGACGTCCCAGTCGACGATCGCCACGCGCTCCAACCCGAGCTCCGTCTGCGCGTAGCGGGCCGCGACGGCGACGTTGTTCACCAGGCAGAAGCCCATCGCGCGCTCCGGCAGCGCGTGGTGCCCCGGCGGCCGGACGAGCGCGAACCCGCCTCGGTCGACGGCGCCCAGCGCACAGCCGGCGGCGAGCAGCGCCGCTTCGTAGCTCGACTCGGAGCCGATCGTGTCCGGGTCGAGGAGCGTCGGCACCTCGAGCGAGTCGATCCGGTCGAGGTACGCGGAGGAGTGGCAGCGCTCTATCTGTTCACGCGAGGCGGGCGTGCCCTCGACGACCTCGAAGCGCTCGAGCAGCACCGCCAGCCGCTCGCGAGTCTCCACATGCGGCTCCGTGGGATGGAGCCGCGCCAGATCAGGGTGGCTTACGAACTCCGTCGGACTGCGTCCGCAAGTGCGTGGAGGTCGGCGCCCGGTCGCCGCGCGAGGCCGACGAGGTAGCAGAGCAGCGGCGCGTTCGTCCGCTCGCCGGACTCGTGCGCGGCGATCCGCGCCAGGTCGAGCAGCGTCGCGGCGTCGTCGCCGGAAAGCTCCAGCTCCTCGGGCGGCACGCCGGCCGAGCTGGCCAGCGCCTCGCGCGCGTCACGCAGCCAGGCGTCCATCAGGCCCCGAACTTTGACAGGCGCTCCGCCAGGCCGTTGAGGCCCCAGTCCTTCGCGAGTGAGGACGCCTCCGCCCACGTGGGGTTCTGGTCTTCGAGGGGAGGGAGCGGGGCGGAGGCGTCCACGGTCGCTATTCGGCGGAAGAGGCGCAGATCCTCCGCCTCCGCCGAGAAGCGTCCTGCGTCCAG
>DASSQG010000175.1:0-19665 GCA_035702625.1 Gaiellaceae bacterium | reverse complement strand
CAGTTCGTCGAGTGCCTTCAGGACGCTGGCGTTGAACTCCCGCTGTTGCCCGAACGCAGGCTCGACGTACCACCTCATCAGCCGTCGCAGCACCGCCTTGACCGGCACGAGCACGAGGCCGCGGGCGCGGCCCCAGGCGCCTGGCTTATAGAGGTACGGCCGATCGGCGGTCACCGCCCAGAATCGCTCTGCCTGGTCACGCGCCACCGAGAGCGAGCCACCGGTTCGTGGAGGGCTGGGTGTCGAAGCCGGCCTGTCGGCCGAGGCGCGCGCGCCTACCTCGGCTCGCAGCCGTTCGAACACGGCCGCGATCTCGGCGTCGTCGGGCAGTGATGGCCGGTTCGCCATGACGCGACCATTCTAGGAACGGCCGGATACGAAGGCCCGTCAGGAGACCGGCGAGAAGTACACGGTCGCCCCGAGCTGCCTGGTGTCCGCCTGCCCGAACTGCGACGGCGAGAAGGTCGGCGCGATGTGAACCGACACCGTGTAGGGGCCTCCCGGCGCCGGTAGGAGCAGCTTCCGCGTCATACCCGAGTGGATCGTGAAGGCCTGGGTTGCCGTCGGCTTCCCGAGCGACGAGCCGCGGCGCCGGGCGACGGTGACCTTGACGTGGCCGGGCACATCCGGGCCGCGCCAGGCCGCGCGGGAGAGGATCACGGCGACGCGGCCTCGCTTGCCGCCGGCGAAGTTGGTGAACGTCGCATCCGAGCTCATCCAGCCGTCCGCCGCGATGCCCGAGCTCGAGCTCGCAATCCGGGGCGGCGGCTCGGCCGCGTAAAGAGCGAATGGCGTATGGACCGCGCTCGCGGTGCTCGCAACCTGCGTCGCCGAGTCCGAGACGAAGTCGCGGGTGGCGTCGAGCTCCCGCTGCGCGGCGCGGCCCACGGTGACGAGCCTTCCGTTGCCGGGATCGACTCGGACAGGCGACTCGGGAAGCCCGACGGGCTCAGCCGTCCCGAAGGTGTACACCCGGCCCAGCCGCCGGTTCCAGAACTCGGCTTGCCACAGGGCCACCGCCTCCTGGAACGTGTCCGAGGCGTTCCCGTAGAGGAAACTCGCCTCGCGGCCGTGAACGCGATCGTCGATCCAGGTCGGATCGTCCAGTACCCCCGTGCCCGCCGCGAGGTTTCGCGAGTAGTCGCGAATCGCGCCGTGCACGCTGTACGAGGTCAGGACGAGAAAGGCGCCGACGGCGCCGACGAGCACCGGGGCGGCGTAGCGGCGCGGCGTGAACGCGAAGAGCAGCCCGCCGGCGACACCGCCCGCTACCAGGTACTTCTTCACGGACGGAATCCCGCCGGAGAGCTTCTCGGAGAGACGGAACAACGGGATCAAGCCGAACGTGTCGGAATAGATCGACGGGTTGAGCAGGGTCAGGAGCGGGATCGTCAGGAGCAGGGCCGCCGGAAGCGCGACCGCGACGATCGTGATGAGCAGAGGGCGCGGCGCTCCCCGGGCCAGCCAGAGGCAGAGCGCCAGCAGGAACAGCGGCGCCAACGCGAACATGTTCCGCTCCTCGATCCGCAGCGAGTACTTTGAGGCGAACGCGCCGACCTCGGGCACGAGCAGGATCGTCGCCGCGGCGGTCACCGCGAGGAACGAGCGCTCGGCGGCGGAAAAGGTCTTCGCCCGCGTCAGGCCGAGCCCGAGCAGGACGAGGAAGGCACAGGCCGGGATGTAGCCGAACGCCAGCGGCAGCTCCGCGAAGTGGTAGAGCGTCCAGCGGGCGGCGGCGTGGATCGGGTAGTCGCCGGTCACGACGCCCTGGTAGTTGCCGAGACCGCTCCTCAAGCCGAGCCCCTGGTGGTGTTTGTACGCCGCGTACGCGCCGGCCAGTACCACCGCCGCGACGGCCGTCGGCCAGAAGGGAACCAGCGCTTCCCGGACGACTCGCCGTCGCGGCCGCTCGTCGCGGCCGAGCAGGTCGAACAGGAGCTTGACCAGGAACGCAAGCGGAAGGACCGCTAGCAGGACGATCCCCTGGAACCGGACGGCGACCGTCGCGAGAATGGTCGCAAGCACCAGCGCTTGCCGGAAGAGCGTCGGCCGCTCCAGCGCCAGCGCGATCGCGAAGCAGCTCGTCACGAACGCCGGGAAGAAGGCGTTCTCCGTCATCAGCTCGCCCGTGTAGAAGAACGCCGGCAGCAGCAGCGTCAGCGCAACCGCGGCGAAGACGTACCGGCGCGGCGCGAGGCGGCTCCCCCAGAGGTAGACGGGAATCGCGACGAGCGTCATCAGGACCGAGTTGATCGCCTTCGCGAGCCCGTAGGTCGTGCGCATCGAATCGGCCCACCACGCGGGGGAGATCAGCGCCGGGTACAGGTAGCTCACGACCGAGGTCGGCACGCCGCGGATCTCGTAGCTCGCGTTCTCCGCGAAGCTCTTGGCCTGCTCGGAGTAGAGGAACTCGTCGACGAGGATCCAGGGCGTCTTGACCGCACGCGCGAGCCAGACGCGGGCCAGCACGGAGACGATCATCAGCACCGCGAGCGCGACCGGAGCCGCGGCGCTCGATCGTGCGAAGGCGGTAGCCCGAGCCGTTAGCGGCGCCGAGGCCGGAGCGCTCTCAGTCGCCAAGCCCAACCCCGCTGCGGGTCATCAGTCTCGGGATCGCGTCTGTTCGAGCTCGTGTTCGAGCAGCGCGAGCCGCTGCGCCAGCGCGGTGTTCTGCTCCGACAGCCGCGAGATCACGGTCGAGTAGTGGAGGAGCACCATCAGCACGAAGAACGACGCGAGCACGAACAGCGCAGAGGGCGGATACGCGATGCCGACGGTGTTCGACGCCCAGCCGAGCAGGCCGCGCCAGACGGCGAGGACGAACACGACGAGACCGGTCAGCAGCCAGAGCAGCGCGTAGCGCTCCTGCAGGCGCCGGCTTCGCATCAGCTCGAACACGACCGCGAGCAGGATCAGGGCCGCGATGGCCGCGAAGATCGAGACACGAAGCGTCATGAGTCCTCCTTCAGCTCGTACGCGCTCCGTCGGAAGATGCCGACGAAGACGGCGACGAGAACCTTGATCGAGTAGTAGATCGAGACCGGCAGGGTGAGCGACGACTGGCCCATCAGGCGCTGGCGCATCACGACCGGCACCTCCTTCAGCGTCAGGCCGCAGCGCGAAGCGATCACCGTCGCCTCGACGGATTCGACGAAGCCGTGCGGGTAGTCGCGCGAGAAGTAGGCGATCGCCCGGCGCCCGTACGCCCGGAACGACGAGCTCGTGTCGGTCAGCGGCTGGCCGACGACGGCGGAGATGATCGCCGCGAAGACCCGGATCCCGACCCGCCGGACGAACGGCGCCTTGTAGTTGCGCTCGCCGAGGAAGCGCGAACCGACGACGACGTCGGCTTCTCCCGCCACGATCGGGGCCAGGAGCTGCGGCAGCTGGGTCGGGTCGTGCTGACCGTCCGCGTCGACCTGGACGGCAATGGCGAAGTCGTGCTCCCGGGCGTACTGCAGGCCGGTCTGGACCGCGCCGCCGATGCCGAGGTTGAAGGGCAGCGTAAGCACCCGCGCCCCCTCCTCGGCGGCGCGGGCGGCAGTGCGATCGGTCGAGCCGTCGTCGATCACGACCACGTCGAACTCGGGGTCGGCCGCTCGAATCTCGGCGATGACCGCCGCGATCGACCGCTCTTCGTTCAGCGCCGGCACGATCGCGATCTTGCGCAGCCCGACCGCGCCATGCTCGCCTCCCTGAGCGGTACGGGCAACGAGTTGCTCGGGCATCCACGCGGGAGAGTACCGAGCGAACTGGGCGAAACGGACCGGCCGATAACCTTTCCCTCACAATGAGGACGGTGATCCTGGCAGGAGGGCTCGGCACCCGACTGCGCCCGTACACGACGATCCTGCCGAAACCGCTCGTGCCGGTCGGCGGCCGGCCGATCCTGGAGCACATCCTTCTCCGGCTGTACGCCTGCGGAGTGCGAGAGGTCGATCTCTGCGTCGGCCACCTCGGAGAGTTGATCCAGGTGTACTTCACGCAGGCCGACGCGTTGCCCGACGATCTCGAGCTGCGCTGGCACTGGGAGGACGAGCCGCTCGGGACCGCCGGCGCGATGCGGATCGTCCCGGGGTTGGGCGGGACCTTCATCGCGATGAACGGGGACATCCTGACGACGCTGGACTTCCGCGAGCTGGTGGCGTTCCACGAGCAGGCGGGCGCGGCGCTGACCGTTGCGACCCACGCGAAGCGCGTCGACGTCGAGCTCGGCGTGATCGACACCAACGGCGACCGGATCACCGGCTTCCGCGAGAAGCCGCAGCTCCACTACGAAGCGAGCATGGGCATCTACGTCTACGACGAGCGTGCGCTTGCCCACCTGCCGGCCGAAGGGCCGTGCCAGTTCCCGGACCTGATCCAGCGGCTGCTCGCGGAGGGCGAGACCATCGCCGCGTTCCGAAGCGACGCGGAGTGGTTCGACATCGGCACCGTCCCCGAGCATCAGCGCGCCGTCGAGGCATTCGAGCAGCATCCCGAGGTCTTCGCGACGTGACGGAGACCGAGCTCGAGCGGATCCGCGCTGCGTACGACGCTCGGGACGCCGCGGCCACGACTCCGTACCGCTGGGACAACCCCGGCTACGTCGTGTACATGCAGCTCGTCGAGCGCGAGCTGCTGAAGGCATTTCGGGACGCAGGCGTTCGGCTCGAGGGCGCGCGGGTGTTCGACGTCGGCGCTGGGAGCGGGTACTTCCTCAACCGGCTGGTCGACTACGGCGCCGCCGAAGGGCATGGAATCGACCTGATGGAGGAGCGGATCGCAGCGGGCCGGCGCCGCTACCCGGCTCTGCACCTCCAGGTCGGCAGCGCCACCGAGCTTCCGTACGCGGACGGCGAGTTCGGTTTGGTGACCCAGTTCACGTGCCTTTCCTCGATCCTGGACGACGACGTGCGCCTCGCCGTCGCGCGCGAGATGCGGCGGGTCGCGGCCGGCGGCTGGGTGCTCTCCTTCGACATGCGCGGACTTCGCCGACCCGGCTCCCGCCGCAAGGCCCCGCCCGACACGCCCACCGTTCCGATCGACGAACCCGAGCTGCGGAGGCTGTTCGGCGAGCCGGTGCTGCTGCAGAAGGCGGCGCTCGCGTTCGAGCTCGCCCAGCTCACCGGGCGGTACACCCTGATCGCGACCGCGCTCGCGGCGCTGCCGCCGGTCCGCAGCCACTTGCTCGGCCTCTGGCGGATTCCGCGCTAGCCGTGCGTCAACGGCTCGGCGGGCACGCCTCCCACGACGGCGCCGTCCGGCACCGGCTCGCGGACGACCGCACCCGCGGCGACCACTGCGCGTTCCCCGATCTCGCAGCCGACCAGCACCGTCGCGTTTGCCCCGATCCACGCTCCCGCGCCGACCCTCGCCGGCCCGGCGGTGCGCGGATACACCTCGGCGAGCGGTCGGTCGCCGACGTCTGCGTGGGTGAGAATCGTCGCGCCCATGGATACCGTGGCGTCGTTCTCGAGCACGACCCGCTCGGCAAGGTCGAGCACGACGAGCGGCCCCACGTGCACGTTGTCGCCGACCGAGAGATTCCGGTAGTCGGGGTCGGCGTTGTGCACGACGAGCGGGCCGTGGAGGACGCACCCCTGACCGACCGATGCTCCGAAGCGGGCGAGCAGCTCCTCGCAGCGGCCCGCCGTCAGCAGGCGCCGGTTGATCGCAGCGATACCGCCTCTGCGGAACTCGGCGGCAAGCCAGGCGCCGCGGAGGGTCTCCCGAACTCCCACCACGCTGCACACCCTAGCCGCCTCCCAGGGCCGTGCTCATGAGCGCCGAAGCGTCGGCGAGGCCGCTCCGGCTCTTCTACATCGGCCCGTACAACTCACCCCACCTCGAGGACCTGGCGGTCGCGATGCGCCAGCGAGGCCACGTCGTCCAGGCCTCTGGAGAGCTCTGGGGCGGCCTCCCGGCGAGCTCACTTCCCGAGCACGGCGTGCCCGTGAGCGAGATCGCGTTCCCTTACGTCCTCTCATTCCGCCGGATCCTGCGCGAATTCGAGCCCGACGTCGTGCACGCGCACTGGATGCCGTTCGCCACGCTCGCGATGCTGGCCGGCGCGCGACCGCTGGTCGCACAGGCCTGGGGTTCCGACGTCTACCTCGCCGGACGCCGCCACCGGTTCGAGATGTGGGCGACGCTGCGGCGAACCGCCGTGACGATGGCCGACTCGGCCGACCTGCTCGAGCGACTCACGCGGCTCGGCCCGAAGTCGCTGAAGACGATGCTCGTCAACTGGGGCGTCGACCTCGAAGCCGTCGTCATGCCGGCGGACGCCGAACGGGCGGCGCTCAAGAACAAGCTCGGACTTGGGCCCGGACCGGTGATCCTGAGCCCGCGCGGTCTCAAGGAGATCTACAACCCCGAGGTCGTCATGGCCGCGTTTGCACGGGTGCGTGCGGCCGTTCCCGACGCCCAGCTCGTCCTCAAGCACGGCGGCGCCGACGAGCTGCCGGAGGTTGCCCAGCCGGGAGTCAAGCCGGTCGGACGCGTCGAGGCCGAGGAGATGGTCGACCTGTTCCGCGCGGCCGAGGTCACCGTCTCCATCCCACGAAGCGACAGTTCGCCACGATCGGTCTGGGAGGCGATGGCCGCAGGCAGCGCGACCGTCCTCTCCGACCTGCCGTGGGCACACGAGCTGATCGAAGACGGCCGCCACGCGCTGCTGGCGCCGGCCTCCGCCGACGCGGTGGCCGCGGCGATAGAGCGTCTGCTGGCGGACCCGGGTTTGCGAGCCTCGATCGCCGCGGAGGGGCGAGCCCTCGTCGAGCGCACCCGCGACCGCAACGCCGAGCTGTCCCGCGTCGAGGCCTGCTACCGCGATCTCGTCCGCGCGTGAAGGAGCGATCCGACTGCGCGCTCTGCGGGGGCGGGTTGAGACTCCTGTTCGACAAGGACGGCTATCCGGTCTGCCGATGCCGGTCGTGCAGCCTCGTCCAGATCGGCGCGGTGCTGAGCCGCGAGGAGCTCGAGCAGATCTACGGAGAGGAGTACTTCTCGAGCGAGGTCTTCCACGACTACGTGGCCGAGCGCGAGGTGCGTGTCGAGGCCGGCCGAGCAGCCGCGGCGACGTTGTCGCGCCTGGTTCCAGCCGGACGGCTGCTCGACGTCGGCTGCGCGGCCGGCTTCTTCCTCGAGGCAGCCTCGGCGCACTACGACGTGACCGGAGTCGAGCTGTCGGCGTTCGCGTCCTCCTACGCGCGTGAGACCCTGGGCCTGCGCGTCTTCACGGGCGACGTGACCGAGGGCATGGTCGACGGGGAGCAGTTCGACGTCGTGACCGTCTGGAACACGATCGAGCACATGGCCGACCCACTCGCTGCAATCGAGGCGATCGCCCGCGCCCTGCGACCCGGTGCGCTGCTCGTCCTCTCGACAGGCGACGTCACCGGGCCTCTTGCCCGGTCGGACCTCAGGAACTGGAACCTGATGGCGCCGCCGTACCACCTGTACTTCTTCTCGCCGAAGACGATCGACTTGCTGCTGGCGCGGGCCGGATTCGAGCTACGCCGCCTGGTCTACGACGGCGTCGTCGCCGACCGCGGCCCGCTCGCATCGGACGCCGCGCGCCTCGCGGCGACGGTGGCAGGCCTCGGAAACGTCATGACGGTGTACGCGAGGCGCACGGCGGCGGCACAACGAGCGAGCTCGATCGGCAGGCGCCTCGTGGCCCGCTGCCGGCCGCTGCGGTTCGTGGTCTAGATCTGCCAGCGCCGAGGACGCCAGGCGCGCGCGACGTCCAGCAACCCGCCGTAGTCCGCAATGTCCTCCGACAGCGGGACCAGCGCCGTGCGAAGGCCGATCCGCGTCACTCGCCGGAAGAACACGAGCGCGAGGAGCGCGCTCAGCGCGTACGAGAGCGACGACGCGACCGCGGCTCCCCACTCGTCGTACGGCGGGATGAGCAGGAAGTACAGGCCGAGCGTCAACGGCATCGAGACGGCCGTGATGTAGAGCGCGTAGCGCGGGAACCCGCGCCCCGTGATGGCCGACGAGAGCACCTTCCCGACCCCGAGAAGCAGCACGCCGGGCAGAAGGATGAACCCGAGCCGCGTCGTTTGATGGAAGTCCCGTCCGTAGAGCAGCGGTACTGCGATCACGAGCAGGACGCTGATGAGAGCGGCAGCCGGGATCGCCAACAGCACGCTGTGGCGGACCGCCTTCGCCACCGCCGCATCCGCCTCTTCGGGCGGAAGCTCGCCGGTTCGGGTCGACTCGTCGAGGCTGGCGACCCGCGGGAACAACACGGTCTGAAGCGCCTGGGGGAGCACCCAGGCCACGCTCGTGAGCGTCAGGGCGATCGAGTAGACACCGACGTCCCGCGCGGTCGCGAAGCCGCCGAGGATGAGGACGTCGAAGCGGTAGTTCACCTGCTGGAGCAAATTGGCGACCCAGCCCTGGAGGCCGAAGCGCACCGCGCGCGGCAGCGAGTCGCCGCTGTCGACGACCGGGTCACGGCGGGCCGCGCGGGCGAGCAGGAACGCCCCGGCCACAGCTCCGACGACCGCCGCCGCCGGCAGCCCGATGACGGCGCCGGTCAGACCGAACGGGATCGCCAAGCCGGCGCCGATGACCAGGAGCGTCGCCGAGTGCGACAGCTCGAGCCCCGCATAGCTTTCGTAGCGCTCGCGGGCGAGCAAGATCACGTCCGCGAACGAATATGCGAGCACGGGCGCGAGCGAGCTGAGCGCAAGCACGGCGAGCCCGACGGAGATGCCCTTGAAGACGCTGTCGTGGGCGAGCAGAAAGAAGCCGAGCCCTCCGAGAAAGCCGATAAGGCCGAGCACGAATGCGGCGAGGTAGCTCGTCTTGAACGCCTGGCGCACGGCCCAGCGCCGGCGGCTGACCTCGTAGGTGATTCCGGTGGTCAACCCCAGCGAGACGACGAGCGCCGCGAGCCCGGTGAACGTCACGAGCAGCGTGAGATGACCGTTCCCGGACGGCCCGATCGTCCGCGCGATCACGATGCTGAGCACGCCCGCTGCGACGAGCGGCGCAGCTTGCACGAGCACCGAGAGCGCCGCGCCGGCACCGAGATGCCTCCGGGGGGTGCTCAGCGGCTCTTCGCGGTCATGAGTGGACGGCATTCGTCCGGGCGGGCCGGGGCCAGACATCCGACCAAGGATGAACGATCAATCACTCGCCGCCTCGTCGAGGACTCGAGCCAGCTGCTCTGCGGTCTTGCGTCGGGAGTAACGCTCGAGCGTCTTCCGCCGGACCTCGTCCTGATCCGGTAACCCGTCCGCGAGCCAGCGCTGCCACAGAGTCAGCAGGGCCTGCTCGATCGCCCCTTCGTCGTGCGGGTCTGCGACGACGCCCGCATCCCACTCGCGCACCAGTCGACTCGCGAGGTTGTCCGGACCGGTGAGGCAGAGAATCGGCCGTCCCGAGGCGAGGTATTCGAAGAGCTTCCCCGACGGCGCGAGGCTCGAGGTCGGCACGTACAGGAGAAGCACGGTCGCAGCGCGCATCTCGGCGATCGCGCGCGCGTGGTCGACGTACCCCGTCCGCTCGACCCGAAGACCGGGCGGTGGCGAGAAGTCGGGGATCCAGACGTTGCCGACCAGACGGACCTCCACGCGTCCCACGTCCACGGCGTCCCGGTCGCCGAGCGCCGCGAGCGCCCGCAGGGCCGCGCTCGGATCCTGAAGGTCGTAGAGCGTCCCGACGTGGGAGAGCACGAACCGGTCTCGAGGCGGCGCCGCCGCGACACCCGTTGGAAAGTCGTCCTCGTCCACGCCGTTGGCGATCTCGATTCGTCGAGGGTCGTCATACTCGAGCCCGCGGAGCTGGAAATAGCCGGCGGCAACGACGACGCCGTTCGCGGTGCGCGTGATCGCTCGTTCGGCCCGCTCCGAGAGCCGGGCAAGCGCGCGAGGCTGGTCTGCGAAGTGGGGGTTCGCGCTCCACTCGTCGCGGAAGTCCGCGACCCACGGGAGGCCGGTCAATCGCGCCACGAGCAGCGCCACCAGGTGGCTTCCATACGGCGCGGAGCTCGAATAGATCACGTCGGGCCGGTCGCGCCGTGCCGCTCGGAGGGCAGTCGCAAGCGCGAACGGCATCCAGCCGATTCCGCCGTCGGGCCAGTTGAGAAAGGCGGCCACCCGCTTCAAGCCCAGGTAGTAGGGCGGCAGGCTCAACCAGTTCGCAAGCGGCAGCGCGCGGGTGCGGAGGACCTCTGCCGACGGCGGTATCTCCTTCAGCAGCGAGGGATCTCGTGCGGGGTAATGACGGGACTTCGTCGAGACGACGGTCGCTACCCAGCCGAGCGGCTCGAGGTAGCGCACGAACTTCAGCGTTCGTTGCACGCCCGCTCCGCCCAGCGGCGGAAAGAAGTACGCGAGCACCAGGACGCGCCGCCGATTCACGAAGCCGAACCTAGCGAACGCATAACCTAGCGCCGTGCCGGAGCGTACGTTGCTGGTCGTCTCGCATCGCCCGCTCGACGCCGGTGGAGGAGGCAGCGTTCGCTGGCGGCATCTGCGCCGCGTGCTGCCCGAACACGGCTGGCGCGTGGTCGAGTGCAGCCCACCTGCCGGCGCCACGGCGCAGGAGATGAGCACCGATTCACGCACCGCCATGTTGGCAGCGCGCCGCGCCCAGGTGACGGCGGTGGCCGGACGGCTGCTCGACCCGCTCGCGCGGGTGTTGCGGGTGAAGCCGGAGGCGTTCGCACCGAACAACCTCTGGGCGCTGACCGGCCGGAGCCTCATTCGCGAGGCGATCGCTCGCGAGCGCCCCGACGTCGTCGTCGCCACCAGCCCGCCCGTCAGTGCGCTCCTCGCAACCGCTGGCGTCGCGGGCGACGTGCCGATGGTCGCCGACCTGCGAGATCTCTGGGCCGGGCATCCGTACTACGACCGCGGCAGCCCGGTGCTCGCGCGGCTCGAAGGCCGCGCTCTCGCGCAGGCAACGACCGTGGTGACGGTCACCGACGGCTGCCGCGACGGTCTGCTGAGACTCCACCCCGAGCTCGCACAGCGGGTCCACGTGCTACCGAACGGCTTCGACCCTGCGCTGCTCGCCCGCCGCGCCGAACGGCAGGCGCCCCATCACGGCCCGGCGACGCTGATCTTCGCGGGCGCTCTCTACGGCGATCACACCGCGGAGGCGCTCGTTGAGGCACTCGCCCGTCCCGAGCTGCGTGGGCGCGTCCGCCTCGAACTGGTCGGCTTGATCGATCCGCGCACGCGCCGCGCGGTGGCCGCCGCGGACGCCGACGTGACGATCGAGCCGCCGATCAGCTGGGAGAGCTCGACTCAGCGCGTCGTCGCCGCCGACATCGCCGTCGTGATCACCACGCCGGAGACGGGCGGCGACATGGCGCTGCCGATCAAGCTGACCGAGGCGCTCGCGCTCGGCTGCCCCGTTCTCGCGATCGCAAGTCCCGGCAGCGACATGGCACGGCTGCTCGAGCGGCTGGAGCAGGAGACGGGTCTCGCGACGCCTCACGACCCGGCGTCGATCGCCGCCGCGATCGAGCGCCTGCTCGCCCACCCGCCGCCGCCTCCGCCAACAGAAGCCCTGGCCGACTTCGACGCCGACCAGATGGCCGGGCGCTACGCGGCGCTGCTGGACGACGTCGCGACCCGGTCGAGCAGCGCGACCAGCTCCGGTACCACCGTCTCTCGCCGGTAGGCGGCCGCGAACGCCGGCCCGGCCTCGCCGAGGCGACGCGCCCGCTCGGGATCGCGCAGCAGCTGGAGTAGGGCATCGGCGGCTCCCGCGGCGCTGCCGTCGCAGACGATGCCGGCCACGCCGTCCACCTGAGGGAGCTCGCAGCCCGGCGAGAGCACGACCGGTGTGCCGCACGCGAGCGCTTCCAGCGGAGCGACCGGCAGCCCTTCGCTGGCGGACAGGAGCGCGAACACCTGCGACGAGGCGAGCGCCCGACTCTTCTCCTCCTCGGGAATCAGCCCGCGGAAGGAAACGCCTTCGCCCGCGCGGGCACGCATCTCTTCCCCATATGGAGTCGAGCCGCCGATCACGTCGAGCGTCGCGTCGGGGAGCTCGGCGCGGACGTGTGCGAAGGCCTCGAGCAGCACCTCGATGCGCTTGATCGGGGCGAGGCGGCCGAGGTAGACGACCGACGGCTCGCTCGAGCGCGGGACGTCGTCCGGAGAAGCGATGTCCAGGGCGGGAGGAATCGGGTGGAGGTGTGCGCGGTCCGCGCCCTGCGCGACGTATTCGCGACGCTCGGACTCGGACAGATACAGACAGGCCGCAGCTTCACGCACCGTTCGCCGCGCCCACAACGCGAGGAACGCCCGCTTGACGAGGGGTCGTCCGCGTTCACGGGAGGTCGGCAGCGTTCCGTACGCCTGCAGGACGTAGGGCACTCCGGCCCTGACCGCCGCCCGGGCGCCGAGAACGCTCAGGCTGCTGTAGACGTCCTGGATGAGCACGACGTCGAACTCGCGCACGTGGCATCGAAGCCACGCACGCAGTCCGCGCGGCAGCGGCGCGTGCGAGGCCGCCAACCGCTGCGAGACATTCGGAAAGCGCAGCACCTGAACGCCTGGAGGCTCGGCGGGAGCGTCGAGGGGAACGCGCGAATGCGAATCGAGCAGGTCCGTCGTCGCGACGGTCACGTCGTGCCCGGCTTCGAGCGCTCCTTCGACGGTCGCCAGCAGCGAGGTCAAGATGCCGCCGCCGAAGCCGCGGGCAGGCGCGTACCACGGAACACACACGAGCAGCCGCATCCTCAGTAGATTGCCGCAGTGCCGTCGCCAAGCGCACATGAGCCGAACTCGTGGGCCGGTCGCAGCGTCCTCGTCACCGGCGCCGGCGGCTTCATCGGCAGTCACCTTGCGGAGGCGCTCGTCCGCGCCGGCGCCTCGGTGCGCGCGTTCGTCCGCTACACGTCACGCGGCGACTACGGCTGGCTCGAGGCTGCCGACCCCGACGTCGTCCGCGAGCTCGAGATCTTCCGCGGAGACCTCGCGAACCCCGAGGCCGTCAGCGGCGCGATCGCCGGACGCGACGTCGTCTTCCATCTCGGCGCGCTGATCCCGATCCCGTACTCGTACCTCCACCCGCGCGAGTTCGTGACCGCGAACGTGAGCGGCACGCTGAACGTGCTCGAGGCGGTACGCCGCGCCGAGGTGCGGCGCGTCGTCCACACGTCGACGAGCGAGGTCTACGGCACCGCGCAGGAGATCCCGATCACCGAGGAGCACCGGCTGCACCCGCAGTCGCCCTACGCCGCGACGAAGGTCGCCGCCGACCAGCTCGCGCTGTCGTACCAGCGCTCGTTCGCGACGCCGGTCGTGGTCGTACGGCCCTTCAACACCTACGGGCCGCGCCAAAGCGCCAGGGCGGTGATCCCGACGATCATCACGCAGGCGCTGTCCCGCGAGGAGATCGCGCTCGGCGCCACGGATACGACACGGGACTTCCTCTACGTGGGAGACACCGTCGCCGGGATGATGCGCGGCGGAAGCGCCGACGGGATCGAAGGCGAGGTGCTCAACCTCGGCACCGGTGTGGAGGTGTCGATCGCCGAGGTCGTCGAGCGCGTGCTGAAGCTGCTCGGGCAGGACGTCCCGGTGAGCGTCGACGACGATCGCTTACGCCCACCGGACAGCGAGGTCGAACGGCTCGTCGCCGGCACGGCCAAGGCCAAGGCCCTCCTCGGCTGGGCCCCCGAGACCGACCTCGACGAGGGGCTGCAGCTGACGATCGACTGGCTCGCCGGATCGCTCGGGGACTACAAGCCCGCGATCTACAACGTCTGAACCGCGCCGAGCAGCGCGTCGACCACGTCGTCGACCTGCTCATCGGAGAGGCCGCCGTACAACGGCAGCGTCAGGATCCGCGGCGCGAGAGCGTCCGTCTGCGGCAGCGGTCTGCGCTGCCCGAGCGAGCGGTACTGCGTGAACGAATGAATCGGCGGATAGTGGACGCTCGTCTGGATCTTCTTCCCGTCGAGCACCGCTCTGACGTGGTCGCGATCAACGCCCTCGGGCAGGACGACGACGGCGAGGTGGTGCGACGAGACGCGCCTGTCGTCGCCGGCTCCGAACGGCATGGTCACCCCGTCGACGCCGTCCAACGCCTTGCGATACCGACCCGCGATCCTCGCCCGCGCCTCGTTCTCCTCGACCAGCCGCGAAAGCTGGATCCGGCCGATCGCCGCGCGCACCTCGTCGAGCCGGTAGTTGAACCCGGCGAGAACGACGTCGTAGCCCGACGCATGGCCGCGATGGCGGTCCCAGGTGAGCGTCGTCATGCCATGCGAGCGGAGGAGCCGTAGCCGCTTCGCCAGCTCCTCGTCGGCGGTGACGATCATCCCGCCCTCGCCGATCGGGAGATTCTTGTTCGAGAAGAAGCTGAAGCACCCGACCTGCCCGAGCGTTCCGCACATGCGGCCGCCGAAGCTCGCGCCGGGCGCGTGAGCGGCGTCCTCCACGACCGCGAGACCGTGCCGGTCGGCAAGCTCCGCGACCGCGTCCATCGCGCACGGGAAGCCGGCGTAGTGCAGCGCGAGCACGGCCCTCGTTCGCGGCGTGACGGCGGCGGCGACGTCCTGCGGGTCGAGATTGAGCTCGCCGGCACCGACCACGTCACAGAACACCGGCTCTGCGCCGGTGTGGACGATCGCGTTCGCCGCGGCGACGAAGTTGAGCGAGGGGAGGATGACCTCGTCTCCCGCCTGGCAGCCGACGGCGAGCAGGCCGAGGTGGAGCGCGGCGGTACCGTTGGCGACCGCAATCGCGTGCGGCGCGCCGCAGAAGGCCGCGAACTCGCGCTCGAGCTCTTCGACCTGAGGGCCCATGCTCCACCAACCGGAGCGCACGGTCTCGAGCACGACGTCGACGAGCTCGTCGTCGACGCGAATGTCCGAAAGCGGAACGCGCCAGCGTGACTCGGTGGCCGCGCTCACGCCGCCGATGCCGTCGCCGGAGCGCCGACCCCGACGAGGTCGAGCAGCTGCCGCGCCCGCGCCGCGTACGTGTGCTCCTCGAGGACACGCTCGCGCGCGCGGCGGCCGAGCTCAGCTGCGGCTCCCGGATCGTCGAGCAGGGCCCTGTACGCCTCCACGGCTTCGTCGGCGTCCGAAGCGATCAGCAGCTCGCGACCCGGCTCGAACCAGCGCTCGACCCCGTTGTAGGGGTTCGAGACGATCGCCGCCCCGGACGCGGCGAGCTCGAACAGCCGTGCAGTCGAGGACGCGTAGACCTCGGCGTGTGGCTTGCGCGCGATGTTGACGTTGATCCTGCTGGCGGAGATGACGCGGGGAAGCTGGTTGATCGGGAAGTACTTCAGCTCGCGGGCGTCACCCACGTCGCCGCGGAAGTCGGTGCCGCCGAGGGCGAAGTCGACACCGGACAGCTGCCGGCTCGGCTTGCCGATCAGCTCGCCGACCCATTCGCGCCGGAACTTGTCGCCGTACGCGTAGAAGAAGACGTCGTGCTCCTTCTCGACGGGGAGCGGCGCGAACACCTCCGGGTCGGCGCCCAGGAACAACGCCTCGGCCCGCTTCGCGCCGAGCTCGCGGAGGCGAGGCAGCGCGCCTTCCGAGTTCGACAGGACGAGGTCGTACTCGCCCGGGTCGGCGCCCCGGTAGATGTTGAAGCCGGTGTCGCCCCCGCCGTGCTCCGGCAGGCTCATCGGCATGTCGGCGTCGTAGTACACGACGGGGATCCCGAAGCGCTCGCGGATCGCGGTCGGGATGCCGCGCAGGTGGCTGATCGGCACCGTGAAGACGACCACCGCGTCGACATCCCCCTCGCGCTCGAGGATCCGCTCGAGATGCCGGTGCCACCTCGGCGTCACGTAGTGCCGGATCAGCTCACGCGACGCGCGCTCTCCGAGCGACTCGTCCGGGCTCTCCTCGGCACGTCGGAGGTGGGTGTCGCCCTGCAGCCCGGCGGCGACCCGGACCGCTTTCGCGAACAGCTCGCCCTCGCGGTAGCACGGATTCGGCTCTGTCCGCCACCACGGCGAGGAGATCGGCTGGCCTCGGTACGGCGTCAGGATCAGATCGACGCCGGCTTCGTACATCCCCTTCCAGATTTGCCACCACGCGGGCGTGCAGCCGTAGCGAAAGTCGAGGTCGATCGCCGAGACGACGCAGAGGAGCTTTGGCGCGCGCACGACGGCCTAGTATGCCCGAGCGCCCTCGGACGGCCGTCCGGCCGGCGAGAGGCGCTCGAGGTCGGCATCGACCATCAGCTCGACCAGGTCGCGGAAGCTCGTCCGCGGCTCCCACTCGAGCTCGCGCCTCGCCTTCGACGCGTCGCCGACGAGCTGGTCGACCTCGGCGGGACGCAGGAAGCGCGGGTCGACGACGACGTGCTTCTCGGGATCGAGCCCGGCGCGGTCGAAGGCGATCTCGACGAACTCCCGGACGGAGTGCTCCTCGCCGGTCGCGACGACGTAGTCGGACGCCTCGTCCTGCTGGAGCATCAGCCACATCGCCTCGACGTAGTCGCCGGCGAAGCCCCAGTCGCGCTCCGCGTCGAGGTTGCCGAGCCGCAGTTCTTCGGTCAGCCCGTGCTTGATGCGCGCGACCCCGTCCGTGATCTTGCGCGTGACGAACTCGAGCCCGCGCCGCGGGGACTCGTGGTTGAACAGGATCCCGGAGACCGCGAACAGGTCGTACGACTCGCGGTAGTTGACGGTGATGTGGTGGCCGTAGACCTTGGCCACGCCGTAGGGCGACCGCGGATGGAACGGCGTCAGCTCGGTCTGCGGGATCTCGCGCACCTTGCCGAACATCTCCGAGGACGACGCCTGGTAGAAGCGGATCTGCGGGTCGACCGTCCGGATCGCCTCGAGCATCCGCGTCACGCCGACCGCGGTGAACTCGGCCGTCAGCACGGGCTGGTTCCATGAGGTCGGGACGAAGCTCTGTGCGGCGAGGTTGTAGACCTCGTGCGGCTGCGACCGGCGCAGGGCCGCGTCGAGCGACGACGGGTCGAGCAGGTCGCCCTGGATCAGGACGATCCGGTCGACCAGGTGCGCGATTCGTTCGAGGTTCTCGGTCGAGGCGCGGCGCGTCATGCCGTAGACCTCGTAGCCCTTCTCCAGCAGCAGCTCGGCTAGGTACGAGCCGTCCTGGCCCGTCACGCCGGTGATCAGCGCCCGGCGGTCGCTCATCGCGCCGGCTCCAGGTCGCGGGCCGCGCCGAGGGTGTCGGCGAGGGTCTGCTCGAGCGGGATCTCGGGCCGCCAGCCGGTCGCCGCCTCGAGCCGCGCGGGCTCGCCTGCGAGGCGCGGGATCTCGGCGGGACGCACCCGGCTCTCGTCCCGCTCGACCTGCACCGGCACGTGCGCGTGTTCCACGAGCAGCTCCAACACGTGCGCCATCGTGACGGTTTGGCCGGACCCGACGTTGTAGGTGCCGGTGGGAACGGAGCGGTCGAGCAGCAGCCGGTAGGCGCGGCAAACGTCGCGGACATCGACGATGTCGCGCTCCGGCGTCAAGTCGCCGACGTAGAGCGTCCCGCCGCCCTCGCTCTCGAGGCGCGCGATCTGGCGCGACCACGAGCCGACGGCGAACCGCTCGTCACGGCCGGGGCCCTCGTGGTTCGCCGGCCTCACGACGACCACGTCGAGGCCGGACACCGAGCAGGCGAGCTCCGCGGCCGCCTTCGTCCTCGCGTACGGCGACAGCGGCCGGACCGGCTCGTCCTCCCGGGTCGGGATCCGCTCGGCACGTCCGTAGACCTCCGCCGTGGAGGCAACGAGCACGCGCGCCTCGCGTCGCTGGGCGCGCACCGCGTCGAGCACGTTCACGGTGCCGTCGACGTTGACGCGCCAGAAGCGCAGCGGGTCGTCCCACGACGAGCCGACGGAGGACTCTGCGGCGAGGTGAACGACGGCGCCGGCTCCGCGGACGGCGCGGCGCAGCGCTTCCGCGTCGAGCACGTCGCCCTCGAACGCGTCGAACGCGGGCCCGAGCTCCGCCCGCAGGTGCCCGCCGACGAAGCCCGCGGCTCCGGTGACGAGGACCCGCTCCACGTCAGTACGCGCCGCGGCCGGTGACGACGGCCGGAACGGTCTTCGCCAGGATCGAGACGTCGAGCCAGATCGACCAGTTCTCGAGGTAGAAGAAGTCGAGCCGGACGAGGTCGTCGAAGCCGAGGCTCGAGCGGCCCGAGATCTGCCAGAGGCCCGTCACGCCGGGCAGCACGAGGTAGCGCTTGCGGTGCCACGCGTCGAGCCGCTCGTAGTCGCGCAGCGGGAGCGGCCGCGGGCCGACGAGGCTCATCTCGCCGCGCAGGACGTTCCACAGCTGCGGGATCTCGTCGAGCGAGAACCGGCGCAGGAACGCGCCTACGCGCGTGACGCGCGGGTCCTCGCGGATCTTGAACAGCGGGCCGTCGGCCTCGTTCGACGCCTCGAGCTCGGCCTGCTTGCCCGCCGCGTCCGCGTGCATCGTCCGGAACTTGAGCATGCCGAACTCCTGCTCGCCGAGGCCGACGCGGCGGTCGCGGAAGAACACGGGCCCGGGTGAGCTCAGCTTCACCGCGGCGGCGATCGCGAGCCACAGCGGCAGGCCGACCAGGAGCACCAGCGACGACACGACGAGGTCGAACGCGCGCTTGACGACCCAGTCCATGCCGACGAACGCAGGCGGACGCAGCTCGAACAGCGGGATGCCCTGGCCCGGCACGAACTCGACGCGCTGGGCCAGCAGCTCGGTCGCCTTCGGCGCGATCCGCACCTCGACGCCGCGCCGGTGCGCCGCGTCGACGATCTCGAGCAGCTCGCGGTCGCGGAAGTCCGAGTCGGTCAGGATCAGCTCGTCGACGCGCTCGCGGTCGAGCACCGCCGGCAGGGCGCGCACGTCGCCGAGCACGGGCAGGTCGACGCCCTCCGACGAGGGCGCCACGGCTCCGACGAACTTGTAGTCGATGCCGCTCCGGCCGGCGCCGAGCGCGTTGCGGAGGTGCTCGATGTTCTCGCCCGAGCCGGCGAGCAGCGCGTAGCGCTTCGTCCCGAGCGCCCGGAGCGCCTCGCTCGTGAGGAGCTCGTAGCTCGCGCGGAAGCCGGCGATCGTGACCGCGCAGAAGACGACGGCCGTGGGCGCCAGCCCGTAGGTCGAGAAGTTGTGCCCTGTGCCGACCGCGAAGGCGAGCGTGATCAGCGCGATCACGATCAGGGACGAGAGGACGCGGCCGAAGCCGGGCCGCCGCTCGCGCTCGTCGTAGAGGTGCGCCTGCGAGAAGACGAGCACCGTCACCAGCATGAGGAACGGCAGCCAGTCGGTCTCGACGCGCCAGAGAACTCCCCAGAGCACCGGCTCGCGGCCGTAGTAGAGCTCCCGGACGACGAGCGCGGCGTAGATCCCGAGCACGAGGCCGGCCAGGTCGAGGCAGACGAGCACCGTGATGCTCGCGAGCCGCCTCCCCGCCGCGACCAGCTGCGCACGCCTGAGCAGGAACGGCGCGCCGGCGCGGATGTCGCTGACGACGCGAACGGGCGCGTCGTCACCCGCAGCGGGGGCGGGGATGCGACCCCTCCCCCGCTGCGAAGTTCTTGTAGCCACCAGGAACTAGTGTGGCAGCTTGCGGAACGCGTCGTACGCCGGCTTCTTCTTGCCGGCCGCGGTGAAGAACCCCGACTGCCAGCCCCCCAGGCGCGTCTCGTCCTTGAGCAGGAACCAGAGCATCATCGTGACGCGCGGGTTCTTGCGGGCGATGGCGTACGCCTTCGTCAGGTA
>DASSQG010000174.1:0-7901 GCA_035702625.1 Gaiellaceae bacterium | reverse complement strand
CGTGCACCAGTGGGCGACGCTCGGGCCGTTCGACTTCGTCAACGTGGTCGAGGCGCCCGACGCCGAGACGATCGCGCGCGTGTCCGTGGCGCTCGGCGCCCGCGGCAGCGCCAAGCTGCAGACGCTGACGGCGCTCTCGGTCGACGAGTTCCTCTCGTCCTTCACCGAGTAGCAGCTACTGCGACCTGCGCCGCGAGGCGCGCGTTCGCGACGATCAGCTCGCGGTTCACCTCGAGCGTCCGCCCGCCGCTGTGCTCGTGGAGGAACTGGAGCACGAACGGCGTCACGCCCTGGCCGTAGATGCCCTGCGTCGCGGCCGCGGCCAGCGCCTCGGTGACGAGCGGCTCGACGTCGACGCCGTCGTCGGGGTCGCGCGCGAGGAGCAGCGCCGCGCCGCCGAGCTCCCAGTGGGCCTGCGCGGTGCGCGCTGCCCCCTCCGGCTCGTCGACGCGGGTCGAGACCGGTGGGCCGCCGCCGGCGCTGTAGAAGAGCGGCAGCTCGTCGGTGCGGTAGCCGAGCACGGGGATCCCGAGCGTCTCGAGCAGCTCCGCCGTCGCCGGCACGTCGAGCAGCGACTTGATCCCCGACGAGACGACCAGCGCAGGCGTCCGCGCGAGCTGAGCGAGGTCTGCGCTGACATCGGGCCGCTCGGCGAAGCCTCTGTGGACGCCGCCTATCCCGCCGGTGCCCATGAACCGGATCCCGGCGAGCCGCGCGGCGGCGAGGGTGCCGCCGACGGTGGTCGCGCCGAGCTCGCCACTCGCGACGCAAGCCGCGAGATCGCGCGGGCCGGCCTTCCGCGCGCCGGCGCCGGCCTCGCCGAAGCGCTCGAGCTCTTGGCCGTCGAGCCCGACGACGACGGCGCCGTCGAGCACGCCGACCGTTGCGGGCACGGCTCCTTCGGACCGGACCGCCGCCTCCGACTCTTGCCCCACCTCCACCCCCACCCCGGGTGGGAAACCATGTGCGACGAGCGTAGTCTCGAGCGCGACGACCGCGCCGCCGTCGCGCAGCGCTTGTTGCACTTCCGGCGCTATCCGCAGCACTTCCGTCACGAAGGCACCGCCCCGAGCTGTGCCACGCAGCGCGCTGCCGCCTCGAGCCCGAGGTCGATCCCGCCGACCAGGAAGCCCGCGGCCAGCGCGTCGCCCGCACCGGTCGTGTCGACGACGTCGGTGCCGAGCGGCTCGAAGTGGTCGACTCCCTGCGCCGTCCGCAGCTCGACGCCGCGTGAGCCGCGCTTGACGACCGCCGTCTCCGCCAAGGCGTAGGCGCCGCCGACCATCTCCCACTCGGGCTCGTTCGCGAAGACGACGTCCGGCGCGACGGCGTCCAGGTTCGCGCGGAACCGCTCGGCGCCGTACGCGCGGATCGCGCTCCACGAGGAGAGATCGACCGCCACCTCCGCATCCCGTCCCCGCGCCAGCCGCGCCGCCGCGAGCGCGGCCTCCGCGATCGGCTCCGCCAGCAGCGAGTAGCCGCTCAGGCAGAGCCCCGCGCAGCCGTCGAGCCACGCAGGGTCGAGCTCGTCCGGCTTCAGCTGGACGGCCACACCGCGGTCGGTCGCCATCGTCCGCTCCCCGTCCGGCGAGACGAGCGCGACCACGACGCCGGTCGATCCGCCCACGACCGGGCCGACGAGCTCGACGCCGCGCTCGGCGGCCAGCGAGGCCGCGAGCCTTCCCACCGCGTCGTCACCACGCTTCGCGATGCAGCGCGCCTCCGACCCGAGCTCGACGACCCACGAGGCGACGTTCGCCGCCTGGCCGCCGGTGGCGAGGCGCGTCTCGACGGGCGTGTCGGCGCCGGCCGCCAGCGCGGCGGCGGGGGCGCGCACGATCACGTCGAGCAGCAGGTCGCCGAGGGTGCAGATCACCGGCGCAACCGTACAATCGCCCGCATGGACGGGGAATCCCACTCGGGCCGACTTCGGTCGTTCCTGATCGGCGGCCTCGTCGGCGCGTCCGCCGTACTCGCCGCCGCGAGGCGGAAGCGCCATCGCGCCCGCCCCGTCCAGCCGGGCCTCGCCGCCTTCGAGGACGCGCCCTGCTACCGCGAGACCCTGGTGCGCGAACGGCGGCCATAGCCACCGGCGCCACTATTCTCTGTCAACCATGCCGATCTACGAGTACCGGTGCCCGAACGGCCACCTCTTCGAGCTGTTACAGCGGATCACCGACGACGCGCCGGAGAAGTGCGAGGTGTGCGGCGAGGGGCCGGTCGAGCGCGTGCTCTACCCGGTGGCGGTGCACTTCAAGGGCTCGGGCTTCTACACGACGGACTACGGCCGCGGCTCGCGCCGCAAGGACAGCGGCTCGAAGGACGGCGCGAGCTCGGATTCGTCGTCCGGCGACGGCGAGAGCAAGCCGAAGAAGGAAGAGACGAAGGCCGCCGAGAGCTAGGCCGCTAGCCGGTGCGGCCGACCAGGCAGCCCGGCGGATAGGTGTCGCCGGAGGGCGCGGGCGGCTGCGGCGCCGACTTCCCCAGCACCATCAGGATCACCTTCGCGTTGTCCTCGCTGGGCGTGATGTCGCCGCCGGTCGAGGTCCCGCCGAGCCGGCAGTGGAGCGTCCGACCGGCCCGGAACTTCGCCCAGCCGAGCGCGACGAAGTCGTTGGCCGAGAGGTCGGTGGCGAGCGGCTTCGTCAGGTCCTTGCCATTGAGCGGCAGCCGCATGAACGTGCTGAAGCTCGCGAGCTTGCTCATCAGCGCCTGGATCACCTGCTGGTTCCGCGCCTCCCGCGTGATGTCGCTGTCGCCCGGGTTGAGCGCGTTCTTGCGTACGCGCGAGTAGATGAGCGCGCGCTGGCCGTTCATGTGCTGCTTGCCGGGCTCGAAGCGCCACCCCGGCCAGCGGGCGCACCGCGCCTCGGTCGCGTACGGGCAGTCGAACTTCGATTGGATCCGCTCGGAGACGACGATGTCGACGCCGCCGACCGCGTCGATCAGGTCTTTGAACTGGGCGAAGTTGACGATCACGACGTGGTTGATCGGGATGTCCGTGTAGGACGCAACCGTGCGGGCGGCGAGCCGCGGGCCCCCGACCTGGAACGCCGTGTTGATCTTGGCGTTTCCGTACCCGGGGATGTCGACGCGCAGGTCGCGCGGGATCGAGAGGTAGTAGAGCCGATGGTGCGGCGGGTCGGTGCGCAGCAGCGTGATCGAGTCCGAGTGCCGGTCCCCCGAGCGCGCGGCGGCGATCGAGTGGTCGGTGCCGAGCAGCAGGATCGCGGTGGGCGTCGAGAAGAGGCTGCCCTTGTCGGGCGCCAGCGCGAGGCGCGCCGACTGCGGCAGCCGTTTGTTGGCGTCGGAGACGCCGCTGCGGAAGACGAGGTAGCCGAGCGCGGCCCACGCGATGAAGAAGACGACGATCAGGACGAGCGCGATCGTCAGCTCGCGGGCCCAGCGGATCTGTCTCGGCTTGCGGGCCGTCTTTTTCGGGCCGGGCCCGCGGTAGCGGCTGCGGCCGTCACGCTCGGCGCGGGCGCGCGGCGGCGACTTCTCGGGGCGGCCGACCGTCGGGACGCGTCCCTTCGTGCGCCCACCGCGGTAGAGGCGATACGGCTTCTCTCCGCCGGGCGACGACATCCGGCGGCGTATGGTACCCGCCACGCTACGCGTTCTTGGATGACGCGATTCCGGGCGCCGAGCCCTCCCGACCGTGACCACGCCCGAGCCACAGCGCGATGCCAACCAGGTCATCGGCGTCGACGTGGGGGGTACGAAGGTGCTCGCCGCCGTCGTCTCGCGCGACGGCTCGCTGGGCGCACGGACGGAGCGGCCGACCGACGTCTCTTCGGAAGAGGCGTTCCTCGGCCAGCTGGACGCGATGGTCGAGGAGTTGCGTGACGGCGAGCCCGACGTCGCCGCGCTCGGGTTCGGCCTGCCGTCGCGCATCGACCAGCGCCTGGGCCGCGCCGTCGCGTCGGTCAACATCCCGCTCCAGCACGTCGACTTTCGCGACCGCATGCGCGAGCGCCACGGAGTTCTGGTCGGGATCGACAACGACGGCAACGCCGCCGCGATCGCCGAATGGCAGGCGGGCGCGGCGCAGGGGGCCGACGACGTCGTGATGGTGACGTTCGGGACCGGCGTCGGCGGCGGCCTGATCCTCGGCGGCAAGCCGTATCGCGGCGCGACCGGGAGCGGCGCGGAGCTCGGTCACGTCGTCGTCGAGCTCGACGGCAGGACGTGCGCGTGCGGCGGCCGCGGGCACCTCGAGTCCTATGCGACGGGACGCGAGGCCGGAAAGCAGGCGCAGGAGCAGTTCGGCGAGGGCGTGGACGAGCGCGAGCTGGTGCGGCGCGCGGAGGACGGCGACGGTGCGGCTGTGGAGCTGCTCGCCCGGATTGGGCGCTACGTGGGCGCCGCGATGGCGACGTACGTGAACGCGCTCGAGCCGGCACTGATCGTGATCGGGGGCGGCTTCGGCGAGGCGGCCTTCGAGTTCCTGCGGGCCTCGGCGCGCGAGGTGATCGTGCGCGACGCGCTCGAGCCGGGTCGCGACACCGTGAGCATCGTGCACGCGGAGCTCGGAACCGACGCCGGCGTGATCGGCGCCGGGATGATCGCGTTCGAGGCGCTCCGCGCGGAGTCGTAGGTGCCGCTCGCCGTCTGCGCGACGCCGATCGGCAACCTCGACGACGTCACGCTGCGCGTCCTGCGCGAGCTGGCGGAGGCGGACGTCGTGCTCGCGGAGGACACGCGGCAGACGCGCGGGCTGCTCGAACGCCACGGCATTCGCGCGCGCTTGCTCTCGTACCACGAGCACAACGAGGCGAAGCGGACGGCAGAGCTGCTGCCGAGGCTCGACGCCGGAGAGCGCGTGGCGCTCGTCAGCGACGCGGGGCTGCCGGGCATCAACGACCCCGGCGCCCGCCTGATCGCCGCAGCGCTGGAGGCGGGTGTGCCGGTGACGGTCGTGCCGGGGCCGTCCGCCGTCGAGACCGCGCTCGTCGCGAGCGGTCTGGTGGGGGAGCGGTACCAGTTCGTCGGCTACCTCCCCCGCGGGGAGCGCGCGCTCCTCGAGCTCGCGCAGGAGCTCTCGGGCTGGCCGTGGTCCGTGGTCGCGTTCGAGTCGCCTAAACGGCTGGCGCGCTCGCTTCGTGTTCTCGCGCGCGAGATGCCCGACCGGGAGGCGGCGGTGTGCCGCGAGCTGACGAAGCGGTTCGAGGAGGTCGGGCGCGGAACCGTCGCGGAACTGGCCGAGCGGTTCGGCGAGCCGGTCAAGGGCGAGGTCACGCTCGTGCTCGGCGGGGGAGTCCCGACCATTGCCGACGAGGACGCCGCGGCGGCCGCCGTTGCCGAGTTGGTCGCCGCCGGAGCTGCGCGGAAGCGCGCGGCGGAGGTCGTCGCGAGATTGACGGGCGTGCCGCGGAATCGCCTCTACCGCAGCTCGCTGTAAGCCGATTTGACAACAGCGCGCTGCGCCTGCTACCGTGATCGCAGTTTGCAAGTCTGGCAACGACACCGCTCGCTTCTCCTCCTCGTCACGGCCCTGGCGGCCGCCTCGCTCGTCGGCCCCGCCGTCGCGAGCGCGTGGACGTGGCCGGTCGACGGGCCGGTCCTGCGCGGGTTCCTCTTCTCGGAGGACACCCCGCTCGCGCCGGGCCAACATCGCGGCATCGACATCCAGGGCGCGCTCGGCGACCAGGTCGTCGCTCCGGTGGGGGGCACGGTGACCTTCGTCGGCAGGGTGGCCGCGAACGGCCTCACGGTCACGATCGAGACCTCCGACGGCTACATCGTGACGCTCCTCCACCTCGGCGAAGCCCTCGTCCGGCGCGGCGACGCCGTCGCCGAGGGGCAGCCGGTGGCGATCGTCGGCTCCAGCGGCGTCCCCGAGTACACGGTCCCGTACGTCCAGCTCGGCGTGAGGCTGAGCATGGACCCCGAGGGCTATCTCGATCCCCAGGTGTTCCTGCCTCCGCTCGCGCCGCCGTCGACGCCAGCTGCGCCTGCTCCCGGGACCCAGCCTGCGCCGGTCGCCCCGCCGGCGGCTGCGACGCCGCCGCCGGCAGTCGCTCCGCCGACCCCGGCTGACCAGGCAGTCCCGCGCAATACGCTTCCCGTTGCAGGTATTCCGGAGCGGCCGCTCTCGCAGCCGCAGGCCCGGCGAGTTGCTGCGCCGACCCCGGCTCCAGCTGCCGTCGCCGCCACGCCCGACCCCAGCATGTCGGCTGTGGCCCCCGCTGACGCGAGCCCGGTGGTTGCTCGGCACCCACTCGACGCCGTCTCCCACTCGTCCTTCGCAGCTTCCCCGCGCCACCCGGCGGCGGCGCCGCAGCCGGCCCCGCGGGCCGTCCTCGCCGCGACGCCGGCGACGAGCTGGGTTCGCCCGCTCGACCCCGTGACCCTGCTCGCCTCGGCCGGGGCGCCGCATGCCGGGCGCGGGTCGGCTGTGCCTCGGCGCGACGTCCTCGTCCTGCTGCTGGCACTCGTCGCGGCGGTCGGTCTCGCCGCCTGCAAATTCGCGGCAAGGGCCGCTCGTATCATTGGCGCAGATGCGCTACTACCTGACGACGCCGATCTACTACGTGAACGCGAGCCCGCACATCGGGCACGCGTACACGACGATCGCGGCCGACGCGCTCATCCGTCACCACAAGCAGCGCGGTGAGGAGACGTTCTTCCTCACCGGGACGGACGAGAATGCCTCGAAGGTCTACCGCGTAGCCGAGCAGCGCGGCCTCGACCCGAAGGCGTACGTCGACGAGATCGTCGAGCAGTGGAAGGAGCTGCCGGGGCGCGTCGACGCCGAGTACGACTTCTTCATCCGCACGTCGGACGAAGGCCACCACCGCGTCGTCCAGGAGTTCCTGCAGCGCATCTACGACAAGGGCGACATCTACCAGGACGTGTACTCCGGGCTCTACTGCGTCCAGTGCGAGGAGTTCAAGAACGAAGCCGACCTCGTGGATGGCCTCTGTCCCGAGCACGGCGTCGCGCCCGAGCGGATCGAGGAGACGAACTGGTTCTTTCGACTATCCGCCTACCAGGAGAAGCTGCTCGAGCTCTACGACCGGCGTCCGGATTTCGTTCTTCCGCGCTTCCGCTACAACGAGGCCCGGAGCTTCATCGCGGGCGGCCTCGAAGACTTCAGCGTCAGCCGCGCGGGCCAGCCGTGGGGCGTGCCGATCCCGTGGGACCCGGATCAGGTCACGTACGTCTGGGTCGACGCGCTCATCAACTACCTGAGCGCCCTCTCGTATGCGCGCCCGGGCGAGGACCTGCGCGACGAGTTCTGGCCGCACGTCCACCACCTGCTCGGCAAGGACATCCTTCGCTTCCACTGCGTCTACTGGCCGGCGCTGCTCCTCGCGGCCGGGTTCGAGGTCCCGCAGCAGCTCTTCGTCCACGGCTGGCTGCTGCTCGACGACCGCAAGATCTCGAAGTCGGTCGGCAATGTCGTCGATCCACTCGACTTGGCCGACGTCTACGGCAGCGACGCCGTGCGGTTCTGGGCGCTGCGCTCGGTCTCGTTTGGGCAGGACGGGAACGCCTCGCTCGACGGCCTCCACGAGCGCTACGAGCGGGAGCTCGGAAACGACCTCGGCAACCTCGTCTCGCGGACGACGGCGATGATCGCGCGCTACCGCAACGGCCGCGTCGCGCCTGGGGCACCGAACGACGAGCTGAAGGTTCTGCTCGACCGCCTGCGCGGCAACCTCGTCGAGCGCTTCGACGCGTGGGATCTCACGGGCGCGCTCGAGGAGGCCTGGGAGGTCGTCCGCTGGCTCAACCGCCACGTCGAGGCGACCGCACCGTGGCAGCTCGCGAAGGACGAGACGCGCGCCGCCGACCTCGACGCGGTGCTCTACGACCTCGTCGACGGTCTGCGCGCCGTCGCCGTCGCCCTGTCGCCGTTCGTTCCGCGCACGGCGCCGCAGATCCTCGCCGCG
>DASSQG010000173.1:0-30743 GCA_035702625.1 Gaiellaceae bacterium | reverse complement strand
CTGGTGATCGACGCCTACATCCGGATCGCCGTGATCGGGATCGAGCTGATCACGATCGACGCCCGGATCGTGATCGCGAGCGTCGACACCTACCTGCGCTTTGCCGAGCAGGTCAACCGGCTCGACCTGACGCAGACCGAGGCCGCCGGCCTGGCCGAGCTCCGCGACGGCGGCAGCAACGGCAGCGACAAGGCGAAGGGCGCGATGGAAGGGGTGAAGGAAAAGGTCTCCCGGGACTAGGAAGCCATGGCAGTCCAGAGCCCCCCGCGACCGGACGCCGGCGACACGTCGGCGACCGGCGTCTACTGCTACGGCGTCGTCTCCGCGCGTGATGCCCGGCCGCACCCGCGCGGCCTCGGCGACGCGCCGGTCGATCCTGTGGTCCACAACGGCGTCGCCGCGCTCGCGAGCCGCGTGCCCGCCGGCACCGTGCGCGCGCGCCGGCGCGACCTGATCTCGCACATGGAAGTCCTCGACGCTGCCTTCGAGCACGGAACGGTGCTGCCGCTCCGCTTCGGGACGGTCTTCCAGGACGACCCGTCGCTCGTCCACGAGTTCCTGGCCCCGCGCCACGACGAGCTTGCCGCGCTGTTGCGCGACCTCTCCGGCCAGGGAGAGCTCCGAGTGACCGCCCACTACCGCGAGGACGCGCTCCTCGCCGAGGTCGTGCGGAACAACCGCCGCGTCGCCCAGCTTCGCGAGGCGACGCGTGGCGCGGGCGCCGGGCACCCGGCGCTGATCGAGCTCGGCGAGCTGGTCGCCGCCGAAATCCAGGCGCGCACCGCGCGCGACTCGCGCGCCCTGCTCGAACGCCTGCGCAAGCACGCGCGGCGATACGAGGTCGGCGAGGAGCCAATCGAGTACCAGCTCCTGCGCGCGTCGTTCCTCGTCGAGCGCAAGCGCATGTCGAAGTTCGAGGCCGAGCTCGAGCGGTTCGCCGCCGAGCAGGCCGGCCGCGCGGACGTGAAGCTGACCGGGCCGCTGCCGCCGCACAGCTTCGTCTCGCTCACGCACGGGGGACGCTGATGGGCCTCGTCACCGGCTTGCTGACGCTCCCGCTGGCGCCGGTGCGCGGGACGATCTGGATCGCCGAGCAGCTGACGGCCGAGGCGGAGCGGCAGCTGCGCGAGGAGCGCTCGCCGCGGCGTCGGCTGATCCACGCCGAGCGGCAGCTCGAGCTCGGGCTGCTGACCGTCGACGAGTACGAGGCGATCGAAGAGGAAGCGCTCGACGCGCTCGAGCAGGACGAGGAGGGCCGATGGCGGATCTGAGCGAGTCGCAGCGCAAGCGCCAGGAGGCGCGCAAGCGCCGGCGCAAGCAGCCGGACGACGCAAGCTCGAACGACGGCGCCGACAACGCGTCGCAGGACAACGAGCAGCTGCAGCACGCAGTGCGACAGGCGGCGAAGGGCGCGGCCGCGGCGGCCGCGGTCGGCGCAGCTGCCGCCGCGGCGCGCAAGCTTCGGTCGCACGACGGCGACGGGCAGCCGGAGCCGCAGGAGCAACCGGAGCCCGAGCAGGAGGAACCGGAAGCACAGGAGCCCGAGACAGAGGCGCAGCAGGACTCTGACCCCGAGCCCGACGACGAAGAGCAGCAGGAGCCGGTCGCCGGCGCGGGCGGGGGCGAGACGCGACGCGTCCTCGACCGTGCACGCGAGCAGCTGGAGGACCTGCTCGGCCGTACCGTCGAGTCGGTCTCGTCGCTCGAACGGACGCACGACGGCTGGGTGCTGTCGCTCGAGGTGGTCGAGGTTGAGCGCATCCCCGAGACGACCGACGTGCTCGCCTCGTACGAGATGGAGCTCGACGGCGATCTCAACCTGCGCCGCTACCAGCGGGCCCGCCGCTACATCCGCTCGCGTTCCGACGACGGGGACGAGCGGTGAGCAGCCGCGAGCTCGACAGCTACCGCCCGGGCGGTCAGCCCGCGCAGCTCTCCGACGTGCTCGAGCGCGTGCTGGACAAAGGCATCGTCATCGCCGGCGACATCCAGATCAACCTGCTCGACATCGAGCTGCTGACGATCAAGATTCGCCTCCTGGTCGCGTCGGCCGACAAGGCCCGCGAGATGGGCATCGACTGGTGGCAGAACGACCCGTTCCTGAGCGGCGGCAACGGACACGGCAAGCTCGAGGACCGGCTGCGGCGGCTGGAGGAGAAGGCCGGCCTGCCGACGACGCCAGAGGAGGAGTGATGGCCGCCGTGCCCGTTCCGGAGCCTGCGGACGGCTGGTACCTCTACGGCATCGTCGCGGCCGGGGCCGCGCCGCCGGACGGCGCCGGCGTCGACCCGGGTCACGGCGTCGTCGCCCTCGCGGAGGGGCCGGTTGCCGGCCTCGTCAGCCGCGTGTCGCTCCAGGAGTTCGACGAGGCGGCTCTGCCCGAGCGGCTCGCGGACGCGGTATGGCTCGAGGAGAAGATTCGCGCGCACGAGCGTGTGCTCGACTCGGCGCTCGCCGCCGGGCCGGTGGTGCCGTGCCGCTTCTGCACCGTCTACCGCGACGACCACGAGCTGCGCCGCTTCCTCGCCGACCGCGGCGACGTGCTCGCCTCCGCGCTCCGTCGGCTCGAGGGCCGCGTCGAGCTCGGCGTGAAGGCCTTCGCGGCCGCCGTGCCGAAAGGCGAGGCCGCGGGAGCCGAGAGCGGCCGCGCGTACCTCGAGGCCCGCCGCCGCGAGCAGCAGGAACGTGAGGAGCTCGCCCGGACGCGCGCCGAGCTCGTACGCGACCTGCACCGCCGGCTGCTGGCGGCCGCCGACGACGGCGTCCTGCTCGACCTCCAGAGCCGCGAGCTGAGCGGCCGCGGCGCCGAGATGGTCTTCAACGGCTCGTACCTCGTCACCGACGCCGCACGCTTCAAGCAGGCGCTCGCGGACGCGGCGCCCGACGGCTTCGACGTGGAGCTCACCGGGCCGTGGCCGCCGTACAACTTCGTGCCCGAGGAGCTCGGCCGGCCGTGAGCAACGACTCGCTCCAGTACCAGGTGACGCTGCTCGACCTCGTCGACCGCGTGCTGGGCAAGGGCGTCGTCCTCTCGGGCGACATCACGCTCTCGGTCGCAGACGTCGACCTCGTCTACGTCGGCCTGCGGGTCTTGCTCAGCTCCGTCGCGACGCTCGAGGAGCTCGATTCGGGGGCGGCGTCGGCGTGATCCACGTCTACGGCGTCGTGGACGGGCTCGACGAGGTGCCGCCGATCGCAGGCGTCGAGGACGCGCCGCTCGAACGCCGACGCGTCGCTGGCCTCGACCTCGTGCTCAGCCGCTCGGCGACGCCGCCGTCCGCGGAGGTCTCGCGCGAGACCGTGCTCCGGCATGCGCAGGTCGTCGAGGCGCTCACGCGCCGGAGCGCGGCGATCCTCCCTGCGCAGCTCGGCCGCGGGTTCCGCGATGAGGATCAGCTGGCATCCGCGGTCGCCGAGCAGGCCGCGCAGCTCGAGCGAGGCCTCGAGCGCGTCCGCGGCTGCGTCGAGTTCGGGCTGCGCGCGACTACCGAACTGCCTCCTGCGCCGGAAGCCGACACCGGCTCGGCGTACATGCAGGCGCGCCTCGACCAGGTGCGCCTCCAGGACGACCTCGTCGAGCGGCTGCACGAGCCGCTTGCGCGACTCGCCCGGGAGACGACGCTCCAGCGGCGCGGCGGTGGCGTCACGGCCGCGTACCTGGTCGAGCGGGACGAGGTCCCAGCCTTCGAGGCCGAGGCGGCGCGACTCGAGCATGCGGACGGCGTGACGGTCGTCTGCACCGGTCCGTGGCCGCCCTACAGCTTTGCGGCGGGAACGCCGTGAGCGAGAACGGCGAGCTCGGTGCGAAGCTGCTCGAGGCGAACGGCGACCTGCGCCGCATCGCAAGCGAACTCGACCACCTCCCGGAGGCGTTCCCGCGCCGAGTCGAAGCCGACCCGGAGAAGGTCGAGCAGGGCCTCGCGCAGCTCGTCCTCACGCTCATCGAGCTCCTGCGCCAGCTGATGGAACGCCAGGCGCTGCGCCGCATGGAGACGGGCAACCTCAGCGACGAGCAGATCGAGCGGCTGGGGGAGACGTTCATGAAGCTCGACCGCCGCATGCGCGAGCTAACGGAGCACTTCGGGCTGGAGGAGGGGGACCTCAACCTCAACCTCGGCCCGCTCGGCGATCTGCTGTAGCCAAGCATGAAATCGGGCCGTCGTGGAATAGCCCTTCCACGTCCTCGACGAAAGGAGACCCCACATGGCATCGCTCAAAGACGTCGAGCAGGTCGCCGACGACCTCTCGAGCCTGGTCGACCAGCTGCGCAAGGAGCTGAGCCAGGGAGCGAGTTTCGACAAGCTGGTGCAGGTTGCAGACCAGATCAGCGAGCACGCCGACGAAGCCGCCGGCACGTTCGCGACCATGAACGAGGCGCTCATGAGCCGCCTCAGCGAGCTCAAGACCCAGACGGGAAGCGGCGCCGCGACCAGCAGCGGCGGTTCGTCGTCGCGCGCCAAGGCGCGGTCCTGAAACGGAGGTAACGAATGGCTGAAGAGAACCAGGAACAGCAGGAGCAGAACGAGCAGAACGAAGGACAGGAGCAGTCGAGCTCCGGCTCCGGCACCGGCACGGCCGTGAAGGCCGTGGCGGCCGCAGCCGCGACCGGCGCGGCGGCGCTGGCCGCCAAGAAGGTCATGTCCAGCCGCGGCGGCAACTCGAACGGCAGCTCGAGCAACGGCGACTCGCCGAAGCGCAAGGGCGGCGACGAGGGTGAGGACGAGGGCTCGATCCTGAACTCCGTCCTGGCCGGCGGCTGGGAGGCTGCGCGCGACGCGCTGCTTCCGGCGGCCGAGGACGCTGCAGGCGCCGCGGGCGAGTACGTCGCCCAGCACGGGCCCGACGTCCTGCGCGAGCGCATCGTGCCGCGCTTCGTCGACTCGTTCAACGAGGCTCGCGGCAGCAGCTGATCAACGACAGAGGAGGCTCGTGATGGACAACGACAACGAACAGGAAGGCGGCCTGTCGACCGGCAAGAAAGCTCTCGCCGGCGCGGCGGTCGGCATCGCAGTTCCTGCCGCCGTGACCGTCGCCAAGAAGCTGCTCGGCGGCGACGACGACGAAGGCGGCGCGGAGCAGCAGCAGGGCTCGAAGGGACAGCAGTCGCGGCAGAGCTCCGGCGGCTCGAGCGGGTCGCGCTCGAGCCAGGGGTCGAGCCGTTCGGGGCGCGGGAGCGCCTCGGGGTCGAAGAGCCGCTCCGGCGGTTCCTCGGGGTCCTCTCGGAGCAGGTCGAAGTCGTCGGGCTCGTCCCGCTCGTCGGGCTCGTCGAGCTCGAACCGGTCGCGTAGCTCGTCCGGCTCCAGCGGCTCGTCCCGCTCGTCGGGCAGCTCGTCGGGCCGCAGCTCGGGCTCGCGAAGCTCCGGCTCCGGCTCGCGCAGCTCGTCCGGCCGCGGCTCTTCGGGTCGCAGCTCGTCGAGCGGCAGCTCGCGCAGCGGCGGCTCGTCGTCGGACGGCGTCAACCGCGGCAACCGCACGAAGGAGCAGCTCTACAACCAGGCGAAGCGCCTGAAGATCGAGGGCCGCTCGAAGATGACCAGGCAGCAGCTCGAGCGCGCGATCTCGCGCGCCATGTCGTAAGCAGCGGCCCGCGCCCCGGCGCGGGCCGGTTGCTCTATCCCCGGCTACACTTGGGCCCGCTGAGCACCGTTCCCCGGTAGCTCAATTGGCAGAGCATCCGGCTGTTAACCGGAGGGTTGTTGGTTCGAGTCCAACCCGGGGAGCTCCGACGTGAGGAGGGATGCAGAACGGCATTCCTCCAGCGGTCAGGCGTGCGACGGATGCCGTGCTTGCGCATGGCGTGACTACTCGGGGTCTTGCTCGGATTCGACGACGGCGCTGTCCGGCACGGCCATCGAAGGCGGCTCAACTGACGTGAATTCACGACGAGGCCCGATCGGTTGCCTGCTCGCTCGGTCCCGCTAGGCGCGGGGCTCACTGTTGCCCACGGATCCGGAGCCGGCGTCGAATTTCGGGAAGTACTGGATTGCGCTGGGTCCCGCCACGGTTCGAAACGGCCTCCCATCGTCGTCGATCACCGTGGACCCGTGCTTGCCGTGATAGATCCATTGGAGGTTGGCCCGCCAGGTGCAGTCGCATTTCAGGGCGTAGGCACGGATGTCGAGGACCTCCGGATCGGTCTCGGAGACCTTGTAGGGGAAGTCGATCGCCGGCTTCCGCGGCTTGAACTCCGCCGGTATCGAGCGGACCGTCGGCGGGCGCTTGTCAAGGATGACCTCGAAGTAGCGGACACCTACCGGGCCGCCGCCGGTGACCATGTAGTGGACCCCTTTTCGCGACGGAGCCGCGCGGTGGATTACGTCGACCGTGAGTCCCGTGAGGATTACGGGGTACGGCGTGGCCCCTTCAAGAACGACCTGGACGGCAGTCATGTCGGCGTCGACACCTCCGTGCGCCCGAGCCCACGCGTCCCAGGTCTCGAGGCTGGCCAGATTGCCCGTCGGAAGCGGGATGGCCTTGACAGCGGAGGCGGGACCAGCGAAGTACCAGTGACCAGCCCCCTTGTTCGCTGAGCGAGTGACTGTCGCGACAACCGGCGACGGCTGATGCTTGACGAGGCTGTTCGCATGGTCGACGCCGGACCGGATACCGCTCGCCACATAGCTCGTGATAACGGCGGCGACTCCAGCAAGAACAAGGCCGATCAACCACTTCCTGGCCCGCTTCCCGGACTCGAACAGCCCGCGCACCCCGGGCGACTCCCTGTTCGCCTTCGACACGCGCTTCCTTTCTCTGGCGGCACCTCCCACAGTACAACCTTCGTGCGCTTTGTAACGCCGGCGGAACGAGCCGAAGAGCGCCCGACCGCAGCACGACTTCGTTCACCTTGAAGACAATTTCCCATCAGCTGCGCGTACATCGCCGGCTGAGGTCGTCGACCGACGCCTAGATTGGGGAGAGGGCGGTCTCCCGGCCCGACCCCAGGGCCACCGCCCTCTCCCGGCCGCCGCCCGCCATCACCGGGAGACACGGACTCTCAACTCCCGGTGGGGATAGAAGCGGAGACCACTGCATAAGACGTCTGAGAATTTCTTAGGAACTGGTCCAAGCGGGTCATTCGCTGCCCTCTACGCCCATGCAACGGTCTACATCAGCGTGACCGCTTCCTTGGAGAGAGCCGATGGGTGAGCCCGCTGTCGCTCTGATCCCGAAGTGCATCGAGTGCGGCGAGACGTGGTTGCCGCAGGACACCGATCACTGGCAGGCGCACTGGCTCGACGACGGCCCCGAAGACATGCTGCTGTTCTATTGCGCCGAATGCGCGAAGCGCGAGTTCGGCCGCGAGTAGTCCGGCTAGCCGCTCTGCCGCTTAGCGCCGAAGCCTCGGCGCAAGCCCCAGCCGACTGTCAGGCCTGCTTCGGCT
Organism: Gaiellaceae bacterium; assembly: GCA_035702625.1. Classification (GTDB taxonomy): domain Bacteria; phylum Actinomycetota; class Thermoleophilia; order Gaiellales; family Gaiellaceae; genus AC-32. Next base: position 23,362 of record DASSQG010000173.1, on the reverse strand, counting down.
CGCTGGGCGGCGGTACCGGCTCGTCTTCGGTGCCGAGCTCGTCCGGGCTCAGCGCGTCTTCGCTCTCGTGCGACTCACGGCCCGGAACCGCGAGGTGGCCGTGCTCGTCTTCGCTCTCGGGCTGGTCCTGCTCACGATCGTTCATGGCGCCCGCGTACCCGTTCACGACGGGTCTTAGGCCGGACCGAGCCGGCGTCGGCTAGTTCGCGTCCATCACGGCGTCGAGCTTCCCCTCGATCCGGTCGAGCCGCCGGCGTCTGGCGAGCCTGCCGTAGACCACCACGAAGACGGCGCCGCCCGTGATGAGGCCGCCACGGCGGGCGGCAACCGACTGCCGGAGTGTTTCGGCCTCCCGCTTGACCTGTCGCAGCGCCGCGAGCGCATTCGGATCCTTCTTCGAGGTCGCCGTTCGTGCCGTTGCAGGCATCGTTCTGCCAGCCCCCTGCCGTTGTCGGACCGAGCGCCAGCGAGGGCAGCGCCTTTCGGCTCGAGCGTCTTGTCGACGCAACGATGAGTCGGGCCGCCGCCGTCGGTCTACACCCGTCGAAGACTCAACGGCCCGAAAGGACTCGACGTGCCCGACATCGTCGTCTACACCCTCGTCTCGCTGGACGGCGCGACCGAGGATCCGCATCGCTACTTCCCCGAGACCCCCGACCGGCCCGGCGCGCCCGTGTTCGACGACGACCTCGGCCGTCACGAGGCGGAGATGCTTGCCCAGCAGAGCGCGGTGCTCCTCGGACGGCGCACGTACGACCAGTGGTCGCGCTACTGGCCCACCTCCGACGAGCAACCGTTCGCCGATTTCATCAACACCGTCCCGAAGTACGTCGTCACGTCGACGCCGCTCGCCGGCGACTGGACGAACGCGCGCCGCGTATCGGGCTCGCTCCCGGAGGTCGCAGAGGAGGTGAAGGCGCACACCGAGGGCGACATCGGCGTCCACGCCAGCATCACACTTGCCAAGGGGCTCCTTGCGGCAGGCCTGGTCGACGAGCTGTGCCTTGCGGTGGGACGCGTCCTCGACCCGGTCGGGCCGCGGCTCTTCGACGGGCTGCCGGATCGACTGGAGCTGAGCCTCGTCGAGGCGGCGCCGACGTCGAGCGGCAGCGTGTGGCTGCGCTACCGGCTCGGAGGTTAGCCTTCGCGCTTCACGGTGCGGGTCCGCGACCTCAACTGGATGCAGCTCGAGGCCTACCTCCGCGGAGACGACCGGATCGTGCTCCCCGTCGGCTCGACCGAGCAGCACGCGTACCTCTCCCTCGAGACCGACAACATCCTCGCCGAGCGTGCGTCGGTCGAGGCCGCCGAGCCGCTCGGCGTGCCGGTGCTCCCGGTGCTGCCGTACGGCGTGACCGGCTTCACCGCCTATCCCGGGAGCCCGACGCTCCGCGAGTCCACGCTGGTCGCGGTCGTCTCGGACGTCGTCGACTCGCTGGTCGGCCAGGGCTTCTCGCGGATCCTCGTCGTGAACGGTCACGGCGGAAACACCGAGCCGGGCAAGGCCTGGGCGCAAGGCCGCCCCGACGCGGCGGTCGTGTGGCACGAGCTGTGGGACGGACGACCGGACGAGATCGCGGCGGCGATCGATCCCGAGTACGACCACGCGTCGTGGTCGGAGAGCTTCCCGTGGACGCGGCTTCCGGGCATCGCGAGCCCGGCCGAGCGCAAGCCGGCGGTCGTGTGGCCCGAGGTCGGGAACCCGGCGACGTGGCGGGAAGCGCTCGGCGACGGCTCGTTCGGCGGGCTCTACCAGCGGTCATCCGAAGACGAAGGCCGGCTCTGGGAGGCCGCAGTCCAGGAGATCCGCAGGCGGCTCGAGGCCTGGGACGGAGCGGACGCGACTGCGCCGCACGCGTGACCCCGCGGTCAAGGAAGCGGGGCGGTTGCAGGCGCTTCGTCCACCGCACCGGACGCGCGGGGCGGCCCGGCGCGCGTGATCGCGCGGACGGACGGTGCCGCGAGCCCGGCCGCGCACGACGCGACGACGAGCACCGCCGCAGTGATGAGGACGGCATCGGTCCCGAACGCCTCCGACGCCGGCCCTGCGAGCGCCTGCCCGACCGGGCTCAGCCCGAGCGCCACGAGCCAGGCGAACGAGTCGACGCGGGAAAGCAGGTGGCTCGGGATCTCTCGCTGGAGGACGGTGTCGAACTGGTTGTTGCCGAAGGCGATCCCGGCCTGGAACACGCCGTAGGCGACCGCGATCGCGACCGTCGGCAACGGCGGCAGGAGCGCGAGCGCCGGAAGCGCCGACAGCGACCACGCGGCGAACGCTCCCACGAGCGGGCGGTTCGGCCGTACGCGCAACGCGACGGCGCCGCCCAGGATTCCGCCCACCGCCCCGGCGGCGAGGATGATTCCCCAGGAGGTCGCGCCGCCGAGGTCGCGCTTGCTGATCACGGGGCCGAGCACGAGGAAGGTCGCGATGCCGAGCACGGTCACGGCGGTCAGCGAGAGCCCGGCCCTCATCCAGCCTCGCGACCAGCTCGCGCGGGCGCCTTCGGCGAACTCGTCGACGAACGGACGGCGCTCCGGAGGCTCGGTCGCCGCGATCGGAAGGACGGAGAGGAAGGCCGCGCTGGCGACGAACGTCGTCGCGTCGATCGCGAAGACCCAGCCCGGCTGCGCTGCGGCGACGATCAGGCCCGACACGGCCGGGCCGACGACCTGGACCGAGCTCCGCGAGAGCGCGAGCAGCGCATTCGCCTGCTGCAGCCGGCCGGCCGAGATCGTCTGCGGGACGAGACCGGTCGCGGCCGGAAGGAAGAACGCGCTGGCGGCCCCGAACACGAACGAGGTGACCGCGAGCATCCAGATCTCCGCCGCGCCGGTGAGCAGCGCAACCGCCACGACCGCCTGGACGACGGCGCGGATCGCGTCGCACGTCAGCATCACGAGCCGTCGCGGCAGCCGGTCGGCCCAGACCCCGCCGACGAGCACGAACGCCGTCCGCCCGACCGTCAACGACGCGAGCACGAGCCCGAGCTGGGTGGCGCCGCCACCGATCTGGAAGACCGCGAACGCGAGCGCGACGCCGATCATGACGTCGCCGATTGCCGACGTCGTCTGGCCGAGCCAGAGCAGCCGGAAGGGCCGCTCCGAGAGCGCGCCAGCCCGCTCCCGGAGGGAGATCACGCTCAGCCGGATGAAATCACACGCGGTCCGGCGCGCCTACGCGCCGTCCGATGACTTCGTGGCCGTTACGCCGTCTGAGCACTGACGGTGAGCGTAGGCGCGAGCAAAGGAGGATCTGGATGACCGGCGACACGTCCATTCTGGGGAGTCTCCATGCAGTCGACGGCGAGGGCGTCGTGCGGATGGAGCACCGCTTCGACACGACCGTCGATGACCTCTGGGGAGCAATCACCGATCCCGCGCGACTCGCCGGCTGGTACGGCGAGGTGGAGGGCAAGCTGGCACAGGGAGCCGACTTCCGTGTGCGAATCGCGCTCTCCGGCGAGCGGAACGGACACGTCGAGGCGTGCGAGCCGCCGCGGCGCCTGCTGCTGACGATGCGCGATCCCGATCGCCGGCCCGGCCAACCGGAGCAGACGGTGAACGCGGCCGAGTTGACCGCCGAGGGCGCCCGGACGAAGCTGGATTGGGAAGTGCGCGGCCTGCCCGTCGAGCTCCTTCCGGCGTACGGCGCCGGGATCCAGATCCACGTCGAGCATCTGGCCGACTACCTCGGCGGTCGCGAGCTCCGCGACGTCGAGCCGCGCTGGAACGAGCTCTTCGCAGCCTACGAGGCAGTGGGCGTCGGCTAGCCGACTACGCTAGGTAGATCCCCGGAGGTGCCTTCGTAATGGAACCCCGCGTGCACGTCCTCACGCTCGCCGTGGACGACCTCGAGCATGCACTCACCTTCTACCGTGATGGACTCGGCTTGCCGACGAAGGGAGTCGTCGCCGGCGAGTACGAGGGAAGCGAGACCGAAGCAGCTGGCGCGATCGTCCTCTTCCAGCTCGAGGGCGGCCTGATCCTCTCGCTCTACCCGCGCGCGGAGCTCGCGAAGGACGCCCACATTCCGCAGAGCCCGCCGACCTCCGGGGAGTTCAGCATCGGGCACCTCGTGGCCGACCGCTCCGAGGTCGACGCGTTGCTCGCGCGGGCCCAGGCGGCCGGCGCAACGCTGACCGACGAAGCCCACGAGCGCCCGTGGGGCATCTATTCCGGCTACTTCCGCGACCCCGACGGCCACCTCTGGGAGATCATCTGGAACCCCAACCATCCGCCGACGCCATCCTCGGTCGAGTGACGATCGAGTGGCGTACGCTGTCGGCATGTGGGACGTCCTCACCTGGCACGACGGCACGCTCGCAATCGCGTGGTGGGCCGTGATCGTCCTCGTCGTCGCGCTGCTCTCGATCGGCGGCGCATCGGCAGCGCGGCGCAAGTAGGCACGCCGGCGATCACCCGGCGGCGGGGCGGCGGCTAGGAGTCGACGGCGAGCTCTCGATAGGCCGGGAAGAGCACGTCGAACCTCGCCGCCGCATCGCAGCGTCCACGCCCCGCCAGGTGGGCGCCGAGATCTTCGACGTGAACCTGCACGCCGGCCCCGTAGGCGGCGAGCTGGTCGACGGGTATCTCCCGCTCCTCCCAGGCGACGACGGTCTGGTCGCCGTCGGCGCTCAGCCTGACCTCGATGACGTGGTCCTCCGGCGCGTCCGGCTCGTCCGCATCCTTCGTCAGCAGCAACAGGCGGCGCGGAGGCTCGCACACCTCGATGCGACCCGTGCCTTCCCAGCCGCTGGCGAAGAAGCGCGCGCGGAACTCGCCGCCGGGTCGCAGGTCGCCTTCCACCTCGCCGAGCCACGCGCCGAGACGGTGCGAGTCGGTGAGCGCCGACCACACGTCGGCGACGGGAACGTCGAAACGGTCCTGGACGCGGACGCTGCCCTTCCCGCCTGTAGATCGGAGGCTGCCGAGGATCTGGTCGCGTGCCCGTGCGCTGCTCGTCATCTCGTTCTCCTCGTTCGCGGGCCGGAGGTGGTGCTCTCCTCATAGACCCGGCGGGAACGGACGAATCATCGGCGGCCGGACGTGAGCTGTTACACGCATGTTGCAGGCGTGACCTAGCGTCGGGGCGGTGAGTAGGCGCCTCGGTCTCGCGCTCGGCATCGCCGGTCTGGTCGGGCTGGTCGTCGTCGCGGTCGCGGTATCGTCGTCAATGGCTCGCCCCCCGCTCGCCGCTTGGCCTCAGTTCCGGTTCGGTCCGGCTCACACGGGCGCCGCGCCGTACGAGCGTCTCCTCACCCGCTCGAACGTCTCGCTGCTGCAGCCCGCGTGGACGTTCGCGACCGGCGCGGCGGTCTGGTCGTCCCCTGCGGTCGTCGGCAACGTCGTGTACGTCGGCTCCAACGACGGACACCTCTACGCGCTGCGGTTCTCCGACGGAACCGTGGTGTGGAAGGCGGCGCTGGGCGGGCGTCCGTCGGCACCGGCCGTAGTCGGCGGCGTGGCCTACGTCGTCGCCGACGACTCGCGCGCCTATGCGTTCCGCGCGACGACGGGGAAGCGCCTGTGGCGGGCGCAGTTCTCCGGCTCCCAGGGCGGGTTTCCGGCGGCGCCGACGGTGGCCGGCGGAATGGTCTACGCGATGGCGCCGGACAGCCTGACCGCGCTCGACGCCCGCAGCGGCGCGACCCGCTGGCAGGAGCAACTCGGCTGCTTCGGCTGCCCGGTCGCGTTCGCGCACGGCCGCGTCTACGCCGCCGCGGCGCTGCAACGCGAGAATCCGGGGCCGGACCATCTCTACGCGCTCGGCGCACGAACCGGCGACCCGCGGTGGAAGGCCTCGCTCCGGGGCTCGGCCGGGTCGAGCCCTGCGGTCCGGTACGGCTCCGTGTACGTCGCGGTGTTCGTCGACAACCCGAGCGGCGTGCGGCCGTGGGCGATCGCGGCGTTCGACGCCGCGACGGGCGCGCGGCGGTGGCGAACCGCCATCGGCCGCTCGCGGTACCTGACGTTCGCCTCGCCGGCGGTGGCGGGCGGGCGCGTCGTCTTCCCGTCGACGGCGGGCAATCTCGTGGCGCTGGAGGCGAAGACGGGGCGCACCGACTGGAGCGTGCCGCTCGCGATCACCGACTCGGCGCCCGCGATCGCCGACGGCGTCGTGTACGTCGGCTCGTCGGACGACTACCTGCACGCGTTCGATGCGATGACCGGACGGGAGCTGTGGCGCGCCGCGACCGGCGACGACGTCACGTCGTCGCCGACCGTCGTGAACGGCACGGTGCTCGTCGGCTCGGACGACGGGATCGTGCGTGCGTTCCGCCTACAGCCGTAGCGGCGCGGGGAGCGCCCAGCTCAGCCGAAGTCGTCGGCGAAGTCCCAGGCGCGCAGCTCGTCCGGCTCCAGACGCACGAGCAGGTCGTCGCCGGACGACTCGGCGTACCGACCGCCCGCTTCCGGGCCGAGGTAGCGCGCCGCGATCCGGCGGACGACCGTTCGATCCTCCGGCTCGCTCAGCTGCGCCGTCGCGCGGAGCTCGATGCCGCGGTAGGGCGGGGCGTCCTCGCAGACGACGATGCTGGCGCGTGGGTTCTTGCGCAGGTGCCCGGCCTTGGCGCCGAGTGAACCGGTCACGACGTGGAACCCGCCGTCGCGCCACTCGTGCCAGACCGGCGAGAGCAGAACCGTGCCGTCGCGCCGGTAGGTCGCTAGGACGGCGACGCGCGGTTGCTCCAGCAGGTCGCCGAGGTCTTCGGGTGCGAGGTCCTTGCGCACTCAGCCGGTCGCCTTCTTCACGAGCGCGCGAATCGTCGCCTCGTCCTTCTTCGTCAGCTTCTTCAGCGCGAACGCGGTCGGCCACATCGAGCCCTCGTCGAGCCTGGCCGCGTCGTTGAACCCGAGCGTCGCGTACCTCGCCTTGAACTTCTGCGCACTCTGGAAGAAGCAGACGACCTTGCCGTCCCGCGCATACGCAGGCATGCCGTACCACGTCCTCGGCGTGAGGTCTGGCGCGGCGGCGGTGACGATCGCGTGGACCCGCTCGGCCAGCGCGCGATCCGGCTCCTCCATCTCGGCGATCTTCCCGAGGAGGTCCTGCTCGCCGTTTCCCGTGCCCCGCTTCAGCTCCAGCGCGCGCTCCTTCATCGCGGCGCGCTCCTCGGCGGTGAACCGCTTCTTCTCCGCCACGGGGTCCCTAAGCCGTGTTGAGGTCGACGGCGGCGCGGATCAGCGCCTTGAACGCCTCGTCGTCGACGCTCTCGCCCTCGCGGACGTCGATCGCGCGGCGCACCTTGCCCTCGAGGCTTGAGTTGAACAGGCCCGACGGATCGGGCAGCGAGGCGCCCTTGAAGAACGTGAGCTTGACGACGCTCTTGTACGCCTCGCCGGTGCAGATCCCGCCGTCGTGCGACCAGACGGGCGTACCGCCGCTCGACGGTTTCTCCCACTTCCACTCCTCGACGACCTCGGGGTCGGCCTCGCGGATGAGGGCGCGCAGCCGGGCGAGCGTCTCGCCCCGCCAGTCGCCGAGCTCCTCGATTCTCGTGTCGATCTTCTGGGATGGAGAGCTCTCGGCCATGGCCGGAGTCTATGTGCGCTCGAGGTCCTGCCGCGCCTGCGCGACGACGGCTCGAATCCGGGCGGAGCCGTCCGAGTCGATCAGGTCGCCGTGCGGGATGACGATCCGCTCGATCGGCAGGTCGGCGAGCGCGTCGAGCGCCGGGAGCAGGCGGTCGGCGTCCGCGTCGTCGACGAAGACGTGCAGGCCGCCACCGGTCCCGCTGAAGACGTCGCCCGTCACGAGCGTCCGGTGCTCGGGGATGAAGAACACGACCTGCTGCGGCTCGCCGTCGAGCTCGAGCGCCTCGACTCCGGCCGGCAGCTCGTCGGTCGTCGACGGGTTCTGGCGCTTGCGCCACCCGGCGTGCGGGGGCGCCCACACCGACGCGCCGTAGCGCTCGACGAAGTCGTCGGTGCCGCGATAGTGCGCCCCCTGTGTGAGCAGCACGCGCACCGGCTTGCCCTGCGGGTCGAAGCTGTCGTCGGGCGGCAGGAACGGGTCGATCAGGACAATCTCGTCGTCGGTCTCGTAGCGCACGACGGGCACCTCTTCGGGCCAGTTCTCTCCCGGCTCCCAGCTCGGGTGCGGCGAGAACCACCAGGAGAGCTCGCTCAAGGCCGTGACAGCGCGTCGGCGGGCGCGATCTCGACGAGGGAGGAGGCCGCGCGCGCGAGCTCGGGGTCGGCGGTGACGAGGGCGTCGGCCTGCAGCTGCGTCAGCGCCACGTACTCGGCGTCGAAGGTCGTCTCCCAGCCGAGCTCCGCCGCGACCTTCCAGGCGCTTCGTTGGAGCACCCGGTCGCCGAGGAAGCGAACCTTGAGCGAGTTCATGCGCGCGACTCGCTCCAGCCCTTCGGCGGGCGAGATCTCGTCGCGACGGGCGGCCTCGTAGAGCGATGACAGCGCCTGAGAGCGGACGAGCGTCGGTGCGACCAGCTGGTGACCGGCGTGAACGTCGAGCTCGCCGGCGGCGATTCGAAGCAGCGTCTCGCCGTCGACGACGAACCGGGTCACGCCGGCTCGACGGAGTCGGCCAGGCGAACGCGGCCGGGCTGCGCGACCGCCGCGTAGACGCCGAACGGCAGCGGCTCGGTGGTCTCGACCTCGCCGCGGTAGCGCGCGAGCGCCTTCAGCGTGTCGAGGTCAGGCGCGCCCGACTCGGGATTCTGAGTCGTCACGGCGCAGCGGCCCACGTTTCCCTGGGGCACGACGATCGCCTCGCCGAGGCGAACGCGGCGGCCGAGCCACTCGTCCTCCTGATGCTCGCCGAGGCCGCCGATCCCGAAGTTCATGCGGAAGCGCCGCTCGTCGACGTCCTCGACGCCGAGGGCCTGCGCCAGCGCACGCAGCGAGCCCGTCCCGAGCAGCGTCGCCGCGCCGCTTCGCTGTCGATCCGGGGCCGGCCCCGGAGGGCGAACCAGGCGCAGCTCCCTGCCCACGTAGTCGGAGATCGCGCTACTCCACGGCCCCGCGACGATGCGTACGTCGACCCTCGGCCCCCAGAACCAGGCGCTGAGCGAGCCGTCGAAGCCGACCTGCTCGGAGACCGTCGTCCCGTCCGGGAACTCGAGCGTCAACGTGCCCCCGTCGGGCTCGTACTGCGGCACGATCTGCTGCAGGCGGCCGAGCCCCTTGGCGTTGACGAGGCGGTCGTTCTCGTCGACCAGGAAGAACTCACGGTCGCCCGCGACGCCGGCCTCGGTCAGCTCGCACTCGTCGAGCTGCCGCACGGCGAGGCCCTTGACCGGGCAGTGCGAGATCCAGGCGACGCTGAGGCTCACGGGCCAAAACCTAGCTCGTGTAGCCTCGGCCTACGGCGTGGCAGCGCGACTCGGGCTCACACGGAAGCAGATCCTCGCGTTCCGCCGGCGGGTCGGCGGCCTGCAGGAGCGCGCGCCGAAGAGCGCCGCCTCGCTCCGGCGCGCGGCGTGGGCCGGACTGCAGGACAGCATGCCGAGGGCGGCGCTCCTGTCGCTCCACGCGCGCATCGAGGGAGTCGAGCCGTCGACGTGGGAAGACCCGTCCCTCGCCCAGCTCTGGGGGCCGCGCTACAGCACATACGTCGTCCCGAAGCGCGACTTCGCGCTCTTCTCGGTCGGGCGGCTGCCCGACAGCGCCAAGGGCCGCGAGCGGGCCGAGCGGATGGCGGAGCGGATGCGCGCGCACCTCGACGGCAGGCGGATCACGGACCGTGAGCTCGGGCACGCGATCGGCGTGGGCAACGCGATGCGCTACGCCGCTCCGACCGGCACGATCGCGATCCGCTGGGAGGGTGCGCGTGCTCCGGTGCTGTGGAGCGTCGACGCCCCGACCATCTCGCCGGCCAAGGCTTGCCGCGAGCTCGCCCGACGCTACCTCCGCGTCTTCGGGCCGACGACGGCCGAGAGCTTCGCGCGCTGGGCGGGGATCTCGCGCAGCGCCGCGGCCGCGGCGTTCGCCGCGCTCGAGGGCTCGCTGCTGCCGGTGCGCTCGCCGCTGGGCGACGAGTGGCTGCTCGCCGGCGACGAGGTCGAGGTGCGCGCCGACCCGACGCCCGACGCGCCGGCGCGCCTGCTGCCGAGCGGCGACGCCTACTTCCTGCTCGACGGCGCCGAGCGCGAGCTGCTCGTCCCCCGCGCGGAGCTGCGCGGGCGGCTGTGGACGTCACGCGTCTGGCCCGGCGCGCTCCTCGTCGAGGGCGAGATCCGCGGAACCTGGCGGCGCGCGCAGCACACGGTGCGCGTCGACGCGTGGGGCCGCGTGTCTCGCGCGACCCGCGACGCCGTCGAGGCCGAAGCCCGGGCTCTCCCTTTGCCGGGGCTCGAGCGACAGATCGCCGTCGTCTGGGAGCCGTAGGTGTTCCGTTCGCCGCAGGTGATCCTCTTCAGCCAGGACGTCGAGCGCGCGGCCGCCTTCTACTCGGACCTCGGCTTCGCGGAGACCTTCCGCGTGCCGACGGACGGCGAGCCGATCCACGTCGACCTCGAGCTGGACGGCTACAAGCTGGGCATCGCCTCCGTCGACTCGACGCGCGACGACCACGGCCTCGACCCGGTCGTACACGGACAGCGGGCGGCTGTGATCCTGTGGACGGAGGACGTCGACGCCGCGTTCACCGAGCTGACCGCGAAGGGAGCACCCGCACTGGCGCCGCCGGACGCGTGGCTCTGGCGCCTGCGGATCGCCTGGATCGCCGATCCGGACGGGCATCCGGTTCAGCTCGCCCAGGAGACCGCGTGAAGCTCGCGGACGTGAGCCGCCTGGCCGCCGAGCTGAACGGCGTCGGCGAACGGCGCCGCGGCGGCTTGCTCGAGTGGCGCTACCGCGGGCGCCTCGTCGCGCGGCAGCTCGACGCGACCCATGTCGTCATCCGCGCGTCGTTCGAGCTCCGGGAATTCCTGCTGTTCTCGTTCCCGGAGACGTTCTCGGCGCCAGGGCGCTTCGCGAGGCACATGATGGTCGTCGCCGACCTCGAGCGCGGGAACGCGGACGCCGTCGAAGACGCCGTCATCGCTGCGTGGGAGCTGCAGTCCGGGAAGTAGGGCGTTCTCCCTCGACCACTCCGTCCACTGCCTCGGCGATCCTGCGATGCCCGGCGGCGTTCGGGTGATCGCCGTCGTTCGAGAGGTACCGCGTCTCGTCGTAGGCGTAGCTCGGCCCCTTGAACGCCGCGCGCAGGTCGACGTACGCCGAGCCGGTGTCGGCGGCGGTCGACTTGATCGCGGTGTCGACCTCGTCCGTGACCGCCTCGGCAGCCGCGACGTAGGCGGGGCCTCTCTCGGCGGCGTAGCGGCCGCCGAGCCAGACGCTCCAGTAGTCGAGCAGGACGACCAGCGGCTCGCGCCCGGTTGCGAGCTGGTGCACGCGGGCCACGATCTCTTCGAGGTTGCGCCCGATCGCCGGGACTTTCGGCGTGTAGCAGGCGACGTCGGTGCCGCAGGCCTGCGAGTAGGCGACGTCGTTGGCACCGATCTCGATCTCGACCACATCCGCCGCTCCGACGTCGTGCTCGACGTCCTTGTCGGTCGTCACCTGGTCGAGCACGTCCGTGGTGGTGTAGCCCGCGACGGAGTCGTTGGCCGTCGTCGCCGGCCGGCCGGTACGCGCTGCGAGCAGGTCGGCGCTGAGCGGCGGGTAGGGCGTGCAGCCGCAGTTGGTGCCGCGCGGGACGGAGTCGCCGAGCGCCGCGAACGATCGCTGCTTCGGGCTCGCCGTCGCCGTCGAAGAGGTCGAGCATCCCGTCGCAAGCGAGCTCACGGCGATCAGGCCTGCCAGCGCACACTCCAGCCGGCGGATGCCCACCTCGCCAGTCTAGGCATCATGCGGCCGTGATGTCCCCACGCCGCCGCGGTCTCCTCCTCGGGCTGTTCCTCGCCGAGCCGGTCGCCATGTGGCTCCGCGGCTACCCGATCGGCGGCAGGCTGGTCGTGCGCTGCCGGCAGGGCCACCTCTTCACGACGCTCTGGATCCCCGGGGTGTCGCTCAAGTCGGCCCGCTTCCTCTGGTGGCGCTTCCAGCGGTGTCCCGTCGGAGGGCACTGGACGGTCGTCACGCCGGTCAAGCCGTCGGAGTTGAGCGCCCGCGAGCGGCGGGCCGCGCGCAAGCACAGCGACCTGCCGATTCCGTAGCTCTGCCTAGGCGTTGCCTAGTATGCTCCCCGGGTGGGGTCGACGTTCACACGACGCGACGTGCTCGCGCGGGCTGGCGCGGGCGCCGCGTTCGCCGTCGGCGGTGGGTCGGTCGTCGGCGCGCCGGCCGCCTCCGCACGGGCGGCCGTGCCAGACGGCGACCTCGCCTACGCACGCCTGCTGGTCGCGCTCGAGCTGCTCTCGCTCGACTTCTACTCGCAGGCGCTCCGCGCGGGCCGTTTTCCGGCGACCCTCGAGCTGCGTCGCGCCCGCGCGGCCGAGAAGCAGCACTACGACGCGGTCGCAGCCGTCCTCACCGACGCCGGCCAGGTTCCGGCAACGGCGCAGGACATCGACTTCTCGTACCCGCGCGGGTCGTTCGGCTCGCAGCGGGCGATCGCGCGCCTCGGCGTGCGCCTGGAGACGCTCTCGCTGGGCGCGTACCTCGGCGCCGTCCGAGCGCTCGAGACGCCCGAGTTCCGCAACCACGCCGCCCGCGCCGCCGCGAGCGAGGCGCAGCACCTGAGCGTCTTCTCCGGCGCCGTCGGCGGCCGCAGGATCGGGCCGCCGCTCCCGCCGGCGCTGCCGATCGACCGGGTCTCCGACGCGCTGGACGCGTACGCGAGCTGATGCCGAAGCAGTTCTACAGCGCGAGCGAGGCCGCGAAGATGCTCGGGATCAGCCTCGACACGCTCAGGCGCTGGGACCGCGCCGGGCAGATCGAGACGGTGCGTGACAGCGGGAACCGGCGGATCGTCGCCGCGGAGGAGATCCGGCGGCTGCGCGGCGACACGAACGGCCCGCACCTGAGCGCGCGGAACCGCCTGCGCGGAACCGTCTCGGACATCCGGGTCGAAGGACTGATCGCCCAGGTCGAGCTCGTCGTCGACGAGCCCGCGCGCCTGGTCGCGATCGTGACTGCCGACGCCGTCGAGGAGCTCGATCTGAAGGTGGGCATGCCGGCCGCGGCGGTGGTGAAGGCGACGTCCGTGATGGTGGAGCACTCGTGAGGCTGGCCGCGGCTCTCACGTTGGCGCTCGTCGTCGCAGCTACCGCCGCCGCACAGACGGACGCCACCCGGCCGACCGTGTACGCGGCCGCGTCGCTGACTGACGCGTTCCCGCAGGTCGCGCCGCACGCGCGCTACTCGTTCGCCGGCTCCAACGCGCTCGCCGCGCAGATCCGCCAGGGCGCGCCGGCAGACGTGTTCGCCTCGGCGAACACTCTGCTACCGACGGCGCTGCACGCCGACGGCTTCTGCTCGAAGCCGGTCGTGTTCACGCGGAACACGCTGGTGCTGATCGTCCCGCGGTCGAACCCGGCCGGGATCCACGGCGTCTACGACCTCCGCCGGAGCGGGATCAAGCTCGTGATCGCCGACAAGGGCGTTCCGGTCGGCAGCTACACGCTGCAGGTCCTGAAGAACATGAACCTCACGGGCGTGCTGAAGAACGTCGTCAGCCGCGAGACGGACGTGCGCGAGGTGCTCGCGAAGATCGCGCTGGGCGAGGGCGACGCCGGCTTCGTCTACTCGACCGACGCCCGCACGGTGCCCAACAGGGTGCGCGTCCTGAAGATCCCCGCCTGGGCGCAGCCGAAGGTGCAGTACGGCATCTGCATCGTCTCGCGCAGCTCGAACAAGCAGGCCGCCCAGGCCTTCGTCAAGCGCGTCCTGAGCCCGGCCGGGCAGAGGATCCTGCTGCACTACGGGTTCCTGCCGCGCGTCAAGCAGAAGTGAAGCGGACGCTTCTCGCGGCGCTCGTCGTCGCGGCCGCGACCCTCGCGCTGGCGTTCCTCGTCCTGCCCATCGTCGCGATCTTCCTGCGCGTGCCGCCAGGCCACCTGATCGACCAGCTGTCGAGCCCGATCGTGACGGATGCGCTGGTGGTCAGCTTCAAGACGACGGCGATCGCGCAGGTGCTGATCCTTGTCTTCGGGACCCCGCTCGCGTGGCTGATTGCGAGCCGCCGCTTCCGCGGCCGGGCGCTCGCGATCACGCTCGTCGAGCTGCCGCTGGTGCTGCCGCCGGCGGTAGCGGGGCTCGGGTTGCTCGCCGCGTTCGGGCGCTTCGGCCTGCTCTCGACGAACATCGCGTTCACACAGACGGCGGTCGTGTTCGCGGTCGCGTTCGTCTCGAGCCCGCTCTACATCCGGCAGGGAATCGCGGCATTCGAGGCGGTCGACCCGAACCTCGTCGCGGCCTCGCGGACGCTCGGCGCCGGGCCCGGGCGGACGTTCTTCCGGGTCGTGCTCCCGCTTGCGTTCAACGGGCTCGCCGCCGGCGAGGCGCTCGCGTTCGCCCGCGGGCTCGGCGAGTTCGGCGCGACGATCATGTTCGCCGGCAGCCTGCAGGGCGTCACGCAGACGCTGCCGCTCGCGATCTACAGCGCGTTCGCGATCACGTTCGACACCGCGCTGGCGATGGGCGCGCTGCTCGTCGCGATCAGCGCGATCCTGCTCCTGGTCCTCAAGCTGGTGCTCTCGTGGCGACCCTCTCGGTCGACTTCGAGCTTCCTCTTCGCTCGTTCGAGCTGAGGCTCGCGCTCGAGGTCGAGCGGACGGTCGCACTCGTCGGGCCGTCGGGCTCGGGCAAGAGCTCGGCGCTCCGCTCGATCGCCGGCCTCGCGCGGCCGCAGGGCCGGATCGCGCTCGGCGACGAGGTCTGGCTGGACGACCGGACGTTCCGCCCGCCGGAGGAGCGGCGCGTCGGGCTCGTCTTCCAGGAGTACGCGCTGTTCCCGCACCTGAGCGTCGAACGCAACGTCGCCTTCGGCGGCAAGGCGCGCGTGGGAGAGCTGCTCGAGCGGTTCCGCATCTCGCACCTCGCGGGTGCGCGGCCGACCGAGCTCTCCGGCGGCGAGCGGCAGCGGGTGGCGCTGGCGAGGGCGCTGGCGCGCGATCCCGGCGTGCTGCTGCTCGACGAGCCGCTGGCGGCGCTCGACGCGCACACGAAGGACACCGTCCGGCGCGAGCTGCAGGAGCTCCTGGCCGAGCTCGGGCTGCCGACGCTCGTCGTCACCCACGACTACGAGGACGCGGCCGCGCTGGCCGAGACCGTCGGCGTGCTCGTCGAGGGCCGGCTGCGGCAGCGCGGCTCGCCGGCCGAGCTGGTCTCGCAGCCCGCCGACCCGTTCGTGGCGTCGTTCACCGGCGC
The DNA here is from genome assembly GCA_035702625.1 of Gaiellaceae bacterium. Lineage (GTDB taxonomy): Bacteria > Actinomycetota > Thermoleophilia > Gaiellales > Gaiellaceae > AC-32. Next base: position 8,086 of record DASSQG010000173.1, on the reverse strand, counting down.
CAACCTGCTGCGCGGTTCGGTGCAGCTCTTCGACGACGGCCTGACACGCGTCCGGCTCGAGAGCGGGGAGGTCGTCTACTCGACGGATGAGGCCGACGGCGACGTGGGCGTGGTCGTCTACCCGTGGGACGTCTCGATCGGGCGCGTCCACGCGGACGACTCGGCGATGAACCTGATCCGCGGCGAGGTCACGTCGGTCTCGCGGGTCGGCAACCGCGTGCGGGTCCGCGTCGGGCCGCTCACGGCGGAGGTGACGCCGGCGTCGGTCGAGCGGCTGGGCCTGACCCGCGGCGGGACCGTCTACGCGTCGTTCAAGGCGACGGGCACGCGGCTCGTGCCGCTCTCGCCCGCGCGTTAAGCCGCCGTTAACCGACACGCCGCGGTCGAACCCCGGCTGCACGGCCGGCGTACAGCAGGACGATGGCACCCGCGACACGCACCACCCGGCACGGCTTCCTGGCCGCGGCCGCGCTCGCCGTCGGCGGGCTCGCAGGGCTCGGCGCCGGCCTCCGTGCGCTCGGCGGCTCGTTCGCCTCGGCGACCGGCCCCGCGCGGCCGGTCGACCTCGGGCCGCTGTCCGCGTTCCCGGAAGGGCAGTTCGTCGTGGCGACGTTCCTCTCCGACCCGTCGGCGGGCGAGGTGTCCCGGCGCTCGGCGTACGTCCGGAACAACGGGCTCGCCGGGAGCCGCCCGAGCTTCACCATCCTCTCGAGCCGCTGCACGCACGTCGGCTGCCCGACGCAACCGAACGGGCCGCTCTTCACGCGGCGGCTGCGAGTCGTGGACGGCGCGAGCGGCGAGGTCTCGCTCGTGCCGACCCTCCCCGCGGCCGGGTTCGGCTGCCCATGTCACGGCAGCCAGTTCGACGCCGAGGGCAACCGCACGGCAGGCCCGGCGCCGAGGGCGCTCGACCGGTACGACTTCTCGATCAAGAACGGCCGCCTGTTGCTCGGCGGCCTCTACAGCGTCAGCCGCGTCGACGGCGCCGGTGCGCAGGCGCGGATTCGCCGGTTCGGCCGCCACGGAGCAGGCGAGCCGGTCGCCGGCCCGGAATCGCTGCTCTATCCGGCCGACCCGCTGAGCTCGGGCTAGAGCTCGAGCGTCCGCGTCGCGCCGAACGCCTCCAGGAAGCGGCGGTCGTGCGTGACGAGGAGGGCCGCGCCCTCGTACCCCGCGAGCGCGAGCTCGAGCTGCTCGATCGCCTCGAGGTCGAGGTTGTTCGTCGGCTCGTCCAGCACGAGTGCGTTGACGCCGCGGGCCGCCAGGAGCGCGATCGCGGCGCGGCCGCGCTCGCCCGGTGACAGCGAGCGCCCGGGGCGGAGGACGTCGTCGGCCCGCAGCGCGAACGTCGCGAGCAGCGAGCGCGCCTCGCCCTGCGGCAGGCCGCTGAACGCGGCGAAGCGGTCGAGCAGCCGGTCGGCACCCGCGAACGGCCCGGGCCCCTGCGGCAGCTCGCCGATCACCGTGCCAGGGCCGAGCGAGCGGCGGCCGGATGCGAGCGGCAGCTCGCCGAGCAGCGCCTTCAGGAGCGTCGTCTTGCCGGAGCCGTTGCGGCCGAGCAGCGCGAGCCGGTCGCCGTGGCGCAGCTCGAGGTCGACCGGACCGACGCTGAAGCCGTCGCGCTCGACCACCGCGTGCTCGAGCCGCGCGACCACGTCGCCGCCGCGGGCGGAAGGCGACAGCGAGAGGCGCAGCTCCCACGGCGTCCACGGCTTGTCGACCCGCTCCAGCTGCCCGAGCTTCTTCGCGGCCTGCTTCTTCACGTCCTTCGTCTTCTTCTTCTTGCGCCCCTGGCCGTAGCCGCGCTCCTCCCACTGCCGCATCCGGCGCGCCTGCTCCTCGAGCCGCTCCCGCTCGGACACGTACCCGGCGTACGCCGACGCGTGCCGGTCGCGCGCGGCCGTGCGCTGCGCGGCGTAGTCGCTCCAGCCGCCCGGGTAGACGCGGACGCGGCGCGTCTCCGCCTCGAGCTCGACGATGCTCGTCATCCGCTCGAGGAAGGCGCGGTCGTGCGAGACGGCGACGAGGCCGCCGCGGTGGCCGTCGACGAACCGCTCGAGCAGCTCGAGGCCGGCGAAGTCGAGGTCGTTCGTCGGCTCGTCGAGCAGCAGCACGTCGGCGTCGGAGGCCAGGATCGCCTCGAGGTTCCGGCGCGCCGCCTCGCCGCCGGAGAGGCCGTTCACCGCCCGCTCCTGGACGAGGTACGAGACCGCGAGCCCCGGCGGCTCGTGGGTCACCGCCCCGGTGTCGGGCTCCTCCACGCCCGCGAGCACGCGCAGGAGCGTCGACTTGCCGATGCCGTTCGGGCCGACGACGCCGATCCGGCTGGACGGCGTGATCGAGAGGGAGAGGCCGTCGAGGACGACGGTCTCGCCGTAGCCTTTCGAGATGCTGCGAGCGGCGAGCGTGCCGCGGGAACGGGACATGCAGGGAACCCCCTGAGCCGAAGGGACGAAAGCGCGAGGTATTCGGTCAGCGGTTCCGCATAGGGCGGCGCGTGGCGCCGCCGCAAGCTTAGCGGCCGTTTGCTGGGGTACGATCGGGCGCATGCTCCGGTCAGCGGCGCTCGTCGCCGCTATCGCGCTGGTCACCGCCGGTGGGGCCTCGGCGGAGACCGTGGCGCGCGGCACGAGCTTCGGCCTGCTGGCGCTGGATGCCAAGGGAACGCCGTCGGTCGCCTACGTCCACGGCGACGCGCTCGTCGTCGCGACGCGGACGAAGCCCGACGTCTGGGCGCGCGCCGACGCGGCTTCGGTGCCGACGGGCTCGAGCGTGATGGCGTTCTCGATCGGCGCCCAGGGCCCGGTGCTCCTGGCCGGGAGCGCCGACTCGCGCAAGCTCTACCTCGTCCGCCGGCGCTCCGTGGGCTGGCAGACGGTGGTCGTGGCGAGCGTCAGCGCGAAGTACCGGCTCGGCTGGCCGGGCCTCGTGCTCGACGCGCGCGGGCTGCCCGTCGTCTCCTATACGCGCTGGGACGTGCCGACGCTCAAGAGCCGGCTGTTGCTCGACCGGATCGACCAGAAAGGCCGCATCCAGACGCGCCGGATCACGCTCGAAGGCTTCCCGAAGAGCTACATCCCACCGCCCTCGACGCCCGTGCTGTTCGGCGACAAGGCACACGTGATCGAGTCGTACGGTTACAAGGGCGTCGTCGGGACGATCGAGTGGTATCCCGACCGGAAGACCTGGACCGGGCTCGGCCTCGACGCGGGGATCGGCGACTGGCCGCTCGGGCCGGTGCTCGCCGGCGTCCGGCACGGCGTGCTCCACGCCGCGTGGACGGAGTCGCTGCTGACGATGGATCTCACCGCCGCGCCGGTGGCGCTCGCCTCGAGACGGCATTTCGCGAGCACCTCGTACGTGCTCGACCGCGCACTCGCGACCGCGCTGGCGCTGCCGTCGACCGGGCCGGAGATCGCCGCCAACCAGTGGGTGGGCTCGAGCGACCTCGGCCTCGAGGGCGACGAGGACATCTGGGCCGGAACGGTGATTCGCGGCGCGACGCACATCGAAGTCGACGGCTGGATCGCCGGCCTCGCCGCTGCGCCCAACAACGGGCGCGACGTGCTGCTCGGCGGTCGAGACGGCCTGCGCTGGTTCCGCGTCCCGCACGCGCTGACGACGAGCGTCTCGATCGAGGCGAGCGACGACGGCACGAACGTCACGCTGAGCGGGCGCGTGCGCGGCGCGGCGACCGGCAGCGTGACGATCTACCGCGAGCGGCCGGCTGAGCCACGGACGGCTGTCGGCAAGGCGGCGCTGGCCGGCGGCGCGTTCACCTTCACCGACGATCCGCCGGTGCGGCCGCTCACCTACCGCGCTGTCTACACGGATCCCACGACGGGACTGCCGTACGCGGCACTGCTGAGGAATCCCGTCGGCGTGGGCTAGCCGCAGGAGCAGACGACCTCGCCGAGCGCACGGCGCTCGAAGCGGAGGCCGCAGCGGCCGCAGGTGGGCGGCAGCAGCTGGGCGCGGACGAAGAGGGCTCGCATCAGCGTGGCCCAGAAGGCGAACCAGGGGATCAGGAGCGTCGAGCTCACCCCGGGGGTATCGGCTCCGTCCAGCCGCCGGTTTAGCGTCGCTAGTATGGCGGTGTGAGCTGGCTGTCCCTCGCCCTGCTCATCTGCGCAGTCGCCGTCGTCATCGGCGCCGAGTGGCCCAGGCTGAGCCAACGTCTCGGGCTGGAGGCCCGGCGCAAGCGCGAGCGCGCCCGCCGTAAGTCCCAACTCCGGCTGCTCCGTAGCGAGACCGACGAGTTCGCCGCGAGCGTCGAGCGCGACCTCGACCAGCTGCCGACGATCGAGGACTACGACCGAAGGAACTAGCGGACCGTGAACACCGCGGCGAAGTGCCGCGTGTTCGGCAGCACCGTCGCTCCGTTCTCGTTGTTCTTCGACTCCTGGTAGTCCGAGACGGTCAACGCGAGCTTGTGGCGGCCGCGGGGGAGGGCCGGCAGCCGCACCTGGACGAGCCCGTGCGCCTGGTCCCAGACGAGGTGGCGGGCGCGGCCGTCGACCGAGCCGGTCATCGTCGAGGGATCGACGCCAGAGCCGCGGTCACGGACGCGGAGCAGCAGTGACCCGCCGCGGCCGATCGAGCGCGTCAGGAGGCCCACGGAGGGCGGCGTGGTGTCGTTCAGCCAGAAGCGGAAGGTGAAGCGGCCGGTCGCGCGGCGGCTGCGCGTGTCGAAGACGAGGTCGTAGGTTCCGGGGGCAGGGCGGAAGACGCCGACGGCCGGGACGATCCCGAAGTAGCCGGGCAGGTACGGGTTCAGCCGCAGCGGCAACCCCGTGTAGCCGGCCAGCATGTCCTCGTTCCCGGCGCGGACGAGGCGCGGCGAGACGTGCACGCCGGCGCTCTGCGAGGTGACGACAGCGCCCGCGTTGGCGATTCGGCCGCGGACGACGAACCGGAAGACCTGCTCGGGCCCGGCCAGCCGCGCGGCGACGCCGAGCGAGCGGGGCGCCGCCGGGTAGCGGTACGAGCTGACCCGCGACGGCCGGCCGCGGGTGTCGCCGTGGTAGACGCCCGGCCTGCGCAGGAGCGTGCTGCGCTCGCTGCCGAGGCGTGGGACGGTGACGCGGAACCAGTACGGGAAGCGGCGCGTGTCGGAGCCTCGGGTGAGGACGACGAAGCCGCTGCCGTCGCCGGGCCCAGCGGTTGGCGAGACCCGCACGCCGAGCGTCAGCTTTCCCGGCACGTTGAGAGTCGGGTTCACGCTCACGCGGGCGCCGCGCACGGAGTTGGTCGGGCTGACAGTCGCATGCCAGGCGCCCGCGCCGCCGCCGGCGTCGGTCGCGTTGCTGCCGAGGAAGTAGAGGTCGATGCCGCCTCGGGGGCGATGCAGCAGGCCGAACGAGAAGTCCGACGGCTGGGCGAAGACGAGCGGCTGGTCGGCGCGCGGCAGCCAGATCATCCCGCCGCCTTCGCGTGTCGGGGAGACCTCGTGGCCGCTGCCGCCGTGCACGGCGTTCCCGGTCGAGACGAGGGCCGACTTGACCTGCGCCACCGTCCAATCGGGATGACGCTGGAGCAGCACCGCGGCCGCGCCGGCGACGTGCGGCGCCGCCATGCTCGTGCCGTCGAGGAACTGCCACGAGCCGTCATGCGCGGGAACCGACGAGAGGATGCCGACGCCGGGCGCGGTCACGTCCGGCTTGAGCGCGAGCGAGACCGGCGACGGGCCGCCCGAGGAGAAGTACGCGATCAGACCCGTGGTGCTGGCGGCTGCGACTGCGATCGCCTTCGCGGCGGTCGCGGGCGAGCCCATCGAGCCGGGACCGACGGCGTCGAAGTCATTGCCGGCCGCGATCACCGGCACGACGCCCGCGTCGGCGGCGGCGTTCATCGCCTGGACGACGATGTCCCGCGAAGGCGTGATCTCGGGCTCGCCGTACGAGAGGTTGATCACGTTCATCCCATCCTTCACGGCCTGCTCGATCGCGGCCGCGATCTCGGCGGAGTTGCCGTCGAGGCCCATGCCCGGCGTCGGAATCGTCCCGATCCGGTAGTTGCCGATGTACGCACGCGGCGCGATCCCCGAGACCTTCACCGGGCCGTTACCGCCGTCTGCGGTCGTGTCGTAGTCCCCCGCCGCGATTCCGGCGACGTGCGTGCCATGCTCCGACTCCACCGGGTCGAAGGGCACGTGCGCGTACTTCCAGTTGGCGCCCGGCGGCGGGAAGGTGCGCGCGACGATCACCTTCGCGGTCGTGTAGGCCTTGTTCCCCTTCGGAAACCCCGCGGGCATCGTGAAGCCGGCGGGGGAGAAGTACGGGTGTTTCTGGTCGACGCCATCGTCGATGATCGCGATCTTCATGCCCTCGCCGGCCGTCGCCAGCGTCGGGCCCCAGACCTGCGGCGCGCCGATCACCTGCGGGCTCTCGTACAGCGAGCGGTGGTACGTGACGCCGGCCTGCACCGTCTTCACGTCCGGGATCGCCTCGATCAGCTTCGCGCTGTCCGCCGGGGCGACGACGGCCAGCCCGTTCAGGACGAGCTGGTAGCGCCAGCGGATCCGGGCGCTCGGGACGGCTTCGCGGATGCGGCGCACGACGTCCGCCTGCTCGCGCTCGATCGCGGCCCGGGCGTGCGGGCGCTCGGCGAGCGGCTTGCCGTCGAGCAGCGCGACGAGCTCGACGCGGGCGCTCGTCGAGGAGCTCGTGCGGCCGGCCGAAGCACCGGCCAGCGACAGCGCGAGCGCGGCCGCGAGCACGACGAGCAGACCCCTTCTCACGGTGAAGACGCCGATCGGTGCCCCGCTACACTGTCCGTCCGCGCGGATGTGGCGGAATTGGTAGACGCGCACGGTTCAGGTCCGTGTGGGGGCAACCCCGTGGAGGTTCAAGTCCTCTCATCCGCATAGCGCTCTGCCGCAGTATCGGTGGCCTGTCCGTGCCATTTGCACGGTCATAGACGTCGGATCTGGCTCCTCGGTTGGTCGGCGGCGATTTCAGTGCAGTCGTCCGGCCTCCTGGCCAAGGCCGGACGACTGCGTGGTCGGGCGACATGCGCTCGACTCGAGCCGGGCACGCCCTCCCTGTGGCCCGGAGGGATGCCCGACATGAGATGTGACGACGGGCAGTCCATTGCACTTCTGCGCCGTCTGGGTCATCGATAGAGAACGAGGGCGTTGCGGCCCTCGTCCGGTCACATCTTCTTCGCAGCGTCCTTCAGCTTCTCGCCGCTCTTCTTGACGTCGCCCTTGATCTGCTCGCGACGGCCCTTCGCGGCGAGGCGGTCGTCTCCGGTCGCCTTGCCTGCGGTTTCCTTGACCTTGCCGGACGCTCGGTCCTTCTTGTTGTCGCTCATGACCGCCTCCTCGGTTCGACTGTGCCCGGGACCTTTCCGGTCGCCGCGTTTGCAAACGAGCTAGCCGAGCCGGAAGACGACTGCCGCGAGCGCGGTCACGGCGAGCACGGAGAAGACGAGCCAGGCGGCGACGAGGCCGCCGGCGACGAGCTTGAGCCTCCGCGGCGTGACCGCCCACGCGAGCTCCAGGAAGTGACCCTTCCTCAGCGGCAGCAGCCATCCGTAGAGGCGTGCGAGCCCGACGGCCTTGAGCACCCGCCCGGCCAGCGTCGCCTCGAAGCGGAGCAGCTCGGCCTGCCGGACGCGGCCTTCCCAGCGGATCGTCATCTCGCGGGCCTCGCGCCGGGCGCTTCGCTGGTAGACCGGGAGTCGCCGGCGCCGCTCCTGCCAGTACTCGAGCGAGCGGCGGGCGTCGTCGAGCGGCGGCGGCGCGAGCATCTCTTCGACGAGCGCCAGATCCGGATCGCGCTGCGCTAGCCTCATGCGAGCGCCTCGAGCACCTGGTCGGCGTGCTGGTCGGGGTTCACGCGGCGCATGATCTTCGCGACGTTGCCGTCGGCGTCGATCACGAACGTCGAGCGCTCGTAGGAGTTCTTTCCCTCCCGCGCGACGCCGTACGGCTCGCCGAGCTTGTGCTCGGGATCGGCGAGCAGCGGGAAGGGGAGCGAGTACTTCGCCCTGAACTTCTCGTGCGAGGCGGCCGTGTCGGCGCTGACGCCGTACACGAGGGCGCCGGCGCGCTCGAACTCGCTCCACGCGTCGCGGATCCCGC
>DASSQG010000172.1:0-8921 GCA_035702625.1 Gaiellaceae bacterium | reverse complement strand
CGACATCGGCGTCGTCGCAGACGACGAGCGCGTTCTTGCCGCCGAGCTCCAGGACGACCTTCGCGAGCCGGCGCGCCGCGTGCTCGTTGATCCACCGTCCCGTCTCGGCGGAGCCCGTGAAGCTGACGAGCTCGACGTCGGCCGACTCGACCAGCGGCGGCCCCACCTCGCCGCCGAGGCCGTGGACGAGATTGAGCACGCCGGGCGGAAGGATGTCGTTCGCGATTCGCGCGAACAGCGTCGCCGAAGCGGGCGTGTGCTCCGACGGCTTCAGGACGGCCGTGTTGCCGCAGAGGACTGCCGGGAACGCCTTCCACGCGTAGTTCGGCAGCGGCGTGTTGAAGGAGACGATCAGCGCCCCGACGCCGACCGGCCGTCGCACCGCCATCACGGTCCTGTTCGGCGTCGCGGACGTCGTCGTGCGCCCGTACAGCCGCCGTCCCTCTCCCGCGACGAAGAAGCCCATCTCGACCGCTGCATCGACCTCGCCGAGGGCCAGGTCGCGCGGCTTTCCGGTCTCGGCAATGACGGCGTCGGCCAGCTCGTCGCGGCGGTCGTCGAGTACGCTCGCGATCTCGCGCACGAGGCGGCCCCGCTCGACGGGCGTTCGAGCCGCCCATTGCACCTGCGCCGACCGCGCGGCCTCGACCGCGGCCCGCACATCGTCCGCGTCCGAGCGCGCGGCACGACAGAGGAGGGCGCCGTCTGCCGGCCGGTGCTTCTCGAACGTGGCCCCGGACCGCGCAGGCTGCTCGCGCCCGGCGATGACGTTCGCGACCTCGGTCACGAGGCTCTTAACAGGACTCTTACGAATTCAGCCGCCGGCAAGGTCATGATTGTGGCGGGTCCGGGCTACCACCCGCGTCTCGGCAGGCGCCAACAGGTCCCCGCAACACACAGAGGAGTCTCATGCGACGTTTCCGTATCGTGCTGCTGCTCGCCGTCGCGGGCACAGTCGCAGGCATCGCCGTGCCGAACGCCAAGGCGCTCGGGTTCGAGGACACACCGTGTGGCCTCACTGCAACGGACGGGCAGCTGAAGGTCTGCAAGCCGAACGCCGAGACCGGCAAGGCGTACAACCTCGTCATTCCCGGTAAGGGCGGCTGCACGCCCGACTCGGTTCACTACGACATCGTCGGCGGCTCGAGCCTGCCCCCCGGCTTGTCGATGAGCTCAACGGGGAGCGGCGCCGTTGTCTCCGGCGTTCCCACTCAGGCGGGAAGCTTCCGCTTCTGGCTGCAGGTCAGCGACATCGACGCGTCGCATGGCGGCGCACCCTGGTGCTCGGACCAGAAGCAGTCACAGTGGGAGTTCGAGATCACGGTGGTGCCGGGACTGCAGATCCAGCAGCGCCAGAGCATCCTCTCGGCGGGGCAGGTGAACACCGCGTACAACCTCCAGTTCTCCGCGACGGGCGGCACCGGCCTGAGCTGGTCCGTTGCGTCCGGCGCGCTGCCTGCAGGTCTCACCCTCAACGCCGGCACCGGGCTGCTCTCGGGCACGCCGACGGCCGTCGGCGACTACCACTTCCAGGTCAAGGTCACGGACAGCTCCGGTTCCCGCAGCGACATCCAGACGTACGCGCTCAGCGTCGTCGAGCCGCTGCGGATCGCCAAGGCACGTTCGGTCGGCGAGGTCGGACGGCCGCTGAGCCTTGCGCTCACCGCGAGCGGTGGCAAGGCACCGTACACATGGGCTGCCGCGAACCTCCCTGGCGGCCTGACGCTCGACGCCGCGACGGGAGCGATCAGCGGAACGCCGACCGTTGCGGCCGCAGGCCCCGTCAAGGTGACGGTCACCGACTCGCTCGGCCTCGCGACGAGCCTCTCCGTCGCGCTTCCGGTCGTGTCGCACCTGTCGCTCACCCGCGGGCCGCTGACGACCGCGAAAGTTGGGGCCGTCTACAGCTTCCGCTTCGTGACCGTCGGCGGTGCGCGGCCCTTCAAGTGGAGCGTCGCAGCGGGACTACCCGCCGGGATCAAGCTGAACGCGAAGACCGGGCGGCTCTCCGGCGTCGCGAAGAGAGCAGGGACGTACCACTTCCGCGTGCAGGTGACGGACGGGCTCGGCGTACATGCGAGCGTCGGCGCCGTGCTCAAGGTTTCCCGCTAGTCGAGTTCTCGACGGGCGCCGCGCATCGCGAACCAGCGTCGGCGCCCGTCGTGCTTCTGCGCCAGCCCGCGGAGCCGGGACGGCCGGCGCGCGCGACGCTCCTCCTCGAGCGCAGCCTCGAGACGCTCCTTGACGTCGAAGGTGCGCCGACGCTCGGACAGCAGCGCGTCCGTCGTCGGCGTCTCGTCCGACAGCGCAGGCGCAACGAAGCGCTCGTGCATCCCCTCCGACGCGCTCAGTACCTCGAACAGCTCACGTTGCGCAACGGAGATGTCGCGGTCGCGCTCGAGATCGTCCACCGTGAATTCCGTATGACGAAGGCTCGTGTCAACCGCCGCTCGCACGGCCTCTTCGCTGTAGCCGCGTACGGCCACGCCCGCGTCGCCGAGCGCGGCGCTCGTACGGCGCGCCCACGCGACAGGGTCGTCGACGACATCCGCGTACCTCGTGACGAGCACCGGGAGGCCCTCGATCTGCCAGAGCGCCTGTCGCAGGTACCGCTCCCACAGGGCCAGCCCGAAGATCTTCTCGCGACCCCAGGCGCGTTCCGCCGATGCCGCGATCTCGAGCGGGTTCCGGGTGACGAGGACGACCGCGAGTGGATCGGCGAGCACGTCCCGCCAGAACGAGAGGACCAGGCAGTGCAGCGGGTCCTTCCAGACCCAGGGCGTTGCCGGAAACGACCGCCCGAAGGCCTCCCGAGCCTCGGCGCGTGACGAATCGAGCCTCGTGTCCCTTTCCCATCCGGGCTCGAGCACCAGTGGGAAGCGCTCGTCGGAACCGACGGCCTGCAGGAGTCGAACGTTCAACGAAGCGAGCGACCGGCTCTCCCAGACGCCCGTGGGGTTCGTGTCACGCGCCGCGACTAGGTCCGTCGCCGCCGGCGGGTGCAGCCCGAGCAGCGCGATCAGCCGAGCCGTCGCCGACGTCCCGCTTCGGTCCATCCCGGTGACCACGACTCCGGTTCGCACTGCGAGCGAAGCTATAGCTTGAGCGGCTTGTCCGGGCCGCTGACGACCGCACGGGACGCGCTCGCGGAGCTTCGCGCCGCGCTGCTGTGCCGGCGCCTCCGCCGCACGACGGTCCAGGCCGGTGTGGCGCTCGTCTACCACCGAGTCGACGGGGAAGGCGGCGACGCGAGCCGAGAGATCCTCCCTGCGCTCTCGAGCCGCTCCTTCGCGCGCCAAATCCGCCACCTTCGCCGCCACTACCGGCTCGTCCCCGCCTCCGAGCTCGTCGCCGCCGTGCGAAGCCGGGGGCGCGGCGAGCCCTTCCCGGCCTGCGTCACCTTCGACGACGACCTCGCGGGACATGTCCATGAGGTGCTGCCCGTCCTCGCCCGCGAGGGCGTCACGGCGACGTTCTTCCTGGGCGGAGTCTCGCTGGAGCGGCCGCACGCCTTCTGGTGGCAGGATCTCCAGCGGGTCGTGGACGACCGGCTCGCCGACGCGGTTCCGCACGTCGCCGAGACAGACTTCAGCCGGGCGCTCGCGCGTGAGCCGAAGGCGATCTTCCGCGTCGCGGCGACAATCGAACAGCTGCCACCACCGCAGCGCGCCGAGACGGCGGACGCTCTTCGCGGCGCCGCGGGGCCGGCGCGCGACGACGGCCTCCGCGCAGACGACATCCGCCGGCTGCTGGCGGCAGGCTGCGAGGTCGGGTTTCACACGCTCGGCCACGACGCGCTGCCGCAGCTCGACGACGGAGCGCTCGAGGCCGCACTGCGTAACGGTCGCGACCGACTCGAGGAGCTTGTCGGGCGACGGCTCGTGCTGATCTCCTATCCGCACGGGAAGGCCGACGAGCGAGTTGCTCGGGCGGCGCGCGCGGCCGGGTACGAGGGAGGCTTCGCCACCGGTCGCGCCGCCGTCGCCGCCGAGACCGACCCACTGCTCGTCCCGAGGATCCCGCCCGCGCTCGCGCCCGGGAAGACCGCCCTTCGCATCGCGCGTGCCGTGGCATCCTGCACCTCGCGATGAGCGTGGACGTCGAAAGGGCCATGCGTGAGCACGACGAGCTGACGCGAGAGCTTCGCGACGTCAAGGCGCGGCTGTCAGCGATCGAGTCGAGCCGCTGGTGGCGGTTGAACCCACGCGGCGCGCTCCGCCGGCTCCGCGCCGACGGGGATCACGCAGCTGCACACGAGCCCACGCGCAAGCACTCCTATCCCGTCGACTTCGGCGAGGACGACGTCGAGATCTGCCGTCGCGTGGCGCCGTACACGATGACGACGCCGCCTCGCCTCTATGCGCTGATCCAGGCCGTCGAGTACGTCGTGGCGCGGGACGTGCCGGGTGCGCTCGTCGAGTGCGGCGTGTGGCGCGGCGGCAGCATGATGGCCGCGGCGCTGACGCTCCTTCGGCGAGGTGTCACCGACCGTGACCTCTACCTCTTCGACACCTTCAGCGGGATGACGGCCCCGACCGACGTCGACCGGAAGCCGTCAGGCGAGCGTGCCGCCGACCTGCTCGAGACGGAGGAGAGAGACGCGGACGTGTGGGCGATCGCCTCGCTCGGCGAGGTGCGCGAGGCCGTGCTGGCGGTCGGCTATCCCGCGGAGCGCATCCACTTCGTGCAGGGAGCCGTCGAGGAGACGCTTCCAGGCGACGCGCCGGGTGAGATCGCGTTGCTGCGGCTCGACACGGACTGGTACGAGTCGACGAAGCACGAGCTCGTGCATCTCTACCCGCGCCTCGCCCGCGGCGGCGTGCTGATCCTCGACGACTACGGCTTCTGGCAGGGAGCGCGCCGAGCCGTCGACGAGTACTTCGGCGAGCAGGGTGAGCCGCTGCTGCTCAACCGCATCGACCACACCGGTCGGATCGGGCTCAAGCCGTAACGGCCGCTGCGTTCAGCTCAGGCGCGAGCTCGCGACAGAGCTGCACGAAGGCGACGTCGAACGCATACCAGCGCTCGAGGTTCGCACGGCCGAGCTCGCTGAGCTGCGCGTCGAACCCGGCGGGCGTCTTGTGCGCAACCGTCGCGTCACGCGGCATGGTCACGCCGTCCGGAAGGGCCAGTTTGCGGCGGAGCAACTCGAAGTCCTCGTCGAGCCGGTCCTGCAGGCCGATGAAGAAGACGTCGTCGAGCCGCGTGCGAAACGAGGCCTCGTCCGGGAACCAGAACGTGTACGGCGTGTTCACGTGTCCGATGCCGTGCATGGCCGCCTCGGCTTCCGCCCGCTCGCTCGCGTCGTCGGACGACAGGGCAACGGCGAGCTGGTCGGGCGTCTTGAAGATCGCGAAGGCCACTCGCTCCTCGTCGCGCCACGGATAGTGGTAGCGCGGCCGGTCTTCGCGCAGACGACCGTTGAACGCGCTGACGAATCGCGTCAAGGGGTCACGGATCAGGAACATGAGCTGCTCGCCCGGCGGGATGTCGGCGAGCTTCACCTCGTGGCCGCGGAAGAGCAGCTGGTAGCGGGCTGCCGCTGCCTGCTCCTTCAGCACGTGCTTCAGGGCGGTGCCACCGGTCTTGCCGATGTGGAGGACGTTCAGCGGCGGCCGTGCGTCGTTCGGGTCGGCGACGCTCGCCGGCTCCGGCGGCTTCCGCAGCCGTGCCATGAGCCCGCGTGCCATGCGGCGACCCTAGCGGAGCAGCCGACGGAGGCGGTCGCGGACGCCGGCCGGCGCAGGCACGGGGCGCGGCCGCGCGAGCGCTGCCGCGAGGGTCGCGGCGAGCTGAGGCAGCTGCCGGAGGGCGCGACCGTTTCCGTGCTCGAACACCTCCAGCACGGCCAGGCGCGCGCCCGCGTCCTCGTCCGCGGGAACGCCCGTCGCGAGCGCTTCCGGCACGGAGACGATCTCGGCGCCGGCAAGGGCCTGCCGTGCGCACAGCACCCAGGCAGGCTCCGCTGTCCGCGCGGAGCGCCGGACGATTCCGACGGTGCCGTACTGGTTCTCGGCGATCCCGAGCGGCCCCGGATCGCCGAGGAAGAGCCGTACCGCGGCGCCGTCTCGCAGGCCCGTGGTGACGACGTCCGCACCGGACGCGGCCTGCGCCGCGGTGAGCGCCTCGAGGAGCGCGGGATCGTCGGCGCCGAACAGGACCCAGTCGTCGTCGCCGGCTGGGACGGGCGAGCGACGCCGCGGCCGGACCTCCTCGACGAGGCCCAGCCACGCAGCGAGCGAGTCGGCGGGCGGGCGCGCAGCACGGGCAGGCGCCGGCGCTGCGAGAGCACGCGTCAGCGCCGCGCTCAACGCCTGAGACGTGGGCTCGCAGAGAACACGCGCATGGTCCTCCGACGCGATGAGCTCAGGCGTTCCGCCGACGTCGGTCGCGACGAACGGAATGCCGCGCTCGATGCACTCGGCCACCGCGTACGGCGAGTTCTCGAGCAGCGACGGCATGACTGCGAGCGTCCCCGGCTGTGCCAGCTCGGCGAGCGCCGCACCACGATCGAGATTCGGCTCGAAGCGCACCGGGCGGCCGATCTCTCGTTCCAGACGCTCGGCCGTCCAACTGCGCGAGTGGCCGAGGAAGAGGAGCTGGAGACCGGGGTCGAGCCCGCGCGCGCTCTCGATGAACAGCCGGACGCCTTTGCCGTCGCGGACCTGGCCGAAGAAGGCGACCCGGATGATCGGCGCGGCGGCCGCCCCGTCTGCCTTCTCGCCGAGCGCCGTCGACGCCCAGAGGTTCTGGATCACCCGAGCGGATTCCGGAACGGCCCAGTCGTGGTCGCGCAGCCAGCCCAGGAGCCACTCGCTCGGGCTCACGACGGCGTCGGCAAGCGCGAGGCACGCGCGCTGCGCGACCTCTTCCCCGAAGCGGTCGAGCGTGTCCGGCACCTTGCGGGCCGCCTCGGCGAAGACCCGTGCCGGCCCGTGGCAGTAGAGGACGAAGGCGGTCTCGAGACACGACCGGCCGAGCTGGCGCGAACGCAGCGCGGCGTACGAGAGGGCGCGCCAGTCGTCGGCGATCAGCACGTCGGGAGGGTCGGTGCGGACAGCCTCGTGCACGTGCCACGCAGGCGACAGAAACGCGGGCTGCACCACGGTGCTCTCCGAGAGCGGTCGAAGGCGGACGCCGGCGTCGCCGAAGCGCGAGGCCCACTCGGGATCGATCCGCGTCATGTCGCGACCGGGCGCGAGCACGAACTCGACCCGGTGACCGTGCCGGGCGAGCGCCAGCGCGAGCAGCGAATCGGCAGTCGCCGGGCCGCCCGCCGTCGGCAGCCCGAGCACCTCGCTGCCGACGATGGTGACGCGCCGCGGCGTCACGCGCGCGCCCCGACCAGACGACGCACGAGCCGCCGCGCGAGGCTGCGCCTCGGCACCGCCGGCGCCTGTGCCGCCGCCGCCAGGCGGAGGGCAAGCTCCCCGCTGAGGCGCGCGCTCGCGGGCGCGGCGCGTTCGAGGTGCCGCAGCACCGCCAGCGCGTCCTCCGGATGGCTCTCGAGCGTTGCCGGGGGCGCCGCTGCGCGGACAAGAGGAAGGGGGACCGACACGATGCGCGCACCGGTCGCCGCGAGCCCGGCCAGCCACGGCCACACCGGCTCGCCGCCGCGTGCTTCCGACAGCTCGCGTCGGACGAGCGCGGCTGTCCCGTAACCGTTCGAAAGCAGACCGAGCGCGCGGGGCTCCCCCTGGAAGAAGTGCGCTGTCCCGTCGACCGAGACGCCGCACGTGACGACGTCCGCGCCGGAAACCGCAGCAGCGCGACGGAGCGTCGCTTCGAGGCCGGGCTCGGCGACGTCCCCGTCCTCGAGCTCGAGCGTCCACCCGCCGGTAAGCGGCGAGGCCGGCGGCTCGGCAGCGTGCAGGGCGACGACGTCCGACCAGCGTCTCAGCGAGTCGGCGTCGTCGTAGGCCGGGCGGACAGGTCGCAGGGCGCCGGCGTTCGCCAGCGCCGTGCGCAGCGCGGCAGCGACGCCCTCGGCGGTCGGCTCGAACAGAACCCGCTCGTGCTCGTCGGCCGCCACGAGCTCACGGATACCGGCGGCGCTGCTCGCGAGGAACGGGATGCCGTTCTCGAGACATTCGTAGATCGTGTTCGGAGAGTTCTCCGCGTACGAGGGGATCACCGCGAGCGTCCCGGGACGACGCAGTCGCGCGATCGCCTCGTGCTGGTCGAGGCCCGTCTCGAAGGTGAGCTCGCGCACGGCCGCGCGCGTGGACTCGTTCAGAAGACCGGTCACGCGCTCGACCGGCCACGCCGGCGTCGGGCGCCCGACGAACTCCACAGCGACGCCTCGAAGCAGCACAGGGTCGAGCGCATTCAGTGCTTGTGCAAACGGGCGGACGCCTTTGCGTTCCTCCAGCCGGCCGAAGAACGTGAGCCTCTCGACGCCCGCTCCGTTCGACCGGACGGGTGGCGGAGGCGGCTCGCCTGTCGCACCTGCGCGCGACAGGTGCGGGATCACGAACGTCTTCGCCGGAAGCTGCCAGCCCTGGCCGCGCATCCAGTCGGCGAGGTAGGCGCTCGGGCTGACGACCGCGTCTGCGAGCTGGATCGACGTCCGCTCGAGCAGGCTCACCCCGAGCGCGCCGGGAAGGACACGCACCTTGCCGCTGATGTCGGTGATCCACTGGCGCGTCCCGTGGCAGAAGACGACGAAGAGCGTGTCCTCGAACGCGAGCCCGAGCGACCGCAGCAGGATGGACGTGGATGCCGGCGCGCCGAGATCCTGAACGACGACGACATCAGGCGGATCTCGACGAAGCGCCGCTTCAACGTCTCGTGCCCGCGTGAGGTGACGGGGCTCCACTCGTTCGGAGCCGCGCGCCACCACGCGCACACGTACGCCTGCTTCGTCGTAGAGGCGCCGCCATTCAGGGGCGACAGCTCTCGTTGGCGGCTGCCCCGCGAAC
>DASSQG010000171.1:0-7614 GCA_035702625.1 Gaiellaceae bacterium | reverse complement strand
AACGAGTCCGGCGGGTTCAAGGAGGTCGTCTTCGCGGTCAAGGGCGACGGCGCGTACTCGGTGTTCAAGTGGGAGGCGGGGACGCACCGCGTCCAGCGCGTGCCCGAGACCGAGTCGCAGGGTCGCATCCACACGTCGACGGCGACCGTCGCCGTCATGCCCGAGGCCGAGGAGGTCGAGGTCGAGATCGACCCGAACGACCTCAAGATCGACGTCTACCGCTCGACCGGCCCCGGCGGCCAGAGCGTGAACACGACCGACTCGGCCGTCCGCATAACGCACGTTCCGACGGGCATCGTCGTTGCGATGCAGGACGAGAAGTCGCAGCTCCAGAACAAGACGAAGGCACTGCGCGTCCTGCGGGCGCGGCTCTACGAGGCCGAGCGCGAGCGGCAGCAGGCCGAGGAGGCGGCGACGCGGCGCTCGCAGATCGGCTCGGGCCAGCGGGCCGAGAAGATCCGGACCTACAACTTCGCGGAGAACCGGGTCACCGATCACCGCGTACACCTGACCGTGCACCGGCTCGACAAGATCCTCGAGGGCGAGCTCGACGAGTTCAGCGAGGCGCTGGCCGCGGACGACCGGCGGCGCGCCCTGGAAACCGCGTCGGCGTGACACTCGGCGACGCGCTCGCGCAGGCGACCTCACGGCTCGCCGGGGCCGGCGTCGACTCGGCGCGCCTCGAGTCGGAGCTGCTGCTTGCCCGGGCGTGCGACGACTGCGCCCGCGCGCTGCTCTACGCCGAGCTCGACCGCGAGCTGACGCGCGAGCAGCTCGACGCGTTCGAGGCCAACGTGGCGCGACGCGTCATGCGCGAGCCGCTCGCGTACATCCTGGGCGAGTGGGGCTTCCGGCGGCTGACGCTGAAGACCGACCGCCGCGCGCTGATCCCCCGGCCCGAGACGGAAGTCGTGGTCGAGCGGGCGCTCGCGCACATCCGCGGGATCGAGGAGCCGAAGGTGCTCGACGTCGGCACCGGCTCCGGCGCGATCGCGCTCGCGATCGCGGACGAGGCGCCCGACGCGTGGGTCACCGCGATCGACGTCTCGGCCGACGCGCTCGCGCTCGCGCGCGAGAACGCCGAGCTGACCGGGATCAACGGCCGCGTCCGACTCGTAGAGCACGACCTCACCTTCGGCCTCGGCAACGCCGACTTCGACCTGGTCGTCTCCAACCCGCCGTACGTCGAGCCCGACGAGCTGGAGACGCTCCAGCCCGAGGTGCGCGATTGGGAACCCCACGTCGCGCTCGTCGCCGCCGGCGCGACGGCGAAGCTCGCCGCGGCGGCGCGGGAGGCGCTGCGGCCGGGCGGCTGGCTCGTGCTCGAGACGGCCGCCAACTCGGGCGAGCGGGTCGAGCACCTGCTGACGGAGCTCGGCTTCGAAGACGTGACGATCACGCCCGACCTCGCGGGGCGCGACCGCGTCGCGGAAGGCCGGTGGCCGGCGCAGCACTAGGATCCCGCGCACGGTGGAGGGGCGCGCTGGCCAGCTGACGACGGCGGACGGGCGGACGCTCGCCTACCGCCGGCTCGGCACGGGCCCGACGCTCGTCTGCCACCCGGGCGGGCCCGGCTTCTCGTCGCTGTACCTCTCGAACCTCGGCGGGCTCGACGAGGAGCTCGGGCTGGTGCTGCTCGACCCGCGCGGCACCGGCGGATCCGACCCGGGGAGCGACCCCGGCGCCTACCGGATCGACGACTACGCGGGCGACCTCGAGGAGTTGCGCGAGCACCTCGGCCTCGAGCGGCTGTGGCTGCTCGGCCACTCCCACGGCGGCGTCGCGGCGGTCGCCTACGCGGCGAGGCACCCGGAGCGCGTCGAGCGGCTGATCCTCGCCAGCAGCCTCGCGCGCTTCGGCGCCGAGCAGGAGGAGGCGATGCAGGCCGCGCTCGAGTCGCGCGCGGGCCAGCCGTGGTACGACGACGCCCGCGAGGCGCTCGAGACGGAGCTGCGCGGCGACTTCACGAACGGACGCGAGCTGACCGACCTCGTGTTGCGGATGTTCCCGTTCTACTTCGCGAGCTACGGGGACGACGAGCGCGCCTACGTCGCTTCGCTGGGGCACGAGGAGCTCTGCCTCGATGCGCTCCGTCTCTGGGAGACGGCGATCTTCGAGGAGTTCGACCTGCGGCCGCAGCTCCCGCGGCTGACGATGCCGACGCTCGTGATCACCGGCTCCGAGGATTTCATCACCGGGCCGCGGGCCGCCGAGGACTTCGCGGCGATCCCGGGCTTGCGAAGCGTCATTCTCGACGGCGCTGGGCACATGATCTTCGTGGAGGCACCCGACAGGTTCAGCGAGGCCGTGCTGTCGTTCCTCGGCATCGGGGCGACGGTCTGATCGAGCACGCCGTCGAGGCGCTGCGCGAGGGCCGTCCCGTCGTCCTGCCCGTGGACACGGTTTACGGCCTGTGCGCGGATCCGTACCGCGAGGCGCCGGTGCGCGAGCTCTACCGGATGAAGCAGCGTCCGGTCGAGCAGCCGACCGCGCTGCTGGCGAAGGACGTCGACTTCCTGTTCGAGCTCGTCCCGGAGCTGCGCGGCCGGGCCGCCGTGCTCGTGCGGGCGCTGCTGCCGGGGCCGTTCACGCTCGTCCTGCCGAACCCCGCCGAGCGCTTCCGCTGGCTGACGGGCTCGACGCCGGACCGGATCGGCGTGCGCGTGCCGGAGCTCGCCGGCCCGGGGGCGGAGGTGCTCGCGCACGTCGGTGCGGTCGTGGCCACGAGCGCGAACGTGCGCGGCGGCCCCGAGCCGACACGCGTCGAGGACGTGCCGGTCGAGATCCGCGCAGGAGCGGCCGCGATCGTCGACGGCGGCGAGCTTCCCGGAACGCCCTCGACGGTGCTCGACCTGACCCGCCCGGAGCCGACCGTGATCCGTGAGGGCGCGGTTCCGGCCGAGCAGGCGATCGAGCGCGCCCTGGCCGCCGCCGGCGGTTGACGCGAGTAGCATCCACGGCATGGCCATCGCGCAGGAGACGGTCGAGCACCTCCGCACGGCAGGCCTCGCCGAGATCGATCCGCAGATCGCGGAGCTGCTCGGGCGCGAGCTCGACCGGCAGCGCGGGCAGATCGAGCTGATCGCGTCCGAGAACTTCACGTGGCCGTCGATCCTCGAGGCCGTCGGCTCGGTGCCGACGAACAAGTACGCCGAGGGCTACCCCGGCCGGCGCTACTACGGCGGCTGCGAGGTCGTCGACGAGATCGAGCAGGCGGCGATCGACCGCGCCAAGGAGCTGTTCGGTGCCGAGCACGCAAACGTGCAGCCGCACGCGGGCGCGCAGACGAACATGGCCGTCTACCTGGCCGCGCTCGACCCGGGCGACACGATCCTCTCGCTCGAGCTCGCGCACGGCGGCCACCTGACGCACGGCCTCAAGGTCAACTTCAGCGGCCGGCTCTACACGATCGTCCACTACGGCGTCAACCGCGAGACGAACACGGTCGACTACGACGACGTCCTCGCGCTCGCCAAGCAGCACCGGCCCAAGCTGATCGTCTGCGGCGGCTCGGCGTATCCGCGCACCGTCGAGACCGACCGGTTCCGCGAGATCGCCGACGAGGTCGGCGCGCTCCTGCTCTGCGACATGGCCCACTTCGCGGGGCTCGTCGCGGCCGGGCTGCACCCCAACCCCGTCAAGGACTGCGACTTCGTCACGTCGACGACGCACAAGACGCTGGCCGGCCCGCGCGCCGGCTTCGTGCTCTGCCGCGAGGAGCACGCGCAGGCGGTCGATCGCGCGGTCTTCCCGGGCATGCAGGGCGGCCCGCTCGTGCACACGATCGCCGCCAAGGCGACGTGCTTCCGGATCGCCGCCACCGAGGCGTTCCGCGAGTACCAGACGCAGGTGCGCGCGAACGCGGACATGCTCTCGGCGTCGCTGCAGGACGGCGGCCTCGACGTGCTCACCGGCGGCACCGACACGCACCTGCTGCAGGTCGACCTGCGCTCGACCGACTGGACCGGCAAGGACGCCGAGGAGCGGCTGGCCCAGGTGAAGATCACCGTCAACCGCAACACGGTCCCGTTCGACGAGCGGCCGCCGACCGTTGCCTCTGGGATCCGGATCGGGACGCCGGCGGCGACGATGCGCGGCTTCGACGAGGACGACTTCCGCGAGGTCGGCGCGATCATCACCGGCGCGCTCGCCGACGCCGCGGACGTCGACTCGCTGGCCGCGCGCAGCGCGAAGCTCTGCGACGAGAACCCGCTCTACCCCGGGTTCCGCGGCTTCACCACGTACGTCGCATGACCGAGACGCTCACGGGCGTGACCGTCGTCACGCACCCGCTCGTCCAGCACAAGCTCTCGTACCTGCGCGACCGCGAGACGCCGACGGTCCACTTCCGCAAGCTCGCCAACGAGCTGACGCTGCTCCTGACCTACGAGGCGACGAAGGACTTCCCGACCGAGACCGACGAGGTCGAGACGCCGCTCGAGCGGACGGAGGTGCAGCGGATCGCGGGCAAGAAGGTCGCCGTCTGTCCGGTGCTGCGGGCGGGCCTCGGGATGCTCGACGGCGTGCTCTCGCTCGTCTCGAGCGCGCGGGTCGGCTTCATCGGCCTCTACCGCGACGAGGAGACGCTGCAGCCGGTCGAGTACTACGTGAAGCTGCCGGAGCTCGGCGACGGCGAGCGCGACGCGATCGTGCTCGACCCGATGCTCGCCACGGGCCGCTCCAGCGCCGCGGCCGTCGCCGCGGTCAAGGACGCCGGCGCGCGGACGGTCACGCTCGTCTGCCTCGTCGCCGCACCCGAAGGGATCGACCACCTGCGCGGCGAACACCCCGACGTCCGCATCGTCACCGCCGCCGTCGACCGCGGGCTGAACGAGAAGGGCTACATCGTCCCGGGCCTCGGCGACGCGGGCGACCGGCTCTACGGCACCAAGTAGCGCAGACGCATGGTCTGGAGCACGCTCACCGACAACCTCGAGGTCGTCTACGGCGCGGCGCTCGCGCTGCTGATCGTCGTGCTGCTGACGCCCGCCGTCGGCGGCATGGCCCGCATGCTCGGCGTGGTCGACCGGCCGGGCGGGCGCCGCATCAACCGCAACCCGGTGCCACGGCTCGGCGGCCTCGCGCTCTTCTTCGGGATCTTCGTGCCGGCGCTCGCGTTCCTGCCGCTCGGCCACGAGACGAAGGGCCTGCTGCTCGGGATGGCCGTCGCGACAATCGTCGGCGCGATCGACGACTTTCGCGGACTCGTCTGGTGGGAGAAGCTCGGCGGGCAGATCGCGGCCGCTGCGATCCCGACGGGCTTCGGGATCTGGGTGCAGCGCTTCACGTTCCCGATCATCGGCGTGCACGCACTGCCGGAGTGGGTCGGCATCCCGCTGACGATCCTCTGGATCGTGGCGATCATGAACATGGTCAACTTCCTCGACGGGCTAGACGGCCTCGCCGCCGGGGTCTGCGCGATCTCGGGCGCGACGTTCTGCGTGATCGCGCTCTCGCTCGGGCGGCCCGAGCCGGCGATCCTCGCGGCGATCGTGCTCGGCGCCTGCGTCGGCTTCCTGCGCCACAACTTCTATCCGGCCCGGATCTTCATGGGCGACTCGGGCGCGCTGCTGCTCGGCTTCACGCTCGGAGCGCTGGCGGTTCAGGGCCTCTTGAAGACGGCCGCCGTCGCCACCCTGCTCTTCCCGCTGCTCGTCCTGGCCGTGCCGATCCTCGACACGTCGTTCGTGGTCGCCAAGCGGCTCAAGTACGGCGAGCCCGTGCACAAGGCCGACCGCTATCACCTGCACCACCGCTTCCTCAACATGGGCTACTCGCAGAAGCGGGCCGCGCTGACGATGTGGGGCTGGTGCGCGATCCTCGCCGGCGCCGCGCTGGCGACCCGGTTCCTGCACCCGCACGCGCACGGCGACTGGCAGACCGGCCCGACGATCGCCGTCGCGTGCATCGGCGCGTCCGCGCTCGCGGCGTCGATCTACATGGTCTACCTGCTCGAGATCGTGAAGCTCGCGAACCCGCGTATCCGCCGCCGCGCGCGTGAGGAACTCGACACTGCCGCGCGGAAGACCGCCTAGACGCCGAGCCCGGCGAAGAGCTCGCGGCCGGTCTCCGTCACGGCGACCGAGCGCGTCCCGTCGCGACGGACGATGCAGCCGAGCTCGAACAGCCGCGTCGTCAGCGCTGCGCCGAGCGCGCCGGCGACGTGCAGCTCGCGTTCGCTCCAGTCGAGGCAGCCGCGCACGAGCGGGCGGCGCAGGCGCGTGAGCGGCTCGAGCTCGATCCCGAGACCGGGCAGCTCGGCGGCCGCTCGCTCGCCGAGCACGTAGTCGCCGTTCGCGCGCTCGACGACGCCGCGGCGCTCGAGCGCGGCGGCGAAGGTGACGCCGAGCCGGCCGGCGAGGTGGTCGTAGCAGGTCCGCGCCTCGCGGATCAGCTCGTTGCGGTTCGCCTCTCGGAGCGACCGTGCCGGCCGCGGCGGGGCGACGCGGGAGAGCGCCTCGACGGCTTCGGCGACTTCGGGGCCGGAGAGCCGGTAGCGGCGGCGCCGGCCGTCCGCGGCGACGACGAGGAAGCCGCCCTCGACCAGGCGGCGCAGGTGCCCGCTCGCGGTCGACCGCGAGACGCCGGCGCGCGAGGCGAGCTCGCTCGCGGACAGCGGCCCGTCGGCGAGCGCCGCGAGCACGAGCTCGGCCCGGGCCGGCTCCGCGAGGAGCGTCGCCGCGGCGGCGAGGTCCGGCTCGGCGTGCATGTCGCGGAGGCTACTGCGCCGACTGTTCGGGCCGGACCGAATCGAGGAAGGCGGCGAGCCGCTGCGGATAGCCCGGCGCACGCATCAGGCTGTGGTCGGCGCCGGGCAGGACGGCGCGCTCGGCGCCGAGCCGTTGCTCGAGCACGTCGCACACCGCGTCGAAGGCCGCGTGGTGCGCGCCCGAGACGACGAGCTTCGGGAACGGCGCGGCGGCGAGTTCGTCCAGCGGGATCTCGGCCTCCCACGGCCCGCGCTCGGCCATCGTCGCGCGGATGCCCTGCTCGAACCCGGGCGGCAGCGGGTCGGGCAGGCGCAGCTCGCTCCCGACGAGCGCGAGGAAGCCCTCCGCGAACGCGCTCGGCTCGCGCGGGCCGTGCTCGAAATGCTCGGCGAGGCGCGCGACGAGGTCGTCGACGGCGGGGTTCCCTCGAGCCACGCCGAACGCCGGCGGCTCGCTGACGGCGAGCGACCGCACGCGTTCAGGATGCGCGGCGGCGATCAGGAGCGCGATCACGCCACCGTACGAGTGCCCGGCGAGATGCGCCCCCTCGCCGAGCTCCGGCGCGAGCTCCTCGGCCTGGCGCTCGAAGTCGATCCGGTCGAGCGGCGGCCGCAGCGGGTAGCCGCCACGCGTCGGCGTCACGACCTCGTCGCTCGGCTGCAGCGCACGGCGCGTGGCCGACCAGACGCTCGCGTTGCCGACGCTCCCGTGGATCAGCACGACGCGCACCGAGCGATCGTACAAAGTGGGCGGAAAAGCCCGCTCCGAGGCCGGTTTCCGGTGTCACAAGGTTTGGTATGCTCGCCCGCGCATGGAGCCCAGTCCCCGTTCGACCTTCGAGCCGGCCGGAGCCGGCGCACTGCTCGGGGGCGTGACCGCCGCAAGTGTCGGAGCCGGAGCCCTC
>DASSQG010000170.1:0-5628 GCA_035702625.1 Gaiellaceae bacterium | reverse complement strand
CACCGGCAGCGTCACGAAGAAGGCCGTCCAGGCGGCATCGCCGAGCGCGAACGCCGGCCACCACACGCGTAGCAGCGGGTCGTTGGCCAGGAAGCGCAGCCCGGCCCGGATCTGCCGGTGCTCGGGCTCCTGCTCGACCGGCCGCCTGCGCGGGACGAACAGCGTGACGAGCACCACCGAGACGACGTAGGTCGCGGCGTCGACGACGAGGACGCTCGTCGCGCCGATCACGCCGATCAGCACGCCGGCGAGGACCGGCCCGAGCAGGATCGTCGTCCGGTTCGCGGCCTGGAAGAGCGCGTTCGCGTCCGTCACCTGCTGCTCGCCCTCGCCGAGCAGCTCCGGGACGATCACCTTCTGCGCCGCGAAGTAGGGCGCGCTGAAGGCGCCGAGCGCGAACGCCACCGCCGCGAGCACGCCGAAGGAGAGCCCGCCGCTCCAGTGCAGCATGGGGATCACAAGCATGATCGGCGCGCGCGCGGCGTCGCACCAGATCATCGTGCGCCGCGCGCCGAGGCGGCCGAGCACGCGCCCGCCCGGCAGGCCGAGCAGCGCGAGCCCGAGCAGCTCGGCGCCCATCACGAGACTCATCCGCGTCGCCGAGCCGGTCGTGACCAGCACGAACCACGGCAGCGCGACCCAGGTCATCTGCGCGCCGGTGGTCGAGATCACCTCGGCCGCCAGCAGCGCCCTGATCGACCGCTCGCGCAGGAGCTCGGAGCGGCTCATCAGCGCCCCTCCTGACGACCAGCGCGTCGACTGGTCGTTTCCGACGGCCGCGCAGGCAGAGCCCGCACGGCCTGAGATGACGTCGCAAGCGACGTCATTGGTCGGCCTCCGGTAGCTCATGCAGGCGCGGGATCGGCGACGGCAGCAACCAGAGCACGCCGAAGACGGCGCCGACCGTCGCGATCCAGAGCGTCGGCTCCAGGCCGATCCACGTGCCGAGCGCGCCGCCCACCAGGGCGCCGACCGGCCGCACGCCGTAGTTCACGACCATGTACGCGCCGGCGACTCGCGCGCGCAGCCGGTCCGGGACGAGTGCCGTCTTGATCGCGTTCGCGGTGATGTCGAGCACCATCACGCCGAACCCCGAGCCGAACTCGGCGAGGAAGAGACAGGCGAGCACCGTGAAGCGCGAGCCGCCCGCCAGCGGGACGAGCACGAGCGGCGCCGGGAAGAGGATGCAGCCGAGCATGAAGGCCGGCCCGACGCCCATCCGGCGGCTGAGCCGCCCGGTGACGACCGAGCCGATCAGCCCGCCGATCGACGCCGCGCCGAGCACGAGCCCGAGCACGCCCGGCCGTACCCCGAGCGTCTTCGTCGCATAGAGCATGAACAGCGCCCAGAAGACGAAGTTGAAGAAGTTGATCGTCGCCGTCGCCAGCAGCGAGGCGCGCACGATCGGCGAGTTCCGGATGTAGCGGATCCCGGCCTTCAGGTGCCCTCGCTGCGCCTGCTCGGTCGCCGGCTCGACCGGCGAGATCGAGCTCATCGCGAACGCCGAGCAGAGGAACGTGATCGCGTCGGCGACCAGCGCGACAGGCGCCGAGAGCGCCTGCACGAGCGCGCCGCCGACGCTCGGGCCGGCGACGAACGAGAAGGCGCGGCTGCCGTTGAGCAGCGAACTCGCCTCGAGGTAGCGCTCGCGCGGGACGAGCGAGACGAACAGGGTGCTGTACGAGACGTAGAAGAGCACGTCGAGCGTCCCGAAGAGGAAGCCGACCACGTAGAGCTGCGCCAGCGTCAGCAGCCCGAACGCGTAGGCCAGGGGGATGGTCACGAGCAGCGCCGCGCGCCCGAGCGACGTCGCGATCATCATCTGGCGTCGCCGCCCGCGCCGGTCGACCCACGCTCCCGCGTGCAGCGAGAAGAGCAGGTTCGGGAGCAGGAGCGCGGCGCCGAGAAATCCCATCTGCGCGGCGCTCGCGTGCAGGGCGAGGACGCCGACGAGCGGCAGCGCGATCAGCGTGATCTGGTCGCCGAAGAGCGAGATCGTCTCGCCGATCCAGAAGCGCCGGAACTCGCGCAGGCGCAGTACGGCGGGTAGGCGGAGCCGCCGCGACGCAGGCGCGGCGAGGGTCGAGTCCTGAGGAGTCACGCTCTGGTGACCGTGATGTCGCCGCTCATCGTGTTGGCGCGGAGCTCGACCGTCGGGCCCTCGCCCTCGGGAGGAAGCTCGGACACGGGCAGCTCGGAGCGGACTTCGCCGCTGCGGGAACGGGCGTCGACCCAGAGTGTCGAGCCCTCCGCGATCCCGACCTTCAGGTCGCCCGAAGCGGACTTCAACTCGACGTGGCCGGTCGAGACGTTGCCGATGCTCTGGTCGCCGGAGGCGGTCGAGACTCGCACGGAGCCGCGCGCCTCGCGGACGATCACGTCGCCGGAGGCGGAGTTGACGGACAGCTCGCCGCCGACCTCGCGGATGATCACGTCGCCCGAGGCGGAGTTGATCTTCGCCTCGCCGCCGACCGCGCGCATCTGCACGTCGCCCGAGGCCGTGTTCACGCGGGCGCCGCCGGCGACGTTGCCGAGCTGTACGTCGCCGCTCGCGGCGTCGACGCGCGCGTCCCCGTCCACCTCGCCGAACTCGACGTCGCCGGAGCCGCTCTCCACCTCGACCGAGCCGAAGCGGCCGTGCCCGACCACCTCTGCGGAGCCGGTCTTCGACTCGACGCTCGAGCCCTCGGGGCACGTCACGGCGACGAGCAGCTGGGCGTTGCGAAAGATGCCGCGCCCGCGGTCGCGCGCGTCGACCACGACCTCGTGGCCGTCGCCGCGCTGCCGCAGTTCGACGCGGGCGCTCTCGACGGCCGCGTGGCTGGCGTCGTTGTCCTTGAGCGCTTCGAGCTGAACCGTCGTCTGCGCGACTTCGCCGGTGTCGAGGCGAACCTCGCCGGCGCCGAGACGGATGTCGAGCCTGACCTCGCCGGGAGTGTCGAACGTCTCGGTCCTCATCGCCGCCGACCCCCCGGGCGCACGCGCGGCTTCTGCGGGCGCGAGTCGACGCGAACCTCTGCGTGTCCGAACGGGAGCTGGAAGAAGGCCATCGTGGTTCCTCCCCTCTCAGCCGCGGGCGTAGCCCGTCAGCCGGTTGCTGGACTGCTGCGCCGCCGGAGCGGCGGTGCTGCTGCGCGAGAGCGCGCGGACGATCCACGTGTTCACGGACACGCCCTCGCGGTTCGCGGCCACCTCGAGCGACGCCTTCAGCGCCTCGGGCAGCCGCAGCGTGATGCGGGCGGTGTGCGCCTCGTCGGCACCCGCCGCCGGGGCCTCGGGCTCCTCGCCGACGTACACGAGCTCCGGGTCCTGGCCGGTGAGCCGTACCTCGACGTGACCGCCGGGAAGCTTGTCGTTCAGCTCGAGCGCGGCTTCGGAGAGCGCGTCGAGCAGGCGCAGGCCGACCGAGGCCTGAAGCGTGAGTACGAGCCGCCCGGCCGCTTCGGCCGTCGCCTCGTCCCCCAGCTCCGCGACC
Organism: Gaiellaceae bacterium; assembly: GCA_035702625.1. Taxonomy (GTDB): domain Bacteria; phylum Actinomycetota; class Thermoleophilia; order Gaiellales; family Gaiellaceae; genus AC-32. Next base: position 2,153 of record DASSQG010000170.1, on the reverse strand, counting down.
GCCGTGAGGTCGGCCCTGAGCGCGTCCACGAACCTCTGTAGCTGCATCGTGATGTCACTATGACATCACTCTTGATGTCTGTCAAGCGTCACCCGTAGAGCTGGGCCCGATATCCCCTTCGGTACAGGGTTTTCAGGTGCTCGACGCGCTTGACGTAGTGCCGCGTCTCGCCGAATTCGATGCCCTTCCCCTCGGCGCGCCAGCGGTCGACGTTCTCCTGGCCGGCGTTGTAGGCGGCCAGCGCGGTGCGCTCGTCGCCGTACTTGTCGAGCAGATGGCGCAGGTACCACGACCCGTAGCGGACGTTGATCTCCGGGTCGTCGAGGTCGGAGACGCGGAACTGCGTGCCGCCCGTGTGGACGGCGATCCCTTCGGCGGTCGAGGGCAGGAGCTGCATCAGCCCGATCGCGCCGGAGCTCGAGCGGGCGTGCGCCCGGAACTTGCTCTCCTGGTAGATCACGGCCGCGAGCAGCGCCGGGTCGAGGTGGTAGTTGCGCGAATGGCCGCGCACGATCGCCTCGTACCGCAGCGGGTAGCGGAGGCGCACGTACCAGGCGGGATTCGTCGAGTTGACGTACGCGAACGCGACGACGAGGGCCGCGACGGCGACGACGAGCGCGAAGACCTTCTTCAGCGCGTCAGTTCCCGTACGACACCCTCCACGAAGTCGTCGAGCTCCTCGAGCGAGCCGTCGTTGACGTAGGCGAAGTCGGCCTGGGCCACCTTGACCGAGTCTGGCAAGAGGCGCGGCTCGCGCTCCTCAGCGTCGACCTCGCTGCGCGCGCTCCGCACCTCCGGCGGTGCCGTCACCACCACGACGACGTCGAAGCGGTCCTGGCCGCCGACCTCGAAGAGCAGCGGCACCTCCGTCGCGGTCACCCGAGGCGGGTCGTCGCCTTCGGCGAGCCGCTCGCGCCAGCCCATGTACTCCTGCACGACGAGCGGGTGGAGCAGGCCCTCGAGCCACTCGAGCGCCTCCGCGTCAGCGAAGACGATCTCCGCGATCGCGGCGCGGTCGACGCGGCCGTCGTCGTCGAGGACGGCCTTGCCGAAGCGCTCGACGAGCTCCGCCCGCACGGCCTCGTCCTCGGCGAGCAGCCGGTGGACGATCCCGTCGCTGGAGATAACGGCGGCGCCGTGCCGCGCGAACGCCGCGAGGGCTTCGCTCTTGCCGGCTCCGATGCCGCCCGTGATGGCGACGGCGATCGGTCTGGCCAAGCTACTCCGTGGGCTCTTCGGCGGGAGCCTCGGCCTCGGCGGCGGGCTCCTCGGCGGCCGGCTCCTCGGCAGGCACCTCGGCCTCGGCGGCCGGTTCCTCGGCAGGCACCTCGACCTCGGCGGCGGGCTCGAGCTCCGGCTCCGGCTCGGGCTCTGCGACGGGCTCGGGCTCGTCGGCCTCCGGAACGGCTTCGGCCTCGGCCTCCGGCGCGGCCTCGGCGGTGGACGCCTCGGGGAAGACCTCTTCCGACAGGTCGAGGTTGGGGGTGCCCTCGACGGCCTCGGAGTCGTCAGCGCGCTGCTGGACGCCGCCGCCCTCGACGCGCTTCAGCGAGAGCGATAGGCGCCGGCGCTCGGCGTCGACCTCGATGATCTTCGCGCGGACGAGGTCGCCCTGGGAAACCACCTCGCGCGGGTTCTCGACGTGGTGCTGTGCGAGCTCCGAGATGTGAACGAGCCCCTCGACGCCGGGCATGATCTCGACGAAGGCGCCGAAGGTGACGACCTTCGTGACCTTGCCCTCGACCTCGTCGCCCTCGTGGTAGGTCTCGAGCACCTGCTGCCAGGGATCGCTCTGGGTCTGCTTGAGCCCGAGTGAGATGCGCTGGCGCTCACGGTCGATGTCGAGCACCTTCACCTTCACGTCCTGGCCGATCTCGAGCACCTCGGACGGGTGGTTCACGTGCGACCACGACAGCTCGGAGATGTGGATCAGCCCGTCCATCCCGTCGAGGTCGACGAAGGCGCCGAAATCGACGATGTTCGAGATCTGGCCGTCGACGACGTCGCCCGGGTTGAGCCGGTCGAGGATCGCCTGCCGCATCTCCTTGCGCTCGTCCTCGAGCACGGCGCGGCGCGAGAGCACGACGTTGTTGCGCGAGCGGTTGAGCTCGATCACCTTCGCGCGCAGCTCCTGGCCGAGGAACTCGTCCAGG
>DASSQG010000169.1:0-7485 GCA_035702625.1 Gaiellaceae bacterium | reverse complement strand
AGCCCGAACTCCTCGACGCGGTAGCTGGGTGTCGCCGCCTGCGCGCCCGCGACCGCGGCGAGCACCGGCGCGATCTTCTCCTTGGCGTCGTCGGCCTTGCCCGCGATGTCGAACTGCACGAGCGCCGAGCGGCGGTCCTTCGACACGAGGCCCTGCGGCGACTCGAGCGGCGAGCGCACGTTGCGCACGACGGCCTGCTGCGACACCGCCTGGACGACCGTCGAGATCGCCGAGCGGAACGCGGGATCGTCGACCGTCACGCCGCCCTGCCGCGCCTGCACGAGGACGCTCTCCGTGGCCGGCGACTTGAAGTCGCCCGCGCTCAGCATCTTCTCGGCGCGCGCGGTCTCGCCCGACCCCGTGTCGGAGTCGCCGAGGACGTTCAGGCCGACGGCGCCGCCGACCACGACCGCGAGCACGGTCGCGAGGATCGCGCCGAAGAAGGCGGTCTTCCAGTGCGCCGCGGACCAGGCCCCGGCGCGTCCTGCGAGGTTCTCGTGCATCCGTGCCATTCTTACCGCGCCGGCCGTCCTCCTCGAGGAGGATTTTCGTGCGGCGGCAGGACGCTGCACCGCCTCGTCACCAGATCGACCGGTAGAGGTCGAGGATCTCCCCGGGGGCGGCGGGACGGGGGTTCGCGTGGTTGCCCGCGCGCTTCGAGGCGGCCTCGGCGACGCCGGCCAGGTCGCCCTCGGGAATGCCGAAGTCGCGGAGCCGCTCGAAGCCGCCGAGCCGGGCGAGCTCCCGCGAGCGCTCCACGGCGTCCCCGCCGACGGCGTCGCCGAAGCGCGCGACCGCCTCGGGGACGATGGCGCGGTTGAACTCGAGCGCGGGCGGCAGGCAGAGGGCGTTCATGGCGCCGTGCGGGAGGCCGTACGTCCCGCCCAGGGCCTGCGCCATCGCGTGCGCGAGCGCGAGCCCGGCGAGTCCGAGCGCATGGCCGGCGTGCATCGCGCCGCGGAGGAGCTCCTCGCGCGCATCCCGGTCGCCGGGGCGCTCGAGCACCCGCGGCAGGGCGCTCGCGATCAGCGGCGCGCCGAGGAGCGCCTGCTCGTCGCCCTCCGGGCTGCGGCGCTCGGCGTACAGCGCCTCGGCGCAGTGCGCGAGGGCGTTCAGCGCCGTCCCCGCCGTGACGTCGCGAGGGAGCTCGAGCGTCAGGCCGACGTCGTAGACGATGCCGACGGGATGCGCACCCGCGCCTCCGCCGCGGATGATCCGGTCGGGCGAGCGGATGCCGTAGAACGTCGTCCACTCGGCGCCCGAGTAGGTGGTCGGGACGTGCACGACGGGCTTGCCGCTCTGCGCCGAGGCGTACTTCGCGGTGTCGATCGCGGAGCCGCCGCCGATCGCGAGGATGCCGTCGGCCTCGTCCGACACCTCGACGTCCGCCGACGGCACCTCCGACCACCAGTCCACGTGCGGCAGGTCGAGCGCCTGCCAGCGCGGGCTCGCGATCACGAACGGCCGCGTGATGCCGCAGTCGGCGAGGACGCCCGGAAGCTCGGAGAGCCCGAAGCGGACGATCATGCCGTCGACCCGCGCGCGAGCTCGACGAACGCACGCGCGGCGCGCGTCTCGGTCCGGCCGGCCGCGCGCACGAGGTGGATCTCGCGCTCGAGCTCGATCCCGGCGACCCGAGCCTCGACGAGCGACCCGGCGGCGAGGTCGGCCTCGACCGAGGAGCGCGAGATGAACGTCACGCCGTAGCCGCCGCGCACGGCGTGCGCCACCGACTCCTGCAGCCCGAGCTCGATCCGCGAGCCGAGGTCGCGCAGGCGCATGCCCGCGCGGCGAAGCTCCTCTTCGAGCATCTGGCGCACGCCGGCTCCCTCCTGCATGAGGATCAGGTTCTCCTTGCGGACGTCGTCGAGGGTGACGGTGCGGCCGGCGAAGGGATGGCCGGGCGGGCAGACGAGCACCACCGTGTCGCGGAGGAACGGCTCGTAGTCGACACCGCGGTGCCGCGGCGCGGCGCCGACGACGCCGAGCTCGAGGCTGCGGTCGGCGACGCGCTCGACCACGGTCTGCGTGTCGAAGACGGAGAGCGCGACGTGCAGCTGGGGGTGGAGCTCGGCGAACCGGCAGAGGAGCGTCGAGAGCACGACGCCGCCGGGCCCGGTGGAGGCGCCGATCTCGAGCGTGCCGGTCAGCTCGCCCGTCGCCTCGTCGGCGAGCTCGGCGACGATCTCGTCCTCGAGCGCGAGCAGCCGCTGGGCGGAGCGGTAGAGCTTCGCTCCCGCCTCGGTCGGCTCGACCCGGCGACCCGACCGGTCGAGGAGCTGCGTCCCGAGCCGCTTCTCGAGCGCGCGTACCTGGAGGCTGACGGCCGGTTGCGTGACGCCGAGGCGCTCCGCGGCCTGCGAGAACGACTTCCGCTCGACCACCTCGCAGAACGCGTGGAGCTGGCGCGTGTCCATAAGGACAGCTTATACCCGGGTGGTGCCCGCCTGCCGGAGCTCGAGGCGGTTCCCGAAGGGGTCCGCGACGTGGCAGCGCGCGGTGCCGGGGATCGTGTCGTCGAACGACACCTGGATGCCGGCGCCGCGCAGCCGCGCGGCGAGCGCCTCGAGATCGTCGACGACGAGCCCCGGGTGCGCCTTCCGCGCGGGGGCGAACGGTTCCTCGACCCCGACGTGGAGCTCCTGGGCGCCCGCCCGGAACCAGCAGCCGCCACGCGCGGCGAGCGGCTCCGGCTTCGGCAGCTCCTCGAGCCCGAGCAGGGCGCCGTAGAACGCCCGCGCCTCGGCCTCGCACCCCGGCGGCGCCGCGACCTGCACGTGATCGATCCCTGTGATCGTCATGGGCCACGGTCTACCATCGATCCGTGGCAACGGCGCCACCACCGCTCGAAGAGACGCTCGTGAGCGGATACGTGCGGCTCGCCGCCGCTGCCGAGCACCGGCGCATCGACCTCGAGCTGCGCATCCTCGACGTCGTCCTCGCGACGATCGTGGCGATCGTCGTGCTGCCGCTCGTAGCCGGGATCGCGCTCGTCCAGCTCCTCTCGAGCGGCCGTCCGATCCTCTACCGGGGCGAGCGGGTCGGCCGCCGCGGCCGCTTCTTCCAGATGCTGAAGTTCCGGACGATGCGGCCCGGCGCCGAGGAGCGCATCGGGCACCACCTCGGCGAGGAGCTCGCGCGCGCGAACGAGGCGGAGCTGACCCGGCTCGGGCGGTGGCTGAAGGCGTCGCAGCTCGACGAGCTCCCGCAGCTCTGGAACGTGCTCCGCGGCGACATGTCGTTCGTCGGGCCGCGCCCCATCCGGCCCCGGTTCTTCGCGGAGCTCGCGGGCGACCTCCCCGCCTACTGGCAGCGGCTCGTCGTACGCCCGGGGCTGACGGGCTTCGCCCAGGTCCGCCGCGGCTACGAGACGTCGATGGCGGAGAAGCTGGCGCACGACCTGGAGTGGATCGCCGACCGCTCCGTGCGGCTCTACCTCCGCACGGTGATCGTGACCGCCGCGCGGGTCGTCGCCCAGACCCTCGGGCGCCGCAACTAACCTCTTCCCGATGTGCGGGATCTGCGGGATCGCGTCCGCGCACGCGACCGTCGACGGCGAACGGCTGCGCGCCATGGCGCAGACGCTGTTCCACCGCGGGCCCGACTCCGAGGGCTCGCACCTCAGCACGCACGTCGGCATCGCGGCGCGGCGGCTCGCGATCATCGACCTGACCGGGGGCGACCAGCCGATCGCGAACGAGGACGGGACGGTCGTCGTCGTGCAGAACGGCGAGATCTACAACTACCGCGAGCTCGAGCACGAGCTCGAGCGCGCAGGCCACCGGTTCCGCACGCGCTGCGACACCGAGGTGCTGGTGCACGGGTACGAGGAGTGGGGGTCGGGGCTGTGGGAGCGGCTGCGCGGCATGTTCGCCGTCGCCGTGTGGGACGCGCGGAGCCGCCGCCTCGTCCTCGCCCGCGACCGCTTCGGCATCAAGCCCCTCTACTACCGCGACGTCGGGGGCGAGCTCTCGTTCGCCTCGGAGCTCGACGCGCTCCCCCACGGGGACGTCGACCTCGACGCGCTCGAGGCGTTCCTCGCGTTCAACTCGGTGCCGGGGCCGCTCTCGATCTTCTCCGACATCCGCAAGCTCTTGCCCGGCCACACGCTCACCTGGGCCGACGGCACGGTCGACATCCAGAGCTACGCGCGCACGGGCCCGCTCCCGGCGAGGCACGACGCGGACGTGGCGGAGCTCGTCGAGGAGTGCCGTGCGCGGCTGCGCGACTCGGTGCGCGCGCACCTGATCGCCGACGTGCCCGTCGGCGTCCTCCTCTCCGGCGGTGTCGACTCGGGCGCGCTCGCGGCGCTCGCGGCGGAGGAGTCGTCCGAGCGCGTACGCACGTTCTCGATCGGCTTCACCGAGGCGTCGTTCGACGAGCTCGCGGGCGCGCGGGCCGTGGCGCGGCGCTACGACACGATCCACCGCGAGCTGACCCTCGCCCCCGACGCGGCGCTGCTCCTACCGGCGCTCGCCGCCGCCTTCGACGAGCCGTTCGCCGACTCGTCTGCCCTCCCCACGTACCTGGTGTCGAAGCTCGCGGCGGAGGACGTCAAGGTGGCGCTGTCGGGCGAGGGGAGCGACGAGCTCTTCGGCGGCTACTACACGTACGTCGCCGACCTCCTCGCGGAGCGGTTCGGGGGCGTCGCAGCCGCGGCGCGACCGCTCGCCGAGCGGCTGCCGACCTCGACCCGGAAGGTCAGCTTCGACTACAAGGCGAAGCGATTCACGCGCTCGGCGCACCTGCCGGCGCTCGAGCGGCACCACGGCTGGAAGGAGATCTTCTCCGCCGACGTTCGTGCCGAGCTGACGGGCCGTCGGAGCGCGTTCGACCCGCTCGTGACCTACCGCGAGCGCTTTGCCTCCTCGCAGGGCCACGAGCTCCTGACCCGCCTGCAGGACGTCGATTTCGGCCTCTACCTCGTCGACGACCTCCTCACGAAGACGGACCGTGCGTCGATGGCGTGGTCGCTCGAGGCGCGCGTCCCGTTCATGGACACCGTCGTCTCGAACTTCGCCTTCTCGCTGCCCGCGAAGCACAAGGTGCGCGGGCTCTCGAAGAAGCGCCTCCTGCGACAGGCGGTCGAGCCCCTCCTGCCGCGCGAGGTCGTGCACGGCCGCAAGCGCGGGTTCTCGATCCCGGCGGCGGCGTGGCTGCGCGGCGACCTCGAGCCGTTCGCGCGCGAGACGCTGTCGGCCGAGACGTTGCGGCGGCAGGGGTTCTTCGAGCCCGGTGTCGTCCACCGGCTGCTCGACGAGCATGTCTCCGGACGGGAGGATCTGAGCCGCCAGCTCTGGGGCCTGCTCGCGTTCACGCTCTGGCACGAGCGGCACGTCGAGCGCGAGCCCGGCGACGTCCGGATGCCGGCCGTGCTCGCCGAGCGCTGATGGTCGTACACGTCGTCGGCGCGCGGCCGAACTACATGAAAGTGGCGCCGGTCTACACGGCGCTCGAGGAACGCGGGGTCGAGCAGCGCCTCGTCCACACGGGGCAGCACTACGACGCACTGCTCAAGGACGTCTTCTTCGCCGAGCTCCCGCTGCCACGACCGCACGTGCAGCTCGAGGCGCGGACTCCCGAGACCGCTGCAGCGGAGCTCGAACGTGCCTTCACGGAGCTCGCTCCGGATCTCGTCGTCGTCGCGGGCGACGTCAACTCGACGCTCGCAGGCGCCGTTGCGGCGCGCAAGCTCGGGATCCGCGTCGTGCACGTCGAGTCGGGTCTGCGCAGCCACGACTGGTCGATGCCGGAGGAGGTGAACCGCGTCCTCACCGACCACCTCTCGGCGCTGCTGCTGACGACGCTCCCGAGCGCGGACACCAACCTCGCGAAGGAGCACCTGCCGGAAGAGCGCAGGTGCGGCGTCGGCAACACGATGATCGACACCCTGCTCGCGAACCTCGACGCGGCGCATCGGCTGGAGCTCGAACTCGAGCCGCAGTCCTACGTCCTCGTCACACTCCATCGCCCGAGCCTGGTCGACGACGCCGGCGCGCTCGCCGAGACGATGGCCTCGCTCGACGGCATCGCTGCGTCCCTGCCGGTCATCTTCCCGGTGCACCCGCGGACGAAGAAGAATCTCGGCGATGTCGGACGCGTCGTCCTCACCGATCCGCTCCCGTACCTGCGGTTCCTCTCGCTCGAGGCGCAGGCCGCCGCCGTCGTGACCGATTCCGGCGGCATCCAGGAGGAGACGACCGTGCTCGGCGTGCCGTGCTTCACCCTGCGGTCGAACACGGAGCGGCCGGAGACGCTCGAGGGCACCAATCGGCTGATCACGCGCGAGCAGCTTCGCAACGTCCCGCGGCTCCTGGAGGAGCCGACGCCCGGGCGCGTTCCCGAGCTCTGGGACGGGCAGGCAGGCCCGCGCGCCGCAGCTGCGATCGTGGAGCTGCTGTGAAGGTGTGGGTCGACATGACGGCGTCGGCGCACGTCCTCGTCTTCCGGCCCCTGATCGCGCTGCTGCGCGAGCGAGGCGACGAGGTGGAGATCACCGCGCGCGACTACGCCCAGACGCTCCAGCTGCTCGAGCTGCACGGGCTCGACGCGACGGTCATCGGCCGCCACGGCGGACGCTCGCGGCTCGGCAAAGGGAGGTCGCTCTTCTCCCGGCTCCACGCGCTGCGCAAATGGGCGCGGCCGCGGAACTTCGACCTCGCGCTCGCGCACGGCTCGCACGAGCTGACGCTGAGCGCACGTCGCCTCGGCATCCCGAGCGGCACGACGCACGACTACGAGTTCGCGACGCTCCAGCACCAGCTCGGGATGCGCGCCGCGACCCGCGTCGTCGTGCCGGAGGCGATCCCGCCCGAGCGGCTCGAACGGTTCGGCGTGCGTCCGCCGAAGCTGCAGCGCTACCCGGGGCTGAAGGAGGAGTACTACCTCTCCGACTTCGAGCCCGACCCGACCGTGCTCGAGCGGCTGGACATCGACCGCGGCCGAGTGCTGGTGGTCTTGCGGCCGCCGCCGGACGTGTCGCTCTACCACCGGCACTCGAACCCGCTGTTCCCGCAGACGCTCGACTTCCTCGGCGCCCATCCCGAGGTGCAGGCCGTCGTGCTGCCGCGAACGGAGGAGCAGCGCGGGTTCGTCCGCCGGCTCGAGCTGCCGTCGATGATCGTCCCCGAGCGCGCCGTCGACGCGCAGAGCTTGATCGCGCTGGCCGACGTCGTCGTCTCGGCGGGCGGGACGATGAACCGCGAAGCCGCCGCGCTCGGCGTCCCGGTCTACACGACGTACGGCGGCCGCCTCGGCGGCGTCGACGAGGCGCTGATCCGGGAAGGGCGCCTGAAGCCGCTCACCGACCCTCGCGCACTCGAGCTGGTGAAACGCCAGAACGGCTCGGGCACGCGGGTCCGGCGCGACCCGAAGGTGATGCTCGACCTGCTGCTGACGGCCCTCGATGCCTGACTGGCAGGGGCTCGCCGGCAAGACGATTCTGGTCGGGCTCACCTTCACCGACTCGGAGGGGACCCTCGCCGA
>DASSQG010000168.1:0-3128 GCA_035702625.1 Gaiellaceae bacterium | reverse complement strand
CGCGGTCGATGCCGCGTACGTTGTTCCGGTAAGCGCGATGAACAGCGCAAGCATCGCGATCGTGTTCTGGCGCAAGAAGCGCCCAAGCCCTCTTCCCATTTCGGTCCTTTCTCGTGATGGAGCCCTGACGGCGTCGCAGGGATTCTGTTCCGCCCACAGGACGGCCCCTGGTAACCGGTTCTTCCGTGGCTATTCTCAGAGGTGTGAGCCAGCTCACGCCCAGGCCTGAGCTCGAGCCCGATTTCCGCGACTACGAGCCCATCCACCCGGAACCGGGCTGGAAGTCTCTGGTCCGGAAGATCTGGGCGCCGATCGCGGTCGTCGTCGGGCTCGCGGTCAAGTTCGGCGTGTTCGCGTTCAAGTTCCTCGGCCTCTTCATCTCGGTCGCGGGCTACGCGCTGATCTGGGGCTGGACGTTCGGCGCCGGTTTCGTCGCGCTGATTCTGGTGCACGAGCTCGGACATTTCTTCGAGGCGAAGCGGCAGCACCTCGACGTGTCGATCCCGCGCTTCATCCCGTTCCTCGGCGCCTACGTCGCGATCAAGAACTCGCCCCTGAACCCGTGGCGCAACGCGCTGCTCGCCCTCGCCGGCCCGATCGCGGGCGGACTCGCGGCGGCGGTCTGCTGGGCGATCGCCTCGGCGACGAGCTCCGACCTGCTGCACGCGCTCGCCTACGCGGGCTTCTTCCTGAACCTGTTCAACCTGATCCCGATCGGCATCCTCGACGGCGGCGCGATCTGGCGCGCGTACCGGCTGGCGAAGTCGGAGCCGATGGTGCCGCTGCAGGCCGACGGCGCCGCGGTGCTGCTACCCGGCGCCGGCCGCGACCGCGCGACGCTGATCCTCACGCTCTACATCGGGCTCGCGCTCCTGCTCGTGCTCGGCATGTGGGGCACGCACGTTCCCCAGCATCGGCTCTGATGGAAGACCGCAAGCTGCTCGAGAGTCACGACGGTGACCTCGCCGGTGACGCGCGCCGGATCGGGCTCGAGTTCCTCGAGGGCTTCATCACCGTCGAGCGGATCGACCGCCCGGCGATCACGGTCTTCGGCTCGGCACGGATCCACGAAGACTCCGAGGAGTACGCGCAGGCGCGCGAGATCGGCCTGCTGCTGGCGGAGGCTGGCTTCGCGGTCGTGACCGGCGGCGGGCCTGGCGCGATGGAGGCGGCAAACCGCGGGGCGCGCGAGGGCGGCGGGCTGTCGGTCGGCTTCAACATCGAGCTCCCGCACGAGCAGCACGAGAACCCGTACCTCGACATCGAGCTGACGTTCAAGCACTTCTACGCGCGCAAGACGATGTTCGTGAAGGCGGCCGAGGGCTTCGTGATCTTCCCTGGCGGCTTCGGCACGCTGGACGAGCTGTTCGAGGCGCTGACGCTGATCCAGACCGGCAAGGTGCTGCATTTCCCGGTCGTGCTGTTCGACTCCGGCTACTGGCAGCCGCTGCTCGACTGGATTCGCGAGCGGCTGCTCCCCGACGGGATGATCTCGCCCGACGATCTCGAGCTGCTCGAGGTCACCGACGACCCCGCGCGCGTGGTCGCGCTGCAGCTCGAGGGATACCGGCGCCGTGCCGTGTCGATCCCGGCCGCGCCCGAGAAGGCCGACGCTCAGTAGCCGGGCTAGCTCGCGTTGACGGTGATCGGCCCGCTCGTGACCGTGAAGCCGTTCGAGTCGGTCGCCGTGATCGTCTGCGTTCCGACCGTACGCAGGACGATGCCGGTGAAGGTGTGCTGGGCAACGTCCTTGGCCGTGTACGCGTAGGGCGCCGGCAGCGTCGCGGCCGGGTCGCTGCTCGTGAGCGTCACCGTCCCCGCGAAGTCCGGCGAGTTGTTGTCCCACTGGTCGACCGCACGAACGGTCGCACTGAAGGCCGTCCCCGCGGTCGCAATGCTTGTCACGGCCATGAAGAGCCGCTTCTCGGCGGCGCCCCGCACCTTGACGACCGGCTGCTTCCTCGGCCCGAGCGGCGCGAACGGCACCTTCTTCGGCACTCCCGCCTTGCGCGTCTGGGTCAGGAAGACGAAGCCGTCGGCGGAGATCAGCGGCGCGACCGCCCGGTGGTAGAGGAGTTGGAAGAGGTGTCGGCGCGGGCAGCGGGTGTCGATCACGATCCTGCGGCCCGCGATCCCGGAGATCGCCGTGCCGACGCAGCCGGCCGCCTGCAGCTCGACGTAGCCGGGCGCCGACGGGTTCGTGTGCTGCGGCTTCGTCCACCCGCGGGGGACGTCGACGAGCGTCGTCCCGTTCAGCGGCGCCGAGTCGGCGGTGAACGAGAAGCTGAGGTCGTTGGTCGAGCCCGCGGTCACCCTCGTCGGCGTGACCGACATCCGCCCCACGCCCACGCGCGAGGCCGCTCCCGTCGAGGCCGCGAGCACGAGCACGCCCAGCCCGGCGCACAGCGCCGCCCAGCTCACCCGTCTCACCATGCGTGCACCCATCGACCCGCGCCGAGTGTAGTGGGCAGACGCGCGCGCGAGCAAAGCCGCACGCGCTTCATGGTCGGCGCCGCCAAGTCGGCGCCTTAGACTCCCCGACGATGAAGCTGCGCGATCTCCCGTCGGTGGACGAGCTCGCGCGGGACGAGCGGCTGGCGGACGAGCCGCCGGCGCTGGCGGTCGAGGCCGCGCGAGCGGCCCTCGCGCGCGCGCGTGAAGAAATCAGGTCGGGCGCCGACCCCGGCGACCTGGTCGACCGGGCGCTGGCGGAGCTGTCCTCGGCCCGCGCTCCGGCTCTGCGTCGCGCACTGAACGCCACGGGCGTGATCGTGCACACGAACCTCGGACGGGCGCCGCTGCCGGAGGCGGCGCTGGCGCGGGCGCTCGAGGTCGGCCGCGGCTACTCGAACCTCGAGTACGACCTGGCAGCCGGCGGGCGCGGCTCGCGGCAGGACCACGTTGCCGGAATCCTGCGGCGGCTGACGGGCGCGGAGGCGGCGCTGGTCGTGAACAACAACGCCGCCGCCGTGATGCTGGCGCTGGCCGCGCTCGCGGAGGGGCGCGAGGTGCTCGTCTCGCGCGGCGAGCTGATCGAGATCGGCGACGGCTTCCGGATCCCCGACGTCCTCGCGCGCTCCGGGGCCGTGCTGCGGGAGGTCGGCACGACCAACCGCACGCGCGCCGCG
>DASSQG010000167.1:0-3502 GCA_035702625.1 Gaiellaceae bacterium | reverse complement strand
CGGGTGCCCCTCGAGGTACTCGAAGCCCACATCCTCGAAGCGCACCTCCCCGCGGCCGAGCGGCAGCTCGACCGCGTCGGCCGCGTCGGCGATCTCCTCGGGCTCGTCCATGATCTGGAAGATCCGCTCGCCCGAGGCGGTGGCGCGCTGCGACTGCCCGATCCACATGCCGAGCGAGCGCAGCGGCGTGACGAGCATCCCGAGGTAGAGGTTGAACGCGACGAAACCGCCGACGGAGAGCTCGCCGCTAGTCACCATTCGCGCACCGACGAGCAGCACCGCGCCCTGCGCGAGCAGCGGTACCCACGCGATGAACGGCACGTACAGCGCGCGCTGCCGGTTCGCCTTCAGCGTCTGCCGGAAGACGTCCTCGGAGCGCGCGTGGAACTTCGCCTCCTCTTGCGGCTCCTGCGCGAACGCCTTCACCACGTGGACGCCGACGATGTTCTCCTCGGCGACGGTGGCGACGTCCGCCAGCTTCTGCTGCACCTCGCGCAGCGTCGGGTGCGCCAGGTGGCTGTACCGGTAGGCGAGCACGACGAGCACCGGCACGATCGCCAGCGGGATCAGCGCCAGCTTCCATTCGAAGAAAAACAGGACGACGGTCACCGAGGCGACCGTGATCACGTTCTGGAAGAAGAAGATCAGGCCGTAGCCGAGAAAGAAGCGGACGCCCTGCAGGTCGACCGTCGCGCGCGACATCAGCTGCCCGGTCTGGTGCCGGTCGTAGAAGCCGAACGAGAGGCGGACGAGGTGCGAGTAGAGGCCCTGCCGCATGTCCATCTCGACCGCCAGGGCCTGCTTGCCGGAGATCAGTCGGCGCGCGGCCATGAACGCGGCGCGCAGGATCCCGCAGAGGGCGACGGCGCCGATGTAGAGCCAGAGCTTCTGCTTGTCGTGCTGCGCGAGCGGGCCGTCGATCACGGCCTTCGTCAGCCAGATCAGCCCTATCGCCGCGCCCTGCGAGAGGGCGGCAAGCACGATCGAGACGATCAGCGAGCTGCGGTAGGGGCGGAGGAACCCGAGCAGGCGGGCAAACGTGTGGCGGTAGCGCGGGACCTCGGACAACCTTCGAAATCTAGCTTTCCATTTCGCCCTGACCGACACGCGCGAGCTCCGCGCGAATCAGGCCGGCGGCTTCCGCGACCCGCTCGCGGTTCGCAGGGTCGTTGAGCCAGCCGCTGGCGCCGGACGGATGCGGCAGCGGGATCGCGACCGCGCCGTCGTGCTCGAAGACGCGCCCGACGCATTCGGTCACGCGCGCGATGCCGAGTAGCCGCTTGGCGGCGAGCCCGCCGACCGGGACGATCAGCCGCGGCCGCATCAGACGGAGCTCCGACCGCCGCCAGAAGGCGCACAGCTCCTGCTCGCGCGGCGCCGGCGTCCGGTCGCCGCGGCCGCTCGGCGCCTTGCCCGGGTAGCAGCGCGTGACCGAGGCGCAGTAGAAGGTCGCGTAGAACTCGTCCTCGTCGAGCTCGAGCCAGCGGCGCAACGTGCGCCCTGCGCGGCCCCGCCACGGCAGCCGCTGCTCGCCCTCGACCGCGCCAGGAGCTTGGCCGAAGACGTACGCCCGCTGGCCGCGATACGGCTGGACGATCGGCAGCGACTCGAGCGGGAAACCTTCATCGACGCAGGCGCGACAGACCCAGTTGTCGCGCTGGAGCGAGCGGATCGACCGGTAGCGCGAGCGGCGCCGCGTCAAGAGCGGACGGCGACGAACCAGCGCCCGGCGTGCAGCGTCTCGCCGCCGCCGAGCTCCTCGGCGAGCGCGTCGGGCTCGAAGTAGCGCTTGTAGACCTGCCAGCGCGAGCCGTCGTTGAGGATCCGCTCCTGGCGCTCCTCGGGCTCCACGTCCTCCCGCAGGGCCGAGTCGACGACCACGAGCTCCGGCGCGAGTCGCCGCGCGTCCGCGACGAAGCGCTCGCGGTCGGCGCCCTCGAGGTGTCCGTAGAAATGGCCGGTGAAGACGCGGCCGAAGCTGCCGCTCTCGAAAGGCAGGTCGAGCGCGTCGCCCTGCAGGAACTCCGCATCGGGCGCCTGCCGGCGCGCTTCCTCCAGCATCGACTCGCTCTGGTCCAGGCCGACGACCTCGCCGGGAAGGTGACGCGTGAGAAAGCCGGTGCCGCAGGCGACGTCGAGCGTGCGAGCAGGCGGGAGCGCGGCGAGCGCGCGGGTGAGCGCCTCGACCTCGTCGTGCCAGCCGGGGCGGTCGCGCTCCGCGTGCTGGCCGACGCCGCGGTACCACTCGTCGTACTCGGGCGCGCGGCGGTCGTAGTAGGCCTTCACGCTTCCTAGACTACGCACGTGCCGCGGCCGCTCGAGTCCGTCCCGAACTTCTCCGAGGGACGCGTCCAGGCGACGATCGACGCGCTGGCGGCGACGCTCGTGTCGGGCGGCGCGCGGCTGCTCGACGTCCACTCGGACGCCGACCACAACCGCTCGGTGTTCACGCTCGTGGGCTCGGCGGAGGAGCTGGTGGCGTCGCTGGTCGCGGGGATCAGGTGCGCCAAGGAGCGGATCGACCTGCGCAAGCACGAGGGTGCGCATCCGCGGATCGGCGCGGCCGACGTGGTGCCGCTCGTCCCGCTCCGGGACCACGACGAGGAGTCGGCGCGCGAGGCGGCGCTCGAGCTCGGACGGCAGGTGGGAAACGAGCTCGGGCTGCCGGTGTTCCTCTACGGCGTGCTCGGGGAGAACCGCGGCCCGGCGTTCTTCCGCCGCGGCGGGCCGGGCGAGCTGCAGCGGCGGGTCGACGACGGGGAGGTCCGGCCGGCGTTCGGCCCGACGCGCCTGTCGGAGAGCGCCGGCGGCGTGCTCGTCGGGATGCGCCGGCCGTTGATCGCGTTCAACGTCAACCTGCGCGGGTCGCTCGAGGCGGCGCGCGAGGTGGCCGCGGTCGTCCGCGAGACCGGCGGCGGCTTTCCCGGCGTGCGTGCGCTCGGGCTCGAGCTGCCGAGCGCAGAGCTCGTGCAGGTGAGCATGAACGTCGAGGACTGGGAGGCCTCGGCGCTGCACGAGATCGTCGCGCGCGTCGAGCGGGAAGCGGCGACGCGCGGGGCGGAGGTCGTCGGCTCGGAGCTCGTCGGTCTGATGCCGGCGGGGGCGGCCGCGGTCGCTGCGGGAGCGGCGCTCCGGATCGACGGGTTCGACGCCTCGCGCGTGCTCGAGCTGCGGCTCCTGGACGACTGAGCGTCTCCCGCGCGGCGCGTTCCACATTCGTGACGGTCCGTCACAGACACGTGCGCAGATTCCGACTACGCTCGCCTCGGGGAGGAGGCCGGGCGAACCGAACTACGGGACCAAGGCCCCCCGCGGGCGGCCCGGCAGGGGCGGGATAGACTCGCCGCATGATCGAGAGCAGGGCGCTGACGGGCGACGATCTGGCGCTCGTCGACGTCTGGGAGATCGCCGTCCACGGCCGGCACGTCGCCCTTGCCGACTCGGCCCGCGAGCGCATGGCCGCGGCCCGCGAGATCGTCGAGCAGGCGGCGCACGGCCGGGA
>DASSQG010000166.1:0-6737 GCA_035702625.1 Gaiellaceae bacterium | reverse complement strand
CCGCCGCTGACGGCGCCGTCCTGGGACTGGCCCATGATCGCGTCGTTGCCGACCGGAGTCGCCGTCGGGGCGCCCGGAGTCGGCGACGCGTCGACCGTGTTGATGCCGTTGTTGTACTGCTGGGCGTTCCAGTGGCCCTCGTCCCAGCCGAGGTAGTACGCGTAGTCGTGCAACCGGTTGTGCCCGTTGAAGAGGTTGATCGTGGCGGCCGACCAGTCCTCGACGTTCGGGTTCGCCTGGGCCCCGGCCTGCCCGGTTGCGAGCAGCGGCGCCGGGTCACACGCGGAGTTGAACCACTGGTTGGTGAACGGGAAGTTCGCGGCCGTGTAGTCGCGCGTCGCGCTGATCGGCCGCGGGTTGGCGGGGTTGTTGTACTGCCGGCCGCCGCCGCTCCAGAGGAGCGCCTCGTCGACGTTGTTGCCGACCGTGCTCTGCGGCGTGCCCTGGGTGCCGGCCACGTCCAGCGGGATGTCCCACTGGAACTTCGAGGCGACGCCCAGCGGGTAGACCGTCGTCAGCGGGTCGTCCGAGACGACGTTGGTGCAGCCGGCAGTCGCCGTCCAGCAGTACGTCTCCCGCGTGTCCGTGCTCGGGTAGTTCCACGGGAACGCGTTCAGCGGGTTGTACGGCGGCGCGATCGGGAAGGCCGACCACACCGGGTCGTTGGCGAGGTTGTCGACCAGGTTCTGCCGGTAGAGCAGCTTGCCGGTCGCCGCGTCGACGATCACGCGGTAGGAGTCCTGCGAGCCGTTGATCGACCTCGTCACGGTCGTGTCGTACGCGCGGATCGCGCCGCGCCTCGCCGTTCCGAACACCGTCGGCCGCACGGTCTCGGAGCCGGTCAGGCCGCTCGCCGAGACGGCGGTCGCGCCGTCGGCGGTCTTGCCGAGCGCGGCCGCGTCCGAGACGTGGATGCCCGCGGCGTGTGCCGCCTTGATCCAGGCCCGCACGGGCGACAGCGAGCGCTTGCCCGTCACCGCCTGGTCGCGCGCGAGGCTCGACGACGCGTAGACGACCTTCCAGTGCGTCTTCGCCGGGACGACCGTGACGGTCACCACGCCATCCGCCGAGAGCGCTCCCCCGAACGTCTGGCGAAACGAGACGGCGTGGGCCTTGCTCCCCCGCAGCGGCGCCGCGGTCAGCACCCGCAGGCCCTTGACCGAGCGCAGCCCGAAGGCCGTCTTGTGCGCGGCGAGCCAGTTCAGCGCGGCCGACTCGGCGGACGGCGCCCTGATGCCCGCCGCCAGGTAGCCGCCGTAGTGGATGACCGAGGCCGGCGTGCCGAGCGGGCCCCAAGAGACGTGGCCGTGAAGCGACCGCGCCGCCCTCAGCTCTGCTCTGGCCGGCGCGACCTTGCCACGCGAGTCGAAGTCGCGGAGCTGGCCGTTCGGCCGGTTGAGATTGACCACGCCGAAGCTGCTTGACGTGAGCGTCAACGCAGCGAGTGACAGCCCGGCGAGGACCAGCAGCCGAATGGCTCCCGCTCGCCGAGGCCGGACGCTGAAGCGTCTCATGCGCTCTCCCCCTTGCGGTTGGTTTACGTGCCCGCAGCCACGGAGCCGCCGCAGTAGGTCAGCGGCTGCAGGGCGGTTCTACCACAGGGCGAGTTAGGCTGCCCGTCGTCCGACGAAAGGGGATTGCTGCATGGTCAGGGCCTTCGTGCTCTACGAGAGCGAGCCGGATCCGGAGCGGTACGAGCAGCACGCGGAGCTGTGCCGAAAGGTGCCGGGCGCGACGTTCCGCCACGGCAAGGTGTTCGGCGCGCCGATGGGCGAGCCCGCCTACGCGTACTACGCCGAGTGGGAGTTTCCCGACCGGGACGCGTTCAAGGAGGCGGCGCGCAGCGAGGAGTTCATGGCGACCGGCAAGGACGCGATGGAGATGGGCGGCCGCTTCCACGTGCTGTTCGCGGACGTCTCGTGAGCGAGCGGCAACCCGAAGCGCCTCGGCCGCTCGCTCCGGAGGAGCTCGGCTTCGAGCGGATCGTCTACTCGAAGGAGCCTCCGCGCGCGACGATCACGCTCAACCGGCCGGAGGTGCTGAACGCCTTCGACTTCCAGATGCTGCGCGAGATCGCGCGCGCCTGCGAGGACGCGTCGTGGGACGACTCGATCCGCGTCGTGATCGTCACCGGCGCCGGGCGGGCGTTCTGCGTCGGCGCGAACCTGCGCGAGTGGGCCGACCACTACGTCGGCAAGCCGACCGAGTACTGGAAGTGGTTCGGCGCCTTCAAGGACATGCACGACCGGCTGCGCGAGATCGGGAAACCGACACTCGCGCGGATCAACGGGATCGCGGTCGGAGGCGGCAACGAGCTGCAGATGGCCTGCGACCTCGCGGTGATGGTGGACGACGCGTTCATCCGGCACGTCGGCCCGGAGCACGGCTCGGTGCCGGCTGGCGGTGCGACGCAGTGGCTCTCGATCATGGTCGGCGATCGCCGGGCGCGCGAGATCGTGCTGATGTGCGACGAGATCCCGGCCGCGCAGGCGGCGGACTGGGGGCTCGTGAACTGGTCGGTGCCGGCGGCGGAGCTGGACGCGAAGGTCGACGCGGTCGTCGAGAACCTCGTCCGCAAGCTGCCGCAGACGACGCGCTACGCGAAGCAGCACCTCAACTTCTGGCGCGACCTCGCGTGGCACGAGACGATCAACCACGCGCGCGACTGGCTCGCCCTCTCGATGGCGACGGACGAGCCGAAGGCCGCAATCGAGCGGTTTTTGGAGAAGAGGTGAGCCGCGTCTGTTTCGGCCGGGTCCCAGGGACAGTCCCTGGCCCGCCCGCGGGCCGCGTCCGTTTCTCGAGCTTTTCGTCGCAGGCGCGCCGCGGCCATGGCCGTTTCGGCCACGGCCGAGGGACTGTCCCTGGGTCAGGGCCGAAAGGGACATGGCCGGCCTCGTCCTGACCGAACGCGAGGGCGCGGTCGCCGTCGTCCTGCTCAACCGGCCCGAAGCCCTGAACGCGCTTTCCGACGAGCTGATGGAGCAGCTCGTCGAGTCGCTGCAGGAGCTCGACCGCGACGACGAGGTTCGCGCGATCGTGCTGGGTGGGAGCGAGCGCGCCTTCGCGGCCGGCGCCGACATCGGCGAGCTCGCCCAGGCCTCCGCGATCGACCTCTACTACCAGCGCCGCGTCGAGCGCTGGGACGCGATCCGCTCGCTCTGGAAGCCGCTCGTCGCCGCGGTGTCGGGCTTCTGCCTCGGCGGTGGCTGCGAGCTCGCGATGAGCTGCGATCTGATCGTCGCGTCGGAGACCGCGCAGTTCGGCCAGCCCGAGACGGGCCTCGGGATCATCCCGGGCGCCGGCGGCACGCAGCTGCTGACGCGCGCGGTCGGCAAGGCGCTCGCGATGGACGTGATCCTGAGCGGCCGCCGGCTCTCGGCGCGCGAGGCGCTCCAGGCCGGCCTCGTCGCGCGCGTGGTCGCGAAGGAGGCCTGGCTCGACGAGGCGAAGCGCGTTGCGCGGGACATCGCCGAGAAGGGGCCGGTCGGGGCGCGGCTCGCGAAGGAGTCGGTCAAGCGCGCCTACGAGACGACGCTCGCCGCCGGGCTCGAGGCGGAGCGCCGCGCGCTCTACCTGAGCTTCGCGAGCGAGGACGCGCGCGAGGGCCTGACCGCGTTCACCGAGAAGCGCAAGCCCGAGTTCAAAGGGAGGTAGCGATGCCCGACATCGAGGCAATCCTGCGAGGAGCGCAGGACGCGATGGCAGCGAAGCGCGTCTACGCCGACGCCGTGGAGCGTGGCGACGTGACCGTGATCCCGGCCGCGTCCGTCGGCGGAGGCGGCGGCGGTGGCGGTGACGAGGAGAACAACGGGGGCGGCGGCTTCGGCCTCAAGGCCCGGCCGGTCGGCGCCTACGTGATCTCGGGCGACGAGGTCGAGTGGAAGCCCGCCGTCGACGTCCAGCGGATGATGGTCGGCTGGCAGATCGTCGCGGGACTGGCCGTGCTGGCCGCCTGGTCGCTCGCCCGGCGCCGCTAGGCGCGTCCGTATGAGCAGGCTCGCGCGCTTCCTCGAGCCGCCGCGGCTGCGCACGCTCGAGACCGACCAGGAGCGACGGGCGACCTGGCTCGAGCTGTTCCTCGACCTCGTCTTCGTCGCGGCGATCGCCGAGGTGGCGTCGACGCTGAGCGCCGATCCGACGGCGGCAGGCTTCGCGCGGTTCCTCGCGCTCTTCCTGCCGATCGGCTGGGCCTGGTCTGGCTTCGCGTTCTACGCGACGCGGTTCGACACCGACGACCTCGTGTACCGACTGCTCACCCTGCTCGGCATGTTCGCCGTCGCCGCGCTCGCCAGCACCGTCCCGCACGCGCTCGAGGGCGGGCAGAACGCCTTCGCCGTCGCGTACGTCTGCGTGCGGCTGGTCCTGCTCGGGCTCTACATCCGCGTCTACCGCGACCTGCCCGCGGCGAAGCCAGTGGCGGGCTGGTTCATCCTCGTGTTCGGAAGCGGCGTCGTCATCTGGCTGGTCTCGCTCGCCGTGCCGACGCCGTGGAAGTACGTGCTCTGGGGCGCGGCGCTCCTGTTCGAGCACTTCGGGCCGGTGCGGGCGTGGCGGCTGCTCGGGAACATGCCCGTCGACCCGCGCCACCTGCCCGAGCGGTTCGGCCTGCTCGTCCTGATCGTCCTCGGCGAGGGCGTGATCGGCGTCGTGCTCGGCACCGCCCACGTCAGCTGGACGCTCAGCTCCGGGGCGGCCGCGTTCGCAGGTTTCCTCACGGGCGCCGCGATCTGGTGGCTCTACTTCGACTTCCTCGACGCGGCCGTAGTGGTGACGCGCAATGTGCTCAGCGGCCTCACCTACACGTACGCGCACTACTTCGTCGCCGCCGGGATCGCCGCCCTCGGCGTGGGCGTGAAGCTGACGATCTTCTCCGTCCAGCCGGGGCCGAGCTACGACGACATCGGCTGGATCGCCGCCGCCGGGACGGCGCTCTGCATGGGCGGCCTGGCGGCGATCCAGCTCGCCGTGCCGCCGATGCTCCTCGACGCCGACGTGCTGCTACGGCTCGCGACGGCGGGCGTCGGGCTCGTCCTGGTCGGGCTCTCGAGCGTCCTCTCGCCGGTGCTGATCCTCTGGCTGCTGGCCGCCGTGCTCGTCGCGCAGGTGCTCGCGGAGCTCGCCGGACACGAGGGACACACGCACGAGGCGCCCGGGCCGATCTAGCCCGCGAGCTCCGCCGGCACGAGCGACAGCTCGAGCTCGCGGCCCTCGCGCAGCACGCGCAGCGCGACCGCCGCGCCGATCTTCTCGACGACCATCAGCCGCTGGATGTCCGCCACGTCGGTCACGGCCTCACCGTCGAGCTCGACGATCAGGTCCTCGGCGCGGAGTCCGGCAGCGGCGGCCGGCGAGTCGTCCGCGACCTGCACGACCTCGACGCCGGAGTCGCGTCCGAGGCGGCGCGCGACGCGCGGAGGCAGCGGCCGCGAGCCGCCGGCGATCCCGAGGTAGGCGCGGCGGAAGCGCCCCTCCGTCATCAGTGCGCCGACGATCGCGCGGGTGGCCGCGTTCACCGGCACCGCGAGCCCGAGCCCGACGCCGGCGACCGCGGTGTTGATGCCGACCACGCGTCCCCGGCCGTCCGCCAACGCGCCGCCCGAGTTCCCCGGGTTCAGCGCGGCGTCGGTCTGGATGACGTTGTCCACGATCCGGCCGCTGGCCGTCGGCAGCGAACGGCCGAGCGCCGAGACGACGCCGGCGGTGACCGAGCCGGCGAAGCCGTTCGGGTTGCCGATCGCGACCACGAGCTGCCCGACGCGCAGGCCTTCCGCGTCGCCGAGCTCGGCTGCGACCAGGTCGTCGGCGTCGGCGCGCAGGACTGCCAGGTCGGAGTGCGGGTCTGAGCCGACGACCGAGAAGGCCAGCTCGCGGCCGTCCACGAACGAGGCGCGCCCGCCTCGCGTCGAGCCGTCGACGACGTGCGCCGAGGTGACGAGGAAGCCGTCCGGCGTGATCACGACGGCACTGCCGCCGCCCATCCGTCGACCGCGCGAGACCCGCAGGTTCGCGACCGAGGGAGCGAGCCGCTCGGCGACCGAGATGACGGCGCTCGAGTAGGCGTCGAGTACGTCCTCTTCCGACGAGATGTACGTCAGCCCGGCCATTGGTCGAAGCTAGCAACGCGGTTATAGGCTGCGGCGGATGCCCGAGGTCGAGACCAGCCGCGTGGGCGCCGTCCTCACGATCACGCTCAACCGGCCCGACGTCCTCAACGCGTTCACGGCCGAGATGCACCGTCAGCTCGTCGGCGCGTTCAAGGAAGCGCGGGCCGACGACGTGCGCGCGGTCGTGATCACGGGCGCGGGCCGGGGCTTCTGCGTCGGCCAGGACCTGAACGAGTTCGGCGAGGCCGCTCGCGACATCGCCGGGCGGCTCCGCGGCAACTACCACCCGACGATCCGCGCGGTGCGCGAGCTCGAGAAGCCCGTGATCGCCGCGGTGAACGGTCCGGCCGCCGGCGCCGGCCTCAGCTTCGCGTGCGCCTGCGACCTGCGCGTCGCCTCGGAGGGAGCGACCTTCGTGCCGGCGTTCATCAACATCGGCCTCGTCCCCGACATGGGCGGCACCTTCTTCGTCACGCGCCTGCTCGGCTCTGCGCGGGCGTTCGAGTGGATGACCTCCGGCCGGCGCCTGAGCGCGCAGGAGGCGCTCGACTGGGGGCTCGTCTCCGAGGTCGTGCCCGACGACGAACTCGCCGGCCGCGCGGCCGAGTGGGCGGCGCAGCTCGCGGCCAT
>DASSQG010000165.1:0-23906 GCA_035702625.1 Gaiellaceae bacterium | reverse complement strand
CCGCGGACGCTCAAGGAGCTGTGGCGCCCGATCGGCCTCACGACGGTCGTCTTCTGCGGGCTGATCCTCGTCGAGCCCGACCTCGGCACGGCGATCGCCGTCGTCGTGATGCTCTCGGCGATCCTGCTCGTCTCCGGAATCCCGGGCCGCACGCTGGGCGGCGGCCTCGGAATCGCCGCCACCCTCGGCCTGCTCGCGGTCTGGTTCGAGCCGTACCGCCGGGCGCGCCTGTTCAGCTTCCTCAACCCGTGGCACGACGCGCAGGGCGCCGGCTTCCAGACGGTGCAGGCGATGATCGGCCTCGGCTCCGGCGGCATCTTCGGGGTCGGCCTCGGCCAGAGCGTCCAGAAGGCGAACTACCTGCCCGAGGCCCACACGGACATGATCTTCGCGATCATCGGCGAGGAGCTCGGCCTCGTCGGCGCGACCTTCGTGATCGCCGCCTACTGCGCCTTCGCGTACGCCGGCCTGCGGATCGCGTTGCAGTGCAAGGACCCGTTCGGCAAGCGCCTCGCGGCCGGGCTGACCGCGCTCGTCTGCGGCCAGGCGGCGATCAACCTCGCGGCCGTGATGGGCCTCGCGCCGTTGACCGGAATCCCGCTGCCGTTCGTCTCGTACGGAGGCTCGAGCCTCGTGGTCGCGCTCGCGTCCGTGGGCATCCTCCTTAACATCGCGGCGAATGGCGGAGTCGCGCGAGCCAGCGTTTCTGATCGCGGCCGGGGGGACGGCAGGTCACGTCCTGCCCGCGCTCGCGATCGCGGACGTGCTGCAGGAACGCGGAGCACGCGTGACGTTCGCCGGGTCGCCGGATCGCGCTGAGGCGCGGCTGGTTCCGCAGGCCGGGTACGAGCTCGACACGTTCCGCGTGAGCGGCCTGCCGCGCCGGCCCGGCCTCAGGCAGGCGCGCGTGGCGCTGCGCGACCTCGCCGCCCCGGCCGCGTGCGACCGGATCCTGCGGCGGCGGAGCCCCGACGTCGTGCTCGGCGGCGGCGGGTACGTCGCCGGGCCGATGGTGGTCGCGGCAGCGCGGCGGCGCATCCCGGCGGCGATCACCGAGGCCGACGCGCACCTCGGCCTCGCCAACCGTCTCGCAGCGCCGTTCGCGAAGCGCGTGTTCCTGTCGTATCCGCTCCCCGGCCGCGAGCCGCCGAAGTACGAGGTCGTGGGCCGGCCGCTGCCGGCAAACGCACGAGCGCTGCCGCGAGCGGAGGCGCGGGCGCAGCTCGGCCTGCCGGCCGAGGGGCCGGTGCTGCTCGTCGCCGGCGCGCGGGCCGGGGCGAAGGCGTTGAACGAGCTCGCGGTCGAGACCTTCGGGGCGAGCGGCCCTGCCGTGCTGCACGTCTCCGGCGAGCGCGACTACGACGCCCTCCGGCCGCGGGTGACGCGCCCCGACTACGTGCTCGTGCCGGTGCTCGACGGGCTCGGCGCGGCATACGGCGCCTCCGACCTCGCGCTGATGCGGAGCGGCTCGACGGTCTGGGAGCTCGCGGCCGCCGGCAAGCCCGCCGTGCTCGTGCCGTACCCGTATGCGACGGGCGACCACCAGACGAAGAACGCGCGTTACTTCGAGGCGGCCGGCGGCGCGATCGTCGTCCCCGAGGCCGAGCTCGCGCGCGTGCCCGACATCGTGCGCTCGTTGCTCGACGACCCCGAGCGGCTCGCGTCGATGGGGGCGGCGATGCTGCGCGCCGCACGTCCGGATGCCGCGGAGACGATCGCCGAGGAGCTGATGGTGCTTGCAGCCGCTCGCGGGTAGGCGGCTCTGGTTCGTTGGGGTCGGCGGTGCCGGGATGAGCGCGCTGGCACTGGTGGCCCGCGAGTGGGGGGCGGAGGTCGGCGGCTCCGACCGGGCGCGTTCGTCCTACGTCGAGCGGCTCGAGGAAGCGGGGATTCCGGTCGCCATCGGCCACGACGCGGCGAATGTCCCCGACGGTGCCGAGGTGATCGTCTCGAGCGCGATCGCCCCGGACAACCCTGAGGTCACACGCGCGCGCGTGAAGAAGAAACGAGCAGAGCTGCTGGCCGAGCTCGTCGCGTTGCGCCCGTCGATCGTCGTCGCGGGCGCGCACGGGAAGACGACGACCTCCGCGATGATCGCGTTCGTCCTCGACCGGCTCGGCCGCGACCCGGCGTTCCTGATCGGCGGCGAGATTCCACAGCTCGGCGGCAACGCCCGCGCGGGTGAGGGCTGGCTCGTCGCCGAGGGCGACGAGTCGGATCGCACGCTCGAGCTACTCGCCCCGGAGGTCGCGGTGCTGACGAACGTCGAGCTCGACCACCACGCGACCTTCGCCTCGGAGGCCGAGGTGCGCGAGCTGTTCGAGCGCTGGCTCCAGCGCGCCCCGCAGCGCGTGCTCGGCTACGAGCTCGAGCCGGTCGAGCTCGAGCTCGGCGTCCCGGGCGAGCACAACCGCCGCAACGCGGCGACCGCGATCGCGGCGCTCGAGCTCGCGGACGTGGCACGCGAGGACGCGACGCGGGTGCTGCCGGAGTTCACCGGCGCAGGCCGGCGGTTCGAGCTGCGCGGCGAAGCGGCAGGCGTGCGCGTCTACGACGACTACGGGCACCACCCGCGGGAGATCGAGGCGACGCTCGCCGCGGCGCGGTCGCGCGCGAACGGCGGCCGCGTGCTCGTCGTGTTCCAACCGCATCTCTATTCGCGCACGCGGCACCTGGCGCACGACCTGGCACGGTCGCTCGCGGCTGCGGACGTGGTCGCGGTGACGAAGGTGTATGCGGCGCGCGAGGAGCCGGTGCCGGGCGTCGAGGGGTCGCTCGTCGCCCAGGCGCTCGCCGCCGAGCGGCCGGGCATGGCGGTCGCGTGGACGCCGGAGCTCGAGGACGCGGTGCGGTTCCTCGTGCGCCGCGCGCGCCGAGGCGACCTCGTGCTGACGATCGGCGCCGGCGACGTCGAGCGCGCCGGGGAGATGTTGCTCGAGGAGCTGGCATGAAGATCGAACAGGGCGTCGCGCTCGGGCGCTTCACGAGCCTGGGCGCAGGCGGCCCGGCACGCGCGTTCGGACGGCCCGAGTCGCTCGAAGAGCTCGAGGAGGCGCTCGGGTGGGCCCGCGGCCGCGAGCTTCCCGTGGCCACGATCGGGCTCGGCTCGAACCTGCTCGTCTCTGACGAGGGGTTCGACGGGCTCGTCCTCAAGCTCGGCGGCGCGCTCGCCGAGGCGCGCGTCGAGGACCAGAAGCTGGTCGCCGGGGGCGGCGCGACGAACGCAGTCTGCCTGCACCGCGTCCGCGCGGCCTCGCTCGGCGGCTTCGAGTTCGCCTGCGCGATCCCGGGCACCGTCGGCGGCGGCGTCTGGATGAACGCGGGCGCGTACGGCAGCGACTGGGCGGCCATCCTCGACCGGGCGCTGGTCGTCGAAGCGGAGGGCGCGCGCTGGCTGACACCGGCCGAGCTCGGACTCAGCTATCGCCATTCCGAGCTGCGGCACGGGCAGGTCGTCGCGGCCGCCGAGTTCACGCTCGGGGCGCTTCCCGAGGAGCAGATCCGCGCCAACGTCGCGCGGCTCCAGGCCCTCCGGAAGGCAGCCCAGCCGACCAACAAGCGAACGTTCGGGAGCGTGTTCAAGAACCCGGAGCACGAGCTGAGCGCCGGCCGGATGCTCGAGGCGTGTGGGCTGAAGGGCCACAGGATCGGCGGGGCGCAGATCTCGCCGCGGCACGCGAACTTCATCGAGAACGCCGACGGCGCGCGGGCGGCCGACGCGATCGCGCTGATGGCCGAGGCGCGGCGGCGCGCTCACCAGCAGTTCGGCGTCGAGCTCGTGCACGAGGTCGAGTTCCTCGGCCCGCTCGAGCTGCCGCCGCTCGGCGAGTAGGAGCGCTGCCCGGCGCGGCGAAGGTTGCGCCCCGTGCCCCAGCGCACTCCTCAGCGACCGCGCGCCCGCGCGGCCGTCGTCCAGCTTCCCGGCCTCGAGCGGGCACCCGTGATGCGGGCGCTGCCGTCCGGGCGCTCGCTGCTCGTCGGCTTCGCGATCGTGCTCGGCGCCGTCGGCCTGTACCTGCTCGCGCGCGAGACGCCGATGTTCGCGGTGCAGAAGATCGAGGTCGTCGGGGCGCCCGCCCCGGTGGCTAGGCACGTACGCGCCGCGTTGTCGCCGATCGACGGGACGAGCCTCCTCGCGTTGAGCTCGGCCGAGATCGAGCAGCGCCTCGCGAAGCTCCCGGACGTCGTCACGGGGAGCTACAACCGGGAGTTCCCGCACACGCTCCGCGTGACCGTGCGAGCGGAGCATCCGGTGGCGGTTGCCCGCCGCGGCGTGCACGCGTGGCTCGTCGCGTCGAGCACACGCGCGATCGCAGAGATTCCGCTCCACGCGCGGTCCGAGCTGCCGCGGATCTGGCTCGCGCACTCCGGCGATCCCGAGGTCGGGCAGCCGGTCACCGATCGCTTCGCGCTCCGCGCCGTCCGCGCACTCGCCCTCGCGCGCACGAGCCGCTTCCACCTGCGGATCCGCATGGTGCGGGTTCAGCAGCGTGACCTGACGTTCCTGCTTGCGTCCGGCATCCAGCTGCGCCTGGGCGAGCTGCAGGCGGTTCCGCTGAAGCTGGCGGTCGCCGAGCGGATCCTGCCGGGGCTGCTCGCCAAGGGCGGGTTCACCTACCTCGACGTCGGCGTGCCGGAGCGGCCGGTCGCCGGCACAACTCTCAACCCTCAGCCAAAGCCTTAGAGTTCAACGCTCGACTCCGCGTTGACACGCGGCTCGATCGGGCGTACCCTGGCGAGCGCTGAAGACGTACTGTCCACCAAAGCTTGAGGTCGAGGCGGGTTGAGCATGAGGGATCAAAGCGGGAACTACCTGGCCCTGATCAAGGTCGTCGGTGTCGGCGGCGGCGGCTCGAATGCCGTCAACCGCATGGTCGACGCCGGCCTGACGGGCTGCGAGTTCATCGCGATCAACACGGACGCGCAGGCGCTTCTGATGTGCGACGCCGACGTGAAGATGCCGATCGGCTCCGACGTCACCCGCGGCCTCGGCGCCGGCGCCGACCCGTCCGTCGGTCGCGCCGCAGCCGAGGAGAGCCGCGACGAGCTGAAGGAGGCGCTCAAGGGCGCCGACATGGTCTTCGTCACGGCCGGCGAGGGCGGCGGCACCGGCACGGGCGCCGCGCCGATCGTCGCGAAGCTCGCGCAGGAGATCGGCGCCCTCACCGTCGGCGTCGTCACGAAGCCCTTCTCGTTCGAGGGCCGCCGGCGCGCCGAGGTCGCCTCGCGCGGCGTCGACGAGCTTCGCGACGAGGTCGACACGCTGATCGTGATCGAGAACGACCGCCTGCTGCAGGTGGTCGAGAAGCGGACGTCGATCCTCGACGCCTTCACGATGGCCGACGACGTGCTGCGCCAGGGCGTGCAGGGGATCACCGACCTGATCACGATCCCCGGCCTCGTGAACCTCGACTTCGCCGACGTGCGCACGATCATGAACGAGGCGGGATCGGCGCTGATGGGCATCGGCAGCGCCTCCGGCGAGAACCGCGCGACCGAGGCCGCCCGCATCGCGGTGTCGTCGCCGCTGCTCGAGTCGTCGATCGAGGGCGCCACCGGCATCCTGCTGAACGTCACGGGCGGTTCCGACATCGGCCTCTTCGAGGTGAACGAGGCGGCGCAGGTCGTCACCTCGGCGGCCGACCAGAACGCGAACGTGATCTTCGGCGCGGTGATCGACGAAGGCCTCCGCGACGAGATCCGCGTCACGGTGATCGCGACGGGCTTCGGGCCGTCGCGGCTGCGCCGGCGGCGGCGTTCGGAGGAAGCGCACGAGGGCCGCGAGGGCGAGCAGCGCGAGCAGCCGTCCGACCGCTTCGAGCTGACGGACGACGTCCTCGAAGTGCCGTCGTTCCTGCGCGACTGACGAGTTTCGCGATCGATGTTTAGCCGCGTTTCGCGGCGGTAATGATCGTGGTGCCCTCTCGGGTCGACCGTGGCGGTTGACCCGCGATGACCCGGTCCGGCCGCCCCGGCGTCGACTGCCCAGTCGAAGCCGGGGCGGCTCCCTTTTCCGACTCAGTAGCATCAGCCCGCGATGCAGACGCTGTTGCGAACGCCGCTCTACGAGCGCCACGTCGCGCTCGGAGCGCGCCTCGTTCCGTTCGCCGGCTGGGAGATGCCGGTGCAGTACGAAGGCGTCATCCCCGAGCATCGCGCGGTGCGGACGGACGCCGGGGCGTTCGACGTCTCGCACATGGGCGAGGTGCTCGTCGAAGGGTCTCGCGCGCGTGCCTTCCTCGAAGGCGTGCTCTCGAACGACGTCGACCGGCTCGAGCCCAGCCTCGCGCAGTACACGCTGCTGACGAACGAGCACGGCGGGATCGTCGACGACCTGATCGTGTACGAGCACGCTCCCGAGCGGTACCTGCTGATCGTGAACGCCGCGAACCGCGAGCCCGACCTCGCGTGGCTGCACGACCGCGAGACCGACGGCGCGGAGGTGCGCGACGTCTCCGACCACTACGCGCTGATCGCCGTCCAGGGGCCGCGGTCGCTCGAGCGGCTCGGGTTGCCCGAGGCGCCGGCGTTCACGTTCGCCGACGGCGAGGTCGGCGGCGTTGGATGCGTCGTCAATCGCACTGGCTATACCGGCGAGACCGGCGTCGAGCTGCTCGTCGCGGCCGACGACGCGGTGCGGCTGTGGGACGAGGTGCTCGCGCGCGGGGTCGTCCCGTGCGGGCTCGGCGCGCGCGACACACTCCGCCTGGAGGTCTGCTACCCGCTGCACGGGAACGACATCTCGCCGGAGACGGACGCGATCTCGGCCGGCCTCGGCTGGGTCTGCGCGCTCGACACCGACTTCACCGGGGCCGGTGAGCTGCGGCGGATCAAGGACGCCGGCCCGGAGCGCCGTCTCGCCGCGTTCGTGATGGACGAGTCCGGCATCCCTCGCCAGGGCATGCCGATCGTCGAGGGCGGTGAGGTCACGTCCGGCTCGCATTCGCCGACGCTCGAGCGCGGCATCGGCCTCGGCTACGTGCCGGCCGCGCTGGCGCAGCCGGGGACGGAGCTGACGATCGACGTCCGCGGCCGGCAGCGTCGCGCGCGCGTCCACAAGAAGCCGATCTACACCCGAGAGGAGAGTTGATGGCCGCGGCCGAGAGCTACCCCGACGACCTGCGCTACCACCCCGAGCACGACTGGGCTCGCATCGAAGACGGCGAGGCGACGTTCGGGATCACGTGGTTCGCGGCCGACGCGCTCGGCGAGCTCGTGCACTTCGAGCCGCCCCAGGAAGGCTCGACGGTGACCAAGGACCAGGCGTACGCCGAGGTCGAGTCGGTCAAGGCCGTCTCGGACGTGATCGCCCCGCTCTCCGGCGAGATCCTCGAGGTCAACGGCTCCGTCGTCGACGCGCCCGAGACGGTGAACGACGACCCGTACGCCGCCGGCTGGCTCGTGCGCGTTCGCCTGACCGAGCCGTCGGAGGTCGACGCGCTGATGGACGTGGAGGCGTACAAGCAGCACCTGGCCGAGCAGGGGTGAGCTACCTCGCGCTGACCGAAGCCGACCGGGAGGCGATGCTCGACGCGATCGGCGTCTCCTCGGTCGAAGAGCTGTTCGCCGACCTGCCGGAGGGCGTGCGGCTACGGCGGGAGCTCGCCCTGCCGCCGGCGCTGACCGAGCAGGGGCTGACCGCCTACTTCGACGGGCTCGCCGCGCAGAACGCGCACGTCGGCACCGAGCTGTCGTTCCTGGGCGCGGGCATGTACGACCACTACGTGCCGGCGATCGTCGATGCCGTGCTCCAGCGCGGGGAGCTCCTGACGGCCTACACGCCGTACCAGCCCGAGCTGAGCCAGGGCGTGCTGCAGTCGATCTTCGAGTACCAGACGGCGATCTGCGAGCTGACGGGCATGGACGTCTCGAACGCCTCCGGCTACGACGGCACGACCGTCAGCGCCGACGCCTGCTTCGTCGCGAAGCATGCGATCGGCCGCTCCAAGGTCGTCGTCACCGAGGCGACGAACCCGCAGGTGCGCCAGGTCGTGAAGACGTACGCGCCGGGCTTCGGGCTCGAGGTCGTCGAGGTGCCGCACCGTGACGGGTCGACCGATCCCGACGAGCTGCGAGAGGCAGCCACGGACGCCGCGTGCGTGATCTTCCAGCAGCCCAACTTCTTCGGAGTCCTGGAGCCCGCGCCCGAGCTCGCGGCCGCGGCGAACGACGCCGGAGCGCTGCCGGTCGCGCACGTCGACCCGATCTCGCTCGGCGTGCTGGAAGCCCCGGGGAACTACGGCTGCGCGCTCGCCGTCGGCGAGGGCCAGGCGGCGGGCAACTACCTCTCCTTCGGCGGGCCGCAATACGGCTTCCTGGCCGCGCGCTCCGAGTTCATCCGCCGGATGCCGGGCCGGATCGTCGGCGAGACCACCGACGCCGACGGGAACCGCGGCTACGTCCTCACCCTGCAGACGCGCGAGCAGCACATCAGGCGCGAGAAGGCGACCTCGAACATCACCACCAACCAGACGCTGCTCGCGCTCGGCGGGCTCGTCTACCTGTCGTGGCTCGGGCCGGACGGGCTCCGCGAGGTGGGAGAGACCTGCAGGGCGCTCGCCGAGCACGCGAAGGAGCGGCTCGGGCGACCGCTCGCGTTCGCGGACCGGCCGACGTTCAAGGAGTTCCCCATGCGCGTCGGACGGCCGGCGCACGAGGTCGTCCGCGAGGCCCGCGCCCGCGGTGTCCACCCGGGGTACGCGCTCGGCCGCGACTACCCGGGCATGGACGACGTCCTTCTGGTGGCGCTGACGGAGAAGCGCACGCCCGAGGAGATCGACCGCCTCGCAGACGTGCTCGACGAGGTGGGCGCGTGAAGCTGCTCTACGAGAAGTCGCAGCGCGGCCGGCGCGCCGGCCGGCCGCCGAGGCCCCAGGGTCTGGCGTCGCCCGAGCTCCCGAGCGACCTGCGCCGGGAGGCGCCGCCGCGGCTGCCGGAGCTCGCCGAGCCGGACCTCGTGCGGCACTTCACCGAGCTCTCGCGTCGCAACTTCGGGATCGACACCGGCTTCTACCCGCTCGGCTCCTGCACGATGAAGCACAACCCGCGCGTGAACGAGCGGCTGGCGGCGCTGCCGGGGTTCCGCGACCTCCACCCGCACCAGGACGAGGACGGCGCGCAGGGCGCGCTGCGGCTCTGCTGCGAGCTCCAGGAGGCGCTCGCCGAGATCACCGGCCTCGACGCGGTCTCGCTCCAGCCGGCCGCGGGGTCGCAGGGCGAGATCACCGGCCTGATGCTCTTCCGCGCGTACTTCGCCGACCGCGGCGAGGCGGAGCAGCGGCGCAAGGTCGTGATCCCCGACACGGCGCACGGCACGAATCCCGCGAGCGTGACGATGGCCGGCTACGAGCTCACGAACGTGAAGACGGACGCGCGTGGAAACATCGACGTCGAGGACCTGCGCGGGAAGGTCGACGAGCACACCGCGGGCCTCATGCTCACGAACCCGTCGACGCTCGGGCTCTTCGACGAAAACATCGAGGAGATCGCGTCGATCTTCCACGGCGCCGGCGCGCTCATGTACTACGACGGCGCGAACCTGAACGCCGTCTGCGGGATCTCGCGGCCCGGCGACATGGGCTTCGACGTCGTCCACATCAACCTGCACAAGACGTTCTCGCAGCCGCACGGCGGCGGCGGCCCCGGCGGCGGCCCGATCGCGGTCGGCAAGCGGCTCGAGCCGTTCCTGCCGGTGCCGGCGATCGTCCGCGACGGCGAGCGGTACCGGCTCGACTACGACCGTCCGAAGTCGATCGGCAAGGTGCGCGGCTTCCTCGGCCCGTTCGGCGTCTTCGTTCGCTCGTACGCGTTCATCCGCGCGTACGGCCCACAGCTGCGGGAGATGTCCGAGGCCGCCGTGCTGAACGCGAACTACCTGCTCGCGCGCCTCCGCGACGCGTACGAGCTGCCGTTCGACCGGCTCTGCATGCACGAGTTCGTGCTCTCGGCGCGGCGCCAGAAGCGCGAGCACGGCGTGACGGCGCTCGACGTCGCCAAGCGCCTGATGGACTACGGCTTCCACCCGCCGACGATCTACTTCCCGCTGATCGTGCCCGAGGCGCTGATGATCGAGCCGACCGAGACCGAGGCGAAGGAGACGCTGGACGCCTTCGCCGACGCGATGCTCGCGATCGCGCGCGAGGCCGAGGACGACCCGGAGCTCGCGAAGGCGGCGCCGCACGACGAGGTCGTCGGGCGGCTCGACGAGGTGAAGGCGGCGAAACGGGCGATCGTTCGCTACGGCTTCGACGACCACCCGGACCTGTCGGCCGAGCCGGCCGCGGCCGGCGCCGAGGCACCGAAGGGAGTCTGATGATCGACCTCCGCTCCGACACGAAGACCAAGCCCTCGGCCGAGATGCGCGCGGCCATCGCCGCGGCCGAGGTCGGCGACGAGCAGCGCCGCGAGGATCCGACCGTCAACGAGCTCGAGCGCCGCGCGGCGGAAGTCCTCGGCCAGGCGGAGGCCGTCTTCGTCCCGACCGCGACGATGGCGAACGAAATCGCGCTGCGGGTGCTCGGCGAGCCGGGCGACGAGGTCGTCGCCGAGCGGAACTCGCACATCTTCGTCTCCGAACTCGGAGGCCCGGCCGTGCACGCGGGACTGATGACGCGCCAGCTGGCGACCACGAACGGGCGCTTCACGCCGGAGCAGCTGCGCGAGGCCGTCCGCTTCGGGGACAACACCCACACGCCGGCGACGCGGATCGTCTCCATCGAGAACACGAACAACCAGTCCGGCGGCCGCGTGTGGCAGACGGACGAGCTCGAGGCGGTCGTGCGGACCGCGCGCGCGCTCGACCTGCGCCTGCACCTCGACGGGGCGCGGGTGCTCAACGCCGCGGTTGCGCTCGGCGTGCCGGCGGCGGAGATCGGGCGCCACTTCGACACGGTCACGCTGTGCCTCTCGAAGGGCCTCGGCTGCCCGCTCGGGGCGCTCGTCGCGGGCTCGCCGGAGCTGATGGTGAAGGCGCGTCGGCTGAAGCACCTCTTCGGCGGTGCGATGCGCCAGGCCGGGATCGTCGCGGCCGCCGGGGTCTACGCGCTCGAGCACAACGTCGAGCGGCTCGCCGACGACCACGCGCGGGCGCGGCGGCTGGCAGAAGGCCTCGTCGCGGCCGGCGTGCCGGTCGACCTCGAGCAGGTCGAGACGAACTTCGTCCAGGTCGACGTCGGGCCGCTGGGCCTTACGCCCGAGGACGCGCTCGCGCGCCTCGCCGAGCAGGGCGTGGGCCTCTCGATGACGATGCACGCGACGCGCGTGCGCGCGGTCACCCATCTCGACGTCTCCGACGACGACATCGGCCGCGCGACGGAGCTGATCCCCCGGGCGCTGGGAGCCCTTGCTCCCGCCTGAGCGCTTCCGCCGCCTCGTGCTCGAGGCGCAGCGTTCGGGTCGCCTTCCGAGCGTCAGCGCCGCCGTCTTCCGCGGCAAGGACGTTGAGTGGATGGACGCGCTCGGGCTCGCGGACGTCGAGCAGCGCGTCGAGGCGACGCCGGAGACGCAGTACGCCTGCGCCTCGATCACGAAGACCTTCACCGCCGTCTCGGTGCTGCAGCTCCGCGACGCGGGCAAGCTCGACCTCGAGGACGCGCTCTCGCGTCACCTGCCCGAGGCCGCGCACGGGACGCCGACGCTGCGGCGGCTCCTCTCGCACGCGTCCGGATTGCAGCGCGAGCCGCCGGGTGCCGTCTGGGAGACGCTGGAGTTCCCGGGCGAGCAGGAGCTCCTCGAACGCCTCGCCGAGGTCGAGCAGGTGCTGCCGCCGTCGACCGCCTGGCACTACTCGAACCTCGCGTACGCGCTGCTCGGGCACGTCGTGACGCGCGTGTCCGGGCAGCCGTTCCAGGAGTACGTACGCGAGCGGCTGTTCGCGCACGTCGGCCTCGAGCAGACGACGTGGGGCCCGGGCGACAACCCCGCGCTGCCGTACTTCGTCGAGCCGTACTCGGACGCCGTGCGCCGCGAGCCCGTGCTCGAGGTCGGCGGCAAGGGCGGCGAATCCGGGCTCTACAGCACCGCGGGCGATCTCGCACGCTGGGGTTCCTTCCTCTGCGATCCGGACGAGTCCGTGCTGAAGCCGTCGTCGGCTGCGGAGATGCACGACCTCCAGATCATGGCCCAGCCGGACTGGACGCTCGGCTGGGGCCTCGGGATCGAGCTCTGGCGCCGCGGCGAGCGCGTCTTCGGCGGACACACGGGCGGCTTCCCCGGCTTCGTCTCGATCCTCGTCTACTCGCGCAAGGACCGGATCGGCGCCGTCGTGCTGACGAACTCGGGACCCTGGGACGCGCTCGACACGACCGGCATCGACCTGGTCGAGGCCGCGCTCGAGGAGCTGCCGCCCGCGCTCGAGCCGTGGGCCCCCGAGAAAGCGCCGCCGGCCGAGATCGAGCCGCTGCTCGGGCGCTGGTGGTCGGAGGGCTCGGAGACGATCTTCGGCTGGCGCGACGGCAGGCTCGAGGCGCGGCTCGCCCGGGCGGCGGCCGAGCGTGCGCCGTCCGTGTTCGAGCCCGAGGGCGAGGATCGCTACCGAACCGTCTCCGGGCGCGAGCGCGGCGAACTGCTGACGGTCGTGCGCGACGGCGACGGCGCTGTCGTGAAGCTCTACTGGGCGACGTATCCGTTCACGCGCACGCCCGAGACCTTCGCCTAGCGGTCGCCCGCGACGTAGAAGCCGAGCGCGACGCCCGCGTAGACGGCGACGAGGAGCCAGCCCTCCCAGCGGCGGCCGCGCCCGTCGGCCAGCAGCAACGCAACGAGCGCCGCCGCGCCGCCCATCGCCGCCAGCTCGATCGGCCGGAACGCGAGCGGCAGCGCGGGGCGGACGACCCACGAGAGCAGCGCGACAGCCGGAGTGACGAGCAGCGCGACCTGTGCGCTCGAGGAGACGGCGATCTCGGTCGCGAGCGGGAGCTTGCCGCGGTGCGCGATCACGATCGCACCGCCGTGCTCGGCGGCGTTCCCGACGATCGCGACGATCACGGCCGCGATGAAGAACTCCGACAGGCCGGCCGCCTCGGCGAACCCGTGCAGCGAGTGCACGAGCGTCTCGCTGATCAGCGCGGTGACGACGGTCGCCGCGCCGAGGGCCGCGAGCGAGACCGTGAGCGACCAGCCACCGGCCGCGGCCTCCTCGCCGCTCTCCTCGTGCAGCCGTGCGTGCCGTCGCAGCCCTTGCGCGGTCACCAGGAGATAGAGCAGCAGCAGGACGACCGAGACCGGGATCGTCAGCACGGCGAGCGAGTGGCGGTCGGCGTTGCCGGTCCAGCCCGGCACCGACGGGATCAGGAACAGCGCCGACGCGACCAGCACGAGCCCGAGCTGGAGCAGGATCGAGAAGCGGTCGAGCGGCCGGCTGCCGGTTCGCTCCGTGCCGAAGATCAGCGCGAACCCGAGCACGAGCAGGATGTTCGAGACGACGCTTCCCATCAGCGACGCGCGCACGACGTTGGGCAGCGCGGCGTTCACGGCGAAGAGCGCGATGATCAGCTCCGGCGCGTTGCCGAAGCTCGCGTTCAGGAAGCCGCCGATCCCCGGGCCGGTGTGCTCGCCCGCGTGCTCGGTCGCCTCACCGATCAGCCACGCGAGCGGGATCAGCGCCGCCGCCGCGACGACGAACAGCACGGTGTCGTCGACGTGGACGACGTAGCGCAGGAAGAAGGTGATGGGCGCCAGCACGAGCCCCGCCCAGAGGAGCTTGCGGCCCACCCCGTTAGCCTAACGAGCGAGTGATCCGAGCAGTCCTCTTCGACTGGGGCGACACGCTGATGGAATTCGCGTACTCGCCCGAGCTGGTCGCCGCCGGGCATCGCGCGGGCCTCGCGGCGATCGGCCGCGAGGGTCTGCCGGAGCTGACCGAGCACTTCCGCGAGGAGTACGAGCCGCTCTTCTGGGCGGCCGGGACGATCGAGGAGATCGAGTACCCGCAACTCGTGCGACGGCTGCTCGGCGACTTCGGGATCGGGGTCGACGACGGCGACCTCGACCGTTTCCTCGAGGCCGAGCACGTCGCCTGGGACCCTGCGCGGCGGCTCGCGGCGCATACGCATCCGCTGCTCGAGGCGCTCCGCGAGCTCGGGCTCAAGCTCGGGCTCGTCTCGAACGCGTTCGACCCCGGCTGGCTGCTGCACCGCGACCTCCAGCACATGGGGCTGGAGGAGCGGCTCGACGTCAGCGTCTTCTCGTCCGAGGTCGGCATGCGCAAGCCGCATCCCGCGATCTTCGAGCGCGCGCTCGAGGCGCTCGGGGTCGCGCCCGAGCACGCGCTGTTCGTCGGCGACCGGCTGTTCGAGGACATCCGCGGCGCCGCCGAGCTCGGCATGACGACCGTGCAGGCGCTCTGGTACCGCGCCGACGACCACCCCGACGGCGCCGAGCCCGACTACCAGGCGTTCACGCAGCTCGACGTGCTGAACGTCGCGCGCCGTCTCGCGACCTAGCCAGGAATTCGTGTCGTGTCAAGTCTTGCGGAGCGCGGTCCTCTGCACCCACAATCCGGTCATGGAGACACGCGAGCAGGCGGCCGCCCAGCCGACCGAGCTTCCGCTCCGCCCTCAGGACGAAGTCGAATGCCGCCGCTGCGACGTCCACTGCGACAAGGTCGTCTACCCGGGCGCGTGCGTCGACCGTGGGTGCCCGTTCGCGTACTCGTACGAGGAGTTCGGGCACACGTACATGGGCTGCATGATGCGCGTCTTCGAGGTGGAGATCGACTTCGACCTCCTGCGCGACGCCGAGTCGACCCGGAGCGGGTTCGGCGCAGTGCGGGCGACGGCGCCGGCGCTGCCGATGTGCCGCGTCGAGGTCGAGGCGTGCTACGAAGGGCGGACGGAGGAGCTCGGCTGCGTCAACCCCGAGTTCCACGAGCTGCCGGTCGGCGAGCCGTCGTTCCGCGTGTTCGCGCGGATCGTTTCTTCGTAGCTTTCGCGTAGAGCTTCCGCAGCTTGTCCATCTGTTCCGCGTCGGGCCCGTGGCCGTCGGTACCGGGCACTTCGAGCAAGGCCGGCAGGCCCTGCAGCTTGGGGTGGCCGAGGAAGACGGCGAGCTTCTCGCCCATCAGCCCGTCGCCGATGTTGTCGTGCCGGTCGCGGTTCGAGCCGAGGGGCGTCTTGGAGTCGTTCACGTGTAGCACGCGCAGCCGGTCGAGCCCGATCAGCCGGTCGACCTCGTCGACGACGCGGTCCAGCTCGGCCGGCTTCGTCACGTCGTAGCCGGACGCGTACAGGTGGCACGAGTCGAGGCAGATGCCGAGCCTCGGGTGGCGGTCGGCCGCCTCGTACAACGCCGCCAGCTCCTCGAGCGAGCGCCCGACGGTGTCGCCGGTCCCCGCCGCGTTCTCCATGCAGAGCCAGGTCGTGTCGCTGCAGCGCTCCAGCGCGTAGAGCAGCGCGGGGACGACGCGCTCGACCGCGGCCTCGAAGCCGGAGCCGAGGTGCGAGCCGACGTGGAAGACGACGGCCTCGGCGCCGATCGCGCAGGCGGCGTCGACCGTCGAGCGGAGCGTGGTGACGCTCTTCTCGTAGAAGTCGTCCTTCGGGCTGGCGAGGTTGATCAGGTAGAGCGCGTGGATCGAGACCGCGCCGATCCCGAGCTCCTCGCGCCGCTCGCGGAAGGCCCGAAGGTCGGCCGGGTCGTGCTCGGGGAAGCGCCACGCGCGCGGGCTCTGCGCGAACAGCTGCACCGCGTCCATGCCGAACCCGTGCGCGTTGTCGAGCGCCTTCTTGATCCCGCCGTTGCAGTGGCCGCCGAGGAGCACGCCGCCGACGCTACCCGAGCCAGGCCTGCAGCCGTTCGGCCTCGTCGGCCAGCTCCCGCTTCGCTGCGAGCGGGAACGGCGCGAACGCCTCGGTGACGACGCGGCCCCTCTCGACGCGCCAGATACCCGCGACGTAGCCGTCGACCGTGAACGTCGGCTGCACGTCGGCGTTCTTGCGGACGATCAGCTTCCGGTAGGCCTCCGGCAGGACGCGCGCACGGTCGAGCAGCACGTTGTCGAACTTCGGCAGGAAGCGAACCGGCGCCGGCGTGTCGCCGGCCGGGCGCGGCGCCCGCGGCAGGTCGAGCAGCTGCCGCCCGCGGTCGTCGCGCAGCGCCGCGAGCCCGTCGAGCAGGTGCGCGAAATCGCCGACCTTCATGCCCGACCAGCCGGCGATCTCCGCGCGCGTCGCCGGCCCGAACGCGGCGAGGTAGCGGCGCACGAGCTCGGCGCGCGCGGCCTCGCCGTCGACCTCGTCGTGATCGAGCGCGACGAAGCGCGGGTTGTGGATCGGCGCGCTCCACAGGCTCGACTCCGGCGCGTAGCCGATCCGCGCGCGCAGCCGCAGCGCGTACCAGACGCCGTTCGTGCCGCCGGAGTCGACGGCGTGCTCCTCGCGCAGCCAATCCAGTACTTCGGTCCGCGTCCTCGGCTCGGCAGTGAACGAGCGCAACGCCGGCGTCACGCGAACGGCGTCGCGGTCGGCTGCCGGTGTGATCCAGCCGGGCGGCGCGACGTCGAGCGCGGAGGCGAAGAGGCCGTAGTCGGACGCCGCGACGAGGTGGACGGTGCCGCGCATCAGCACGCCGCGCGCGGCTTTCCCCGAGAGCAGCGCGCGCTCGAGCGACTCGCGACGGAACCCGGCCAGCCGGGACCACAGCCCGATGTACGGCGCCGCCCCGAGCTGCGCCTGCAGGCCGGCGACGCGTTCCAGCGCCCGCGGCACGGGCAGCTTCGTGCGTCGGAGCAGCAGCTGGCGCGCGAGCGTCGCGCGGTTCAGGTCGCGCTGCGTGAGGACGCGCTCGGCCACGCCAGTACGCTAACGGCGTGTCGACGATCGTCCGCTTCGCGCCGAGCCCGACCGGCTACCTCCACGTCG
Source organism: Gaiellaceae bacterium (assembly GCA_035702625.1). GTDB lineage: Bacteria > Actinomycetota > Thermoleophilia > Gaiellales > Gaiellaceae > AC-32. The sequence goes on along the minus strand of DASSQG010000165.1, from coordinate 7,050 downwards.
GCGGCGCGCGGACGGCCCTCTTCAACTGGCTGTTCGCGCGCCACGAGGGCGGCGAGTTCAGGCTCCGGATCGAGAACACGGACACGAGCCGCGAGGTCGCCGAGGCGGTCGACCAGATCCAGGGCACGCTCGCCTGGCTCGGGCTCGACCACGACGGGCCGGTCACGTTCCAGCTGGATCGCATGGGCGAGGCGCAGGAGGCCGCTAGGCGCCTCGTCGACGAGGCGAAGGCGTACGAGGACGAGGGCGCGATCCGGTTCCGGATGCCCGACGAGGGCGTTACCGCGTGGGACGACATCGTGCTCGGCCGGATCGAGGTGCCGAGCGAGCAGCTCGACGACCTCGTCATCCTCCGCTCCGACGGCCGGCCGACCTACAACTTCGTCTCGCCGCTCGAGGACGCGCTCGACGGGATCACGCACGTGATCCGCGCCCAGGACCACGTCTCGAACACGCCGAAGCAGCTGCGCATCCTCGAGGCGCTCGGCGCCGACCTGCCGCGCCACGCGCACGTGCCGCTGCTCAACGGCCCGGACGGCCGCAAGTTGTCGAAGCGTCACGGCGCGATCACGGTCGAGGCGTTTCGCGAGGACGGCTACATCCCGGAGGCGTTCGTCAACTTCATGGCCCTGCTGGGCTGGAGCTACGACGACCGCACGGAGGTGATGAGCCGCGACGAGCTCGTCGAGCGCTTCACGCTCGAGCGCGTCGGCAAGAGCCCGGCCGTCTTCGACTACGACAAGCTGAGCCACCTGAACGGGCTCTACCTGCGCGCGCTGCCGCGGGAGGAATACGCGGACCGCCTCGTCGCCTACCTGCGCGAGTGCGGCTACGAGTGGGACGAGGGGCTGATCCGCCGGGCGGCGCCGCTCGTCCAGGAGAAGATCGAGACGCTCGGCGAGTTTCCGGCCTTTGCCGGGTTCTTCTTCGCGCGCGTACCGCCGGACGGCGAGGTCGACGGCCAGGTGCTGCCGGCGGCGGCGGAGACGCTCGCCGAGGTCGAGCCGTTCGAGGCCGAGCCGATCGAGACGGCGCTACGGGGCCTGGCCGAGCGGCTCGGGCTCAAGCCGCGCGAGGCGTTTCAGCCGATCCGTCTCGCGGTGACGGGATCGAAGGTGTCGCCGGGGCTGTTCGAGTCGCTCGAGCTGCTCGGGCGCGACGAGTCGCTCGCCCGGCTCGAGGGCAGCGGCCGCGGAGGCGCGAGCGGGTCGAGCGCCCGCTGAAAGTCGAGCCACGCCCGTCGCCGGAAGAGCGGAGTGGGCTGGGGGAGCGCGTCGAGGGTGTTTACCATTTCTGAGTGATAAAACGGTCGAGAAGGGAAATGGGGTACGGAGTGTCCGGGGCCGACTTCCAATTACGACAGCCGACGATCCTGATCGTCGACGACGATGCGTCTCTTCGCCTCCTGTGCCGAGTGAATCTCGAGCTCGAGGGATACAACGTGCTGGAGGCCAGAAGCGTTGCTGACGCGGAGGACGCGGTCGCGGGCGACGAGGTCGACCTCTTCCTGCTCGACGTGCACGTCGGCGCCGACGACGGCCTCGCGCTGATGCGGTCGCTGCGCGCTCGCGACCACGGCGCGCCCGTCGTGGTCTTCACCGGCAGCGCGGTGCTCGACTCGGCAACGATCGCCGAGGCCGACGGAATCGTGCCCAAGCCGTTCCGCCTGGAGCAGCTGCTTGACGTCGTGCGCAGGCTCGCGCCGCACAGGTAGATTCCGCCGCCTATGAGCGTCGCCTCGATCCTGAAGCCGGCCGACTACGAATCGCGCCTCCAGCGCTACCTGTTCGAGCGCGCCGAGGAAGGCCGCGCCGTCCGGGTCGGCGAGAAAGAGGTCTCCGAGCGCGCCGAGATCGTCGCGCGCTACGCGGAACTGTTCACGCGCGACCAGCTCGAGGCGCTGCGCGAGGCCGAGTCGGAAGCGCCCGAGGGCGACGAGCACGAGCGTCTCTATCGCCTCCGCAAGACGTGCGAGGCCGGCGTCATCGCCGCCTCGCTGGCGGAGCGGGAGGACAGGCTCGAGAACGCGATCCTCGCCGCCCGCGTCGAGTTCCATGGCGAGCACCTGCCGCTCCGCACGGCGCAGGCTCAGCTGGCGGTGTTGCCGGGCTACGAGGACCGCGACACGCTCGGCAAGCTCGCGACCGACGTCTCGGCGACGTTCAACGACGAGCGGCTCGAGGTGCTGCGGGCCTACGAGGAGCTCGAGGCCGAGGTCAGCCGGATTGACGACCCGGTCGAGCGCACCGAGGACGAGAAGGGCATCTCCGTCCGCGACCTCGAGCGCGCGCTCGCCGCCGCCAGCGACGCCGCGACCGGGGTCTACGAGCAGCTGAAGGACCGCTGGCTCGAGAAGCTGCTCGGCCCGGAGCGCGAGGCGGTCCCGAGCTCCTCCCACGTCGCGTACCTGCGCCGGCTCTCGCCGCTCGAGGCGATCTACACCAAGGAGCAGGCGGTGCCGGTCTGCATGGACACGCTCGCGCGGCTCGGCTTCGACCTCGAGCACGAGCCGAACATCAAGCTCGATCTCGACGACCGGCCGCAGAAGTCGCCGCGCGCCTGCGTGATCCCCGCCGACCCGCCGACGATCGTCCACCTGATCACCCGTGCGCAGGGCGGGCTGCACGACTACCAGGCCTTCCTGCACGAGGCCGGGCACGCGCTCCACTACGCCGGCTGCGACCCGTCGCTGCCGTACACCTTCCGCAACATCTCCCGCGACCACGCACTGACCGAGATCTACTCGTACATCGTCGAGGCGATCTCGCGGCAGCCGGGCTGGCATGCGCGCTACTTCGGGCTCTCCGACGCAGAGGCGCAGGAGAACGCCGAGGCGACGGTCTTCATGGAGGCGCTGCTCTTCCGGCGCTACGCCGCGAAGCTGCAGTTCGAGCTCGAGTTCTGGGGCCGCTTCGGCGAGGACGGCGGCACGGACGCGGGCTACGCGGAGCGCCTCACCGCCGCCACCGGCTTCGAGTACCGGCGGGAGGGCTACCTGTCCGACATGGATGCCGGCTTCTACTCTGCCGACTACCTGCGGGCCTGGATCCGCGCCGCGCAGCTGCGCTCGTTCCTCGAGCGGGAGGTCGGCGCGGAGTGGTGGGCGAGCGAGGGGACTGGCGGCCGCCTCCGCGAGTTGTTCCGCGAGGGGACGAAGCCGTCGAGCGAGGAGATCGCAGGCCGGATCGGCTTCGATCCGTTCGACACCGGCCCGCTGCTCGCCGAGCTAGGCGCGTAGCCGCCGACGCGAGTGCAGGCGCCGTAGCGCGACGCCCGAGCCGATCGCGCAGGCGAGCAGTCCCGCGAGCATCGACGCGACCACGACCGTCAACCTCCCGTCGAGCTCGTCCAGGTAGACGATGTAGGCCCAGAACGGCAGCACCGCGGCGACGGTCCACCAGCGGCCGACGCCGAGACCGAGCGCGAAGCCGCCGAGTGGGATGAGCATCCACATGTGCCCGGTGCATCGGCAGTTGTGGGCCTAGAGCTTGACCAAGCCGCGCACGACCAGGTACAGACCGACGGCGGCGAGGACGCCGGCCGCGACGCGCCGGCCGTTCCGTGACAGCCACTCGTTGAACGCGTTCGTCGCCCTGATCGTCCGCTGGGGCGCCACGAGGTACGCGACGATCGGCACCTCCGCGAACGCGAGCATGATCACGTAGAAGACGACGACGGCCGCGACCTTGACGGCGTCGCTGACGTCCTGCCTCGCGATGTCGACGAGCGCGACGAACGGGAACGTCCCCGGGAAGATGTTGAGCACGATGCCGGCGACGAACGCGACCGGTGCGCCGTGCTCGACCGAGCGCTCGGCGAGCGAAGGCTTCGTTCTCGGCGCCTTCGGCTTCGGCGGACGTCCCCCGATCCGCCAGAGCACGCCCGCGGCCAGCAGCGAGGCCAACCCTGCGACGAGGTAGATGCCGGCGCTGACCGAGCGGTTCGAGCCGGAGGCGACCGTCGTGCCGCTGAGCGTGAACACGATCGCGAGGCCGATCGAGATCGTCGTCAGCAGCGCGCCGGCGACGAAGAAGACGAGGATCCGGATCGGGTGCTCGAGCCGCAGGGCGACGACAACGACGAGGATCAGCGTCGGCCAGAACGCCGACGCGACGGCGAGCAGGAGGATCTCGAACCAGTCGGCCACGGTCGCGCGGGCGAGCCTACGCCCGGCCGGGCGCTAGAGCCGGTGGAAGAGCGAGAGCGCGCCGAAGATCGCGAAGATGACCAGCGCCAGCGTCACGACCTCGTACGCCAGCGTCTCGCCGTCCTCGCGCCAGAGGGAGGTGAACCACCGCATTCGATTCACCTCCTTCGCCTGCCGCATGCGAAGGATGAGCCGCATATGTGGAAAGGCCATCGTCCGAAGACGACGGCGTCCTGATCCCTCGTGCTGGTGGTTCCGGCGCGTTCGTGCAACCCGGGTGCTTGTGCGCTGCAACCGGCGCTCCGTCCTGTTGGCGAGAAGACAGACAGCCAGCGAAAGGAGTGACCATGAACAAGCTCGCCACCATCGGAGCTCTCGTCGTCGCGCTCGCCATCCCGGCGAGTGCAGCCGGCAAGAGCATTCCCCGTCTGCACAACGTCCGGGCGATCGACTGCGCGAAGACGGTCGTGATCATGCCCGGACGCGGCTACGGCGTCTGCGGCGGCAACCTCTGGTTCCGCGATCCGCAGACCGGCGGCCTGACGACGGGCCCGGCGTTCTGGAAGCACCTGCCCCAGGATCGGCCGGACGATCATCCGTAGAACGCAAACGGCGGCCGCGAGGCACGAGACGCGTTCGTGCTTCGCGGCCGCCGCGGAAAAGTGCCGGGCGACGTTCGCCCCTCTCCTGGGGGAGAAGATTCGCGCAGGTGCACCCTCCGATGCCCCCGCCCGTCGCCCGGCTCGCTCAAGCTTCCCGCCGTGCCCGCGATCAAGCCTGGACGAAGGGCCAGTTTGCGCTGAGGGTCGCGGCGCCGCGGAGTCTCCGCCCGGGTCCTTCCCCGCCGCCGCTGTGGGGCAGAATTAGACGGGGCCGGCTGGCTCTCGGCGCCGCGGCTCACCCGAGAGAGGAAGAGCAACGGCACTCGCAGTCGGCCCCGTGTCGACAGATGTTCCGTCGGCGCCCACGGACCCGCGTCAACCGATGCGGGTGATCCGGCGCGTGTCCTTCCCGACCCGGACGCCGCGCGTGCCGCGGAGCGGTCCGGAACCGGACATTGGCGGCCGACGGCGAAAAGAATGTGCTGTGGGCGCCGTCTGACGGGCCAGCGCCAGGCAGGCGCCCACAACACGGAGTCGGCTCTCCTCCGCAGCGGAGGGCCACCAATAGGAGACCTGCCCGGCGCCTCGTTGTCCATAGGCCGTTCGGCCTGTTCTGCGTTGCGCTCGGCCTACGAGGCCGAAGCGGTCGGAGCTCCTCGGACCACAGCGCAAGTGTCGTGGCTCCCGGGCATCGACCACAATGCCGGGCGACCGGAGGGGACCCACCGGGACCTGTGGCGGCGTTCCCAGCAGGTTGCTGGGTCGCCCGGCCAGATCTACTTTGCACCCCGTCGGCCGATGGCACACCTGACCGCTGGTGGAGTCCACGCGCCTGGCGTGCGTGGCTCTTGAGAGGCGCATACGGGATTCGAACCCGTGCCGCCGCCGTGAGAGGGCGGTGTCCTAGGCCACTAGACGAATGCGCCCGGCGGAGCCGTAGTCTAGCGGCGATCGGGCAGGACACGGCCATGCTCGGACGATGGTTCAAGCGCGGCGAGAAGCACCGCGCGAACAAGCAGCAGGGCGATCCGCACGCACTCGACGTCGAGGCGAGCCGCGCGGCGGCGTGCAGAGTGACGAGTACCGGCACGCGGAGCCGACGGAGCTCGTGGAGGAGGACGGCGTCGTGATGAGCGGCCCGGGCGGCGCGCCGCAGGAAGGCCTCTCGACCGACGAGCGTCGAGCGCGCGACCGCGACCGCTAGCCCGCCGACACGTCCCGGTAGCGCGCGTCGACGAGACAGTAGAGCCCGTACGCGAGGAGCCCGGCAGCCGTGAGGCCGAGAAGCCAGGGACCGTACGCGGCGGCCGCGAGCTTCTGCAGCGCGCCGTCGAGCCCGATCGCCTCCTTCGGGTTGTAGTCGAGGGCGGCCTTGATCACGAAGACGCCGATCAGGCCGAAGACGACGGCTCGGGCGACGTGCCCCGCGGTTCCTGCGCGACCGCCCCACCGGCGGGCCGCCGGGCTCATCTCGCCGGTGCGCCACTTGTCCTCGAACTTGCCCGAAATGCCGCGGTAGAAGTTCCACAGGCCGACGCCGATCGCGATCGCGCCGCCGATCCCGACGAGCCACGTGCCGGCCGGCAGCGAGAGGAACGTCGCCGTGGTCTGGTGCGCCTTCGCGTTCTGGGAGCCCCCGCCGCCCGCGCCGGCGAGGATCTTCGCGGCCGAGACGGCGAGGCCGGCGTAGATCAGGCCGCGGCCGACCGAGCCGAGCCGCTTCGCCCACTTCTTCGCGTCGTCGCCGGGAGCCGCCCAGGCCTCGACGAAGCGCCAGATCGCGTAGGCAGCGAAGCCGACGACGAGCAGGCCGAGCACGACCTTGCCGAAGGTGTCGCCGGCGAGTGCATGGAGCGCACCCTGGCGGCTCGTCGCCTGGCCACCGTGGCCGACAGCAAGCTCGATCGCGAGGACGGCGACGATCGCGTAGGACACGCCCTTGGCGACGAGACCGCCGCGAGCGAGCCACGCATACCAGCCGCTGCCGGTGCGCCCGCGCTGCCGCGCCTCGGCGGCGGGCTCGGCCAACCGTTCCTGGACGACGCTCATCCCATGAGCAACGACGAACTGCCCGCGACGGTTACGGTCAACGAAAGAACCCGCCGATTTGCAGCGGGTTCGAGAGGCTGCGGGGCTAGGATTCGAACCTAGACTACTCGGTCCAGAGCCGAGCGTCCTACCGTTAGACGACCCCGCAACGTGCCGTTGCGGCGGGCCTCAGTGTAGCCGGGGTCACGCGGCGGTGGCGCTGAACGCCGCGCCGTTGCGGCGCAGGCGCCAGCCCGGATCCTGCAGGGTCTG
>DASSQG010000164.1:0-41488 GCA_035702625.1 Gaiellaceae bacterium | reverse complement strand
GGCAGTAGCGAGGCAGCCGAACGTTCGGGACCGAGAGGACAACCCGAAAGGAGTAGAGATGGGGAAACTCGTGCTTGTGGTGCTCGCGTGCTGCGGCGCGTTCTTGGCCGCGGGCCTGCAGGAAGCGGCGGCCTCTGACGGCACCACGGTCTGCGACCAGAACACGCAAACGTTCAGCGGCACGACGACCAACCTGATCGTGCCGATCGGCGGCTACTGCGCGATCGACCACGCCACGATCACGGAGAACCTGGTCGTGCAGAACGGCGCGGGAACGGACGTGACCAACTCCTCGATCGGCTACGACGAGACTCTGGGCCACGAATCGGGTGCCACGCTCGGTAACTCCACGGTTGGCCACGACGTCAAGGTCGGCTTTGACGGCTTCTTCGGATCCGGGCTCGCCACGATCGGGCACGACCTGATCGTGACCCACGCAGGCAGCATCCAGATCGGTAGCACCGGTCCACCCCCGAACGGGATCCCCGGACGCACGACCGTCGGTCACGACGTCATCATCAACGGCTCGCCCGGTCCTCCGGATCCCGGTGCCTTCGTCTTTGACGGCCTCTGCGACCTGGGCGTAGGCAACGATCTGGTGATGGAGAACCGCTGGGTTACGTTGGGTTTCACCATCGGCGATGAGACGGCTCCGTTCTCCGCTTGCATCGGCACCCAACCGGACACGGTCGGGCACGACCTCGTCGTCACGAATAACAAGGCGCTGTCCGGGTTCTTCGGGCCCACGTCACTCGAAGTCGGCGACATCCAGGTCGGCAACAACGCGACGTTCTCAGGTAACAGCGCTGTCCCCGGTGGCTTCCTGGAGTTCAATGACAACACGATCGCCCACGACGCGACTTGCGTGAGGAACACGCCGTCGATCACGGGCGGTCTCCCGGACGACGGACCGAACCAGGTCGGCGGCACGAACAACGGCTGCCCGTAGTCGATCGCCTCAAGTTGGCTAGGGAGGGCGGCTCATGCCGCCCTCTTTGCTCATAGCTGGCCGCGTGTCCTCCACTGAAGGCGAGTCGCGCCGAACGCAACGCCCCCAACCGCGCCTCCCTACCCACGCTTCCGCAACGCAATCCAGCCGGCTTGATTCGGCGGCGCTCAGGGGCGGACAATCCCCTTGTGTCGATGCTCGCGCAAGGCACGCTTGTCGGCGGGTTCCGGGTCCGTGAGCTTCTGGGCGCGGGCGCAATGGGGACGGTCTACCTCGCGGACACGGTTGAGTCGGGCGCCCCGGTGGCCATCAAGATCATCGCCACGGGGCCGAGCAACGACAGGCGCTTCCGCGAGCGGTTCGAGCGCGAGTGCACACTCGCCGCAAGCCTCCGCCACCCAAATGTCGTCACGACGATCGCCTCAGGTGAGACCGACGGCCATCTCTATCTCGCGATGGAGTATGTCGAGGGCTCCGATCTGCGCGAGATCCTCCACCGGGAAGCGCCGCTCGAACCGGCCCGTGCCCTTCGGCTGGTCGCACACGTCGCGGACGCGCTCGACACGGCGCACAAGCTCGGGCTCGTCCACCGCGACGTCAAGCCCGGCAATGTGCTCGTGACCGTGCGCGATGGCGAGGAGTGTGCGCTCGTCTGCGACTTCGGTTTGGCTCGTCACGTCTCCTCGGTTTCGAGCCTAACGGGGGATCGCGGCTTCGTCGGCACCATCGACTACGTTTCGCCGGAGCAGATCCAGGGACGTCAGGTCGACCGGCGTTCCGACCTGTATTCGCTCGGCTGCGTCCTCTTCGAGTGTCTCGTCGGAGCAAAACCGTTTGAACGAGAGAGTGAGCTGTCCGTCGTGTTCGCGCATCTCAACGACCCGCCGCCTCGCCCGACGGAGTTCCGCGCCGAGTTGCCCGCTGCTTGGGACGAGTTCTTCGCGAAGGCGCTCGCCAAGGAGCCGAGCCGGCGTTTCGGCTCGGGCCGCGAGCTTGTCGACGCCGCGCGTGCCGCGGCCGCTGGCAAGCGCCGTAGAAGCAGGCGCATTCGGCGCTGGGTGATCGCAGCCGCAGTCGCGGCCGTGGTCGCCGCAGCCATCGGCGCCGGGCTCGCGCTAGACGAATCCCACGCGCACGTGCGAACGGAAATCACCCAGGCCGCGATCGCCGGCGCACCCCTCGGCCGGGAGCCGAAGTACTACAGGAAGCACTTCGGACCCGTCGTCTTCTCCTTGGCCGGCAGCGTCAACTATCCCACCATGTCCTTCCAAGGGCCGGAAGTCGCGGTCTACTTCCCGAAGCAAGAGACGGCCATCCCGGCGCCGGGCCGGCGGGCGCAGATCATCACGACCTGGAACAGGTCGTACCGGACAGCCGCCGGGATCGGGCCTTGCTCGACGCTAGCAGCGGCTCGGAGCGCATACGGCGCTCGCTGGAAGCCGTCGCCAAACGGAATCGTTTGGAAGCACACGGGCGGCGTCCACTCGGCCTATGTCGTCGGAAACAACTTGATCTTCGAGATCACCCCCGACGGCCGAACGATCTTGGCGGTCGGGCTCTACAAAGGTGGCTCTTACTCCGGAAACGGCAGTCCGCAGTCCTACGCCAACTTCGTCACGTCGAATTCGTCGCAGACAGCCTGCGGGTAGTCGAGCGTCCAGGAGAAGCGGGTGCGACTCGCGTTCGGCGCGAGGCCGCCCGGGCGAGGGCCGCGATGGACGAGCACCAGCGGCGCACCGGCAGCGACGAGTGCGCGTCTGGCGTCGCCGATGCCGGAGGACTGCCAGCTTTCCGTGAGGCCGATGATCACGGCACCGGCAGGCTTCACGGCGTTGCACAAGTCCTCGTGCGATGGTGCCGCAAGTAGCGGGCGAGTGGAGACGCCGGCGAGCCGCTGCGCCGCCAAAGCCGCGTGCGCGAGGAGTCGGCTTGCATCCCGGCGGCCGCTCTGTCGGTTGGAGCCCGTGCCCACGAGCACGAGCTCGGTTCCGGCGGCCGCCGCGAGCCACGTTGCAAGTTCGAGTGCGGCCCAGTCGTGCTCGCCGCCGCCGAAGGGGACGAAGATGCCGTGGGAGATTCGCGTAGGACCGGAGACAACTGCGACATCGGCCGGGGAGCGGTTGAAGAGCGCAGCGAGCTCGTCCGGCACGTGCTCGCCGTCGATCTCTTCCACAGAATCCGCGAGAACGAGCTCGACGGCATAGGAGTCGGCGAGCCGGACCGCGTCAGCTACCGCATCGGTGCTCGTGAAGACGGCGGTCCGCACATTGCTGCCGAGGCTTCGGGCGGGTGAGTTAAGCGCCTCGGCCGCCGTGGCGAGCTGGTCCTCGTCGGCGATGAATCGAGCAAGAATCAGCTCACGCGAACCTGCGAGCGGCCGCGCGACCGCCATGAGTTCGTCGGGTGCGGCGTCGCGGGACGCGAGGATCAGGACCACCCGAGCCTCGTCGACAGCCGGTCGATCGAGCTCCAGCGCCGGATCCTGTTGCAAAATCGCGCGCTCCGCGGCTCGAAGCGCCGAGCCGGGCTCGATCCCGAACCGCTCGACGAGCTCGGCTCGCGCCCGCCTGAAGACCTCCAGCGCTTCCGCCTGGCGGCCGGACCGATAGAGAGCGAGCATCTGCAGAGCGCGCAACGACTCGCGCAGCGGGTGCAACGCGACGAGACGCTCCAGCTCGGCGGCGACCTCTGCATGACGCCCAAGCGCGAGCTCCGCTTCCGCCAGCCGCTCGTGCGCCGTGAGTCGCAGCTCCTCCAGCCGCCTAGCTTGCGGCACGAAAAACTCCTCGTCGCGCAGGTCTCCGAGGGCCTCCCCTCGCCAGAGGGCCAGCGCGTCTTTCAGAAACGCGGCGGCACTGGCGGGATCAGATCGTGATATGGCCTCGGCAGCGTCGGCGAGCAGCTCCTCGAAGCGAGCGAGGTCGATCTGCTTGCGCGCGATGTTGATGACGTAGCCGGAACCCTGCGTGCGGATCGCCTCCGAGCCGAGCACCCGTCGAAGTTCGGCGATCTGCTTGTGGACCTGAGTTACTGCGGTCACCGGGGGTCTACCGGCGTAGAGCGCGTCAGCTAGCTCGTCGATCGAGACGACGCGGTTCATGTTCAGCAGGAGGAGGGCGAGAGTTGACCGCTGCCGCGGGCCGCCGAGCTGCAGCGGGCCGCCGGTCGCGACGACCTCGATCGGTCCGAGAACGCCGAACTGCAACACACCGAGACGGTAGTCGCTCGGAAGCCGCCCGGTAGCGGCGCCGCGGACGATCCTGCATCGGCCAGAAGCTCGTCAACGAGGAGAGGAGTTGAGATGATCGAGCCTCTGTTGGGTCAGCGCCGCCCGATGAGGTTGTTGCTTACCCTCGTCAGCGCGATGGCGGCGGCCCTTGTCCTAGTGGGGGTCAGTGGTGCGACTCCATCGGGCCAGAACGGATTGATCTCCTATCGCGTCTATTTCGATTCGAGCCACAGCACCGGTGCCTTGTTCGTGATGAATCCAGCTGGCACTGATCAGACCCAGATCACGTTCCCTGGCGATGGCAACCTGGACACGAACCAGAATTGGTCGCCGGATGGCACCCAGCTCGTTTACGAGCACGACACGGCGGATGGTTCAAGTTCGATCTGGACGGTCGGTGCGCTGGGACAGAACCCACAGCAGATCGTCCCGTGCCCCGGCCCCGGCCTGCTCGCGAACTGTGTCGGGGTTTTCAACCCGTCCTGGTCACCGGACGGGCAATGGATCGCGTTCGAGTTGGTGTTCGGTCCCTTCGATTCGAACGGCAATCCGGCTGACGACACGATCTGGGCCGTCCACCCCGACGGCAGTGGGCTGCGCAAGATCACTCATCGGGTCGACGGCACCTCGTTCGATCAGAGCCCGCAGTGGTCACCCGATTCCAGCCGGATCGCCTTCCAGCGCAACCAGCCGCCAGACTTCAAGCCGGCTATCTGGACAGCGGACTCAATCACCGGCGCTAACCTCGTCCGCGTCTCCCCGCCGGGCGTGAACGGCTCCGACCATCCTGACTACTCGCCCGATGGTCGCTGGATCATGTTCCGCACCGACAACGGCGTCCCCGGATCGGCCAAGTTGATGATGGCCCACCCGGACGGCACCGGACTGCGGATCCTGCTCGACGGCTCGAACAGGCAGCAGTTCTTCTCGTCAGGCTTCTCACCGGACGGAACCGCGTTCACGATCGGCATCGCACCGGGGGTCGGTCCGGACGGTAACGCCGACGTGTTCGTTGGCCATTTCGACAGGCACATGCGTGTCACGAGCCTGACGGACATCACTAATACGGACCTCTGGGAAAGCTCCCCACGCTGGGGAACAGCACCACTCCTTCCCTGACCGCCAACCTAGGCATGTCGGGAGCCGCGTCACGTACGCGGTTCCCGACCGCCCACCTCCTCTCTGTTCGCCCCGACCGCACCTCCGGATGATCGTTCCGCCCTCGAAGTCTCCGGCGTGAACGACTGGCGCACGGACCGGCCGCGCCTCGCCACGGGACGCCACGGCAGGCGTAACCAAGCGTTCCGAGCGACGGACCGCGCGGGTCTCGGAAACGGTTCGGGCGGCGGTTTCGTCCCCGCGAGGGTTCAAATCCCTCCCCCTCCGCCTCTAGGTGCAGCCGCCCGGTCCCTGGCCAAGACCGGACGGCTGCGTGACCAGGCAGGCGTGTCCACACTCGCCTGGCTCGAGGGCCGGGCGCCCCCTTAGACCCCGGAGGCGACACGGAGAGGCCCCCTCCCGGAGGGGCGCGCCGGCCAGAGGCTTTGACGACCGCTCGGGCCCGGCGGTTCTGGCCCATCTAGGTCATCGGCGCTCGGCTTACTGCTCGACCGTGACGAGCGTCCCGATCGGCGTGTACGGCCAGACCCGCGCGGCGGCGGCGAGGGGGAGCTCGACGCAGCCGAGGCTCTGCGGGGTTCCGAACGACGCGCGGTTGAACGCGTGGATCGCGTCGCCGCCGTTGAAGTAGCTGATCCAACGGATGCCGGGATCGTTGTAGTGCGAGCCGTCCGGGTTCGTCCCGCTCATCGTGCCAACCGGAATGTGCTCGAAGACCTGGAAGGTTCCGAGCTGGGTCGGCGCGGCGGGCACGCCGGTGTTGCCTGGTGAGGTGAGCACCGTCTGACCGTTGTGCCACAGAGTCAGCGACTGCGGCACGGTGCTGTGCACGTAGACGTAGCTGTAGCCGCCCTGCCGGCGCTTGCCGGCGATCGCCTGGGCGAGAAGCGCGCGCCAGACCTGCTGCCCAGCGATGGCGTCGACGGTGAGATTGTTGTCGTGCTGGAACATCATCACCGCGCCGCGCGTGACCTGGTTCGAGTTGCCCTCGCTCCAGAGCCCGCGCAGCTCGGGCGGCGTGTTCGTGTAGCGCCAGCTGAAGTGGCCCTTGGGCGGGTCGACGGCGGCCTGGACCTGCGCGAGGGGCGTGCGCGCGACGGGAGCGCCCGCCGGTGTCCAGTCGAGCGGCAGGTAGCCCGCCTGTGCGAGCAGCTGCTGCAGCCGGAGCATCGAGCCGGGCGGCACCGTCCAGGTGATCCGGCGCGCGGGGTGGAGGCGGTTGCCGGACGCGTCGGTCACGTCCACCGCCCGCGGGAGCGCGAGCCGGACGTCGGCGCCGAAGCCGGCGCCGAGACCGGAGGGTCGGAAGACGAGCGTGTGGCTGTCGAGCTGGCGCCAGCCGCCCGGCATGCGCGGCGAGAGCGCCGGGCGGCTCGAGCCGAGCGCGTCGGCGACCGGCTTCGAGAAGGTGAGCGTGATCGGGGTGGCCGGGGCGACGTGCGTGCCCGGCGCCGGATCGACCACCGCGACGGGCAGCTCGGCCGGCGGGAACCAGCTCACGGCGGCCGGCGCTCCGAGGCGTTCCCACGGGCGTGCCGCGGCCGAGATTTGGATCGAGCCGGCCGCGGGGCGAGTCCCGAGCGACACCGATCGTTGCGGGTGGGCCAGCGCTCGGCGCATCAGGTACTTGCCGTTGCCGTACGCGACCGCGCTCACCGGCCGGTCGAAGCTCACGCGGACGGGCGCACCGCGCCGAACCGTCAGCCAGCGAGTGCTCACGCCCGCGGTCGGAGCGCGCATCGTCTGCTGCTCGCGCCGTTCGTCGCCGATCGCCCACCCGATCCAGTGCGAGCGCCGCACCAGGGCGACGACGGTGACCTGCTCGCCCGGCGTCAGACGCCGCTGTGGGAACAGGCGCCCGCCGCGCACGGCCACCGGGATGTTCCGGCCGTCGGGCCCGAACGCGCGCACCTGCTCGAGCGTCCCGCCGAACGGCTGCACCTCGACGCGGGTGAGGGCGGTCGGATCGGCCGCCAGCTTGATCCCGGACCACGCGAACACCGCTGCGGCGAGCCCGGCCACGGCTAGGACGACGACGGCGAAAATCGTCCAGAAGACACGCCAACCCCGACGGCGCCGAGGAGGGCGCCGGACGGAAGCGCGTGAGAGCGGCGGGGGCGGCGAGACGGTCGCCACGTCGAGAGGATACGGATCCGCGCACCGATGGCAACGCGGCCCGCGGATCTTGCTCGCTCAGAACGCGCTGTCGGCCGACTTCCACTCCTGCAGGCGTTGCGCAATCAGCCGGCGGCGATCGTCCTCGCTCCCGCTGTCCAGGATCTGCAGGTCCGGGGGGTCGGCCCGGAGATAGACGCCGGCGGTCCGGGCGTTCAGAGCCGCGTCGCGGTCGGACCGTGTCGTCCAGTAGCCGGTCGCCCGATTCGGGCTCTCCACCCTGATCTCGCCCGTCCCCTCGAGTTGCGGAGCATTCGCATGCCGCGGGCGCTCGCCGCGCCAGAAGTAGAAGACGCCCGCCGGATCCCTGCGTTCCTTCGCCGCCTCGCTCCAGTAGCGGGCCGAGAGCATCCCGTCCTCCTGCCACGCTCGCCCGGTCACGTTCAGGCCGCCGTCGCGGTCCCGCGAGATCTCCAGCAGGCTCACGGCGGACGGCTCCTCTTCGCTGCGCATCGTCAGCGAGAGCTGCCACCACAGCCCTTCGACCGGGCCGCGGCGTCCCTCCGCCTCGATCGCCTTGCGGAGCTTCTCGTTGATCGCGGTGACGACGTCGGGTCCGGCCGCGGGCTGGTACCGCACGGACGTCAGCCCGAGCAGGTCGCTCGGCAGCTTCGATCCTTCCGCGTGAAGGATGAACGTCCGCCGGATGCCGAGCGCGCCGCCGAAGAGACCGGCCTCGAACACGACGTTGTCGCGCGGCGACCCCTGACCCGACTCCGACGCCTTCGTCGTCGTCCAGTCGTCCTGGGCGAACACAAAAGCGGCGAAGTCGACCTCCTGGGAGAGCTCGACGAGTCGGTCGAGCGTCGAGCGGCCCGGGTTGAACGTCGTCGTCCAGGGCTCGACCTCGGCGACGTCCTCGAGCCCGCGCGTGATCGCCTCGACCAGCTTCGTCTGCTCGCCCGACGACCCCAGGAAGATGCGCGGCTTGTTCATGGCAAGACGGGCCGCCAGCCTACTTCGCTCGCTGTGCCCGCGCAGGCCCCGAAGGGCCCGCGCGGGCACGGTCCGTGCGCTACTTGATCCGGTAGCTGTACGGGAACGCCGCTTCCTCGTTCCCGGTGAGCACGCGCTGGCTGAAGTCGTCGACGTAGAGGACGCCGTGGACCCTGTCGCCGTGCGTGCCCTGCGGTGTGAACGTGACCGTGATCGTCCCGGACTGACCCGGCCCGAGCTGCAGCGGCGCGTAGCCGGTGCCGTCGATCAGGACACGCCACCAGTCGCCGGTGGTCGAGTCGGCGTCCCGGTCGAACGCCTTCATGCGCGCGGCCATCCCGACCACCGCCGAGCCGGACGCGGCCGCGTTGAACGGCCCGAGCAGCGACGGGGCCAGGAACCACGTGCCGTTGGCCAGCTCGGGCGGGCCGCTGAACGACGCCGAGGCGTCGTTCCCCTGGCTCACGCCGAGGACGTCCGGGTCACCCTCGCCGATCGCTCCGAAGCCCATCTCGAGCACGATCGGCTGCGTGGCCTGAGCGGCGCCGAGCACTGCGTCCGTTTGCGTCGGGACGAGGAAGGACGGCACCGCCGTCCCGGGCAGCTGCACCGTCGGCGGCGCGAACAGCGGGAGCAGCGAGTCGATCTCTGAGCGGTCGCCCAGGCGCGGGTCGGCGAACACGTCCATCGTGCCCGGCCCGGTGTTCGTCACCGTCACGTGCGCCGTGATCGGCTGCCCGGCCTTGACCTTGCCGCCGTCGGGCAGGCCCGACGCGTGGATCGCCGGCGGGTCGAACGAGACCACGCCGTGGTAGGGCGTCGAGAGCACCGTTCCGCCCACGGGCGACGTCGGCGTCACGACGAACTTCCACCGTCCCGGCCGCGGCGAGACGGCGAACGCCTCGAGACCGTGCGTGAAGGTGGCGTTGCCCGTGTTCGGGTCGACGTAGAGCGACGACGCCGAGCCGAGCAGCGTCCCGGCCGGGTCGATCAGCCAGCCGATCACCTCGGTGCCGGCGTTGTCGGGCCACGAGAGCGAGACGCTCAACGCCTTCGCGTTCCTCGGGACGTCGAACTGGAACGTGTCCGTCTGCGCAACGAACTCGCGGCCGTTGCCGCCGAAGAGCGTGCCGTCGAACGTCCCGCCGTGCCTGCCGGTCGGAACGAGCGAGCGCAGGACGACCGGCACGACGGTCGAGTCGCCCGAGCTGTCGGAGACGACCAGGTCGTGAGCGCTGTCGCCCGCGGCCGACGGCATCGTCGCGCGGTAGTGGAAGTGGCCGGTCTGACCGGGCTTCAGCGTCCGGCTCGACGGCGAGACGCTGTCCACGTTCGTGAAGTTCTGCGCCGCGACCTCGAGGTGGACGGTGCCGGTGAAGGTGCCGTCGCGCAGGAAGACGAGCGCCGTCCACGTGCCGCCGACGGGCTTGCGGACGTCGACCTGGCCGTGGTTGCCGTTGCCCTGCGGCCGCGTGTACGCCGCGTACGTTCCTTGCGGGTCGATCAGCGCGAGGCCGACGCGGGCGTGCGGCCCGCTCCAGGCGTCGTAGGCGATCAGGCGATCTGTCCCGCTCGGGATCGTGAACGTCGTCGTGACGAACGGGCGGGAGCCGCCGAACTGGTCGACGAACGTCGGCGTCGTGCCGAGCGTGACGTCCTTCTTCGTGTCGGACAGCGTCTGCGTGAGCGCCCGCGCCTGCGCGCTGACGGTCTGCGTGACGGCGCCGGTGTTCGTGACGGTGAACCCGCGGTTCGCCTGCGAGCCCGCGTCCTGGACGAACGTGAGCTTGCTCGGTCCGATCAGCAGGCTGTGTCCCGTCGGCGTGCCGCCGTTCACGGACATCGCCGCCTGGACGGCCTTCAACGCGTCGACCTCGCCGGTGCCCTGCTCCTGCGTCGGCAGGCCGAGGTCGTTGGCCGTGCTGAGCAGGATCTGCTTGACGAGCGCCGGCGACGGCGTCTGGCCGTGGTGGGTGTTGCGGTAGGCCTGGATCACCAGTGCAGCCGCGCCGGCCGTCAGCGGTGTGGACTGGCTGACGCCGCCGAACTGCTCGAGCGACGCCGGCGTGCCCGCGAACGACACGCACTCCTGGTAGAGCGCCGGGTTGGGCGTGCACAGCGCCCAGTCGGCCTCACCCGGCGCCGAGACGTCGGGCGTGTCGGCGAGCTGGCTGAAGCCGCCGCCGCTGATCGACGAGACGTTGTCGTTCAGCCACGTCCCGTTCGAGAACTGGAAGCCGTACGACGTGGTCTGCGCGTAGCTGCGGAAGTTCGTCGTCGCTGCCGTGTCGATCACGTTCGGGTCGGTGGCGGGCGTCGTCGGGCCCTCGGTGGCGCCCGAGTCGTTCGTGCCCTGCGTGACGGTGATCCCGGAGCGGACGGCCGCGTCGTTGAACTGCTTGATCGCGTCGATCGCGGTGTCCGGCATCGCGTAGCCGCCGAACGACTCGCTGAGGATGTCCGCGTGATCCTGCGTGACGGCCCAGTCGAGGCCCTGGATGATCGTCGAGGTGAACGAGCCGCCCTCGCCGAAGACCTTCATGCCGATCAGCGACGCGCCCGGCGCGACGCCGCGGACGCGGATCGTGCACCCCGGAGGCAGCGGGTGCGCGGGGTTGACGAACTGCGAAAGGTCGTAGACCTGGCGGCCCTGCGCGGCGACCGAGCTCGCGTCGCCGAAGGCCTCCGCGCCGCCGGACGGGGCGTTCGGGCCCTCGCCGGTGAAGTCACGGTAGTCGACGAAGACGTGCGAGCCGTCGGCGCGGATGAAGTCCGGGTTGTTGGTGTCGAGCCCGTCGGCGAAGAAGGCGACCTTGACGCCCGCCCCGGTGGCCAGGTTCGCGGCCTGCGGGATCGACGGGTCGTTGAAGGCGACGTGCATCGTCTGCAGCGCCTCGGGCTCGAGCAGCGGCTTCGCGGGGTCGGCCGGGCAGATCCCGCTCTGCGGCGTGGTCGGGTTGCCCGGGTTGAACGAAGAGGGAGGCGGGACGGTCGGCCGTCGCGAAGCTACGGGCTTGACCGCCGCGTCCGGGATCACCGCGGCGACCGCCGGGTCTGCCGCCAGCCGCTTCTGCGCATCAGCCGAGACGATCGCGGCGAAGCCGTTGAGGACCGTGTACCTGCGCGTCACCGACAGTCCGGAGGCGCCGACGCGCGCCATCAGCGACCGTCGCTGGCCGGCCTGCACGGCCCGGCGAGTGGTGACGCTCGCCGGTGTGGCGAGGCGCCCTCGCTGTTGCGCCTTCATCACGACGATGACGCGATGCGTGGCGCGGGCGGTCTGCAGGATCTGCGCCTGCGAGAGCCCGCGGTGGAACCTGGGCACCCCCGCTCCTCCAAGTGCCTGCGCCGTTCCGGCGAGCACAAGCACTGCGATTGCAGGAATGACCAGCCGTGAAATCCGATGCATCTATCAGCCCTCCGATCGCCCTGCCCACGGCAACCACACCGGCGGTACGCGCGCGGTGGGAGCTGCTCCTGTATTGGCGCCGATACTGCCTGAAGCACCCGGTGGCCGCCAGTCCGGGACTCGAGATCGGCGTAGGGTTGCGGCAACCGACAAGGAGGGCACCCATGGCGCTTGCACGCGTCGTCACCTTCGAGGGGGTCAGCAGCGACCGCATGAACCAGATGCGGCAGGAGATGCAGGACGGCCAGCCACCCGAGGGGCTGGAGCCGCAGGAGATGATCGTCCTCCACGATCCCGACGCCGAGAAGTCGGTCGTGATCGTCTTCTTCGAGGACGAGGACAAGTACCGCAGCGGCGACGAGATCCTGAGCAACATGAGCCCGGGGGATACGCCCGGGCAGCGGACGTCGGTCGGCCGCTACGACGTCGCGATGCGGATGTCGATGTAGATCGAAGGGGGCGCCTCTGTTCGGGAGGCGCCCCCTTCTAGTACCTACGAGGCCGGGATCGCCGCGCCGCCCGGGTAGAGCACGCTGTTGAGGACGACGCGCTCCTCCTGCGTCGTCCAGGCGCGGAACCAGGCGTCGAAGCCGAGCATGATCGCGTGGCCGGCGCCGAACGGCTGGTCGATCACTGCCGGGCGGCCGGGCAGCGTCGTGTTGGCGTTGACGTCGTAGCCGTAGCAGTTGCCCCAGCCTGCCGGGCCGCCGCAGTCGCCCGCCGGCGCGTAGGTCGCGACGGACGTCGCCGCCGGGATCGTCCCGCCGTTCCCGCCGAGCGTCGTCGGGTCGTAGTTCGGGTCGCCGTTCGTCTCGCGGTAGATCCAGCCGCCGGCGTCGAAGCCCCAGGCGACCGGGTTGGACGTGTTCCACGTGGCGTCGAACGTCGAGCCGGGCGTCGTGAGCCCGCTGATCGCGTTCGTGTTCACGGTCGAGATCCCGGCGTTCCGCGCGCTGGTGGCGCCGCCCGTGAGCGCACCGATGTAACGCCCGCCCGCGTTGACGAACGTCTGGAGCGCGGTCGCGCCGGGACCCGCCGCAATCGTGGAGCTCGGGTTGATGAACGCGGTGTAGCCCCCGCTGACCAGGGCGCCGTTCGCGAGGTCGGTGGACGTGATCTGCCCGATCTGCGAGGTCGGGATCCCTTCCTTCGCGGTCAGGTCGAACATCACCTCGCAGTACGCCGTGCTCGTGCAGAACCCGTCGCCTGCGCCGTGGAAGGCCGGGTTCGTCGGCGCCGTGGCGCCGCCGGTGTAGACGCCGATCTTCGGCAACGTCAGCGCGTAGTGCGCGACCGGGTAGCTCGCGAGGCCGTACACCGGCGTCTGCGCCTGGAGGGCGTCGGCCGTGAGCGTGGCCAGGCTGATCGAGCCCCCGTCGACGAGCGCCGCGCCGGAGGCGAAGTGCGTGCCGCCGGAGTCGAAGGCCGCCGAGCCGCGGGAGACGGTCGCTCCCTGGCCGAGCAGCTTGTTCACCAGCGCGAGGCCGGCGAGCGAGTCGGTGTCGAAGGCGTAGACCGGCTGCGCCGATGCCGGCGCCGACCCGAGCGACGGCGTGCCGATCAGCGTCATCGGCGTCGAGGCCGGCGGCTTCTGCGTCAGGAAGCCGTTGCCCGCGAAGCCGCGCAGGAGCGAGTACGACCACGTCACCTTGTCGTAGAAGTAGTGGAATGGCAGGTACGGGTTCTCGCCGAGCACGGCCTGGATCCAGTGCTTCGTCGGCTGGTCGAGCGGCACCCACAGCGTCCCGACCGGAAGCGTGACCGTGTCCGTCAGCGCCGGCGACGGCCCGCCCTGCACCGCGTTGACGTCGAAGTTCCCGAAGCGGTGCGCACCCGCGATCGTGAGCGGAGCGGTCAGGCTGTAGACGTTCGCGCCGGCCCGCTGCAGATCCTTGATCGTCTGCGCGACGTCACCCGAGTGGGCGCCGGGCAGGAAGTAGTAGCCGCAGACGCTCGTGTTCGGGTCCTGGTCCTTGGTCGACTGGCCGATGTCGAGCAGGTCGATCACGGTCGGGCTGACCTGCGTGTTGTCCTGGAGCCGGCAGCTCGAGCCCTGGTCGACCGCCTCCTGCCACTGCTTCACCCAGTCGGTCATCAGGCGCGTCTTCTCGGCCGCGACCGCCGAGACGGTCTCGTCCATCGCGAGGTAGTGGTCGTAGACCTGCTTGCCGTAGCTCTCGTTGTTCCCCTTCTCGTACGTCATCCCGGCACCGCCCATCAGGAGCGCGGGCACGGTGTCGCCGTACTCGGGGACGAACAGGTCGTAGGTGTTGTAGTTGCGGTACTGCGCCGACTGGTCGTTGAAGGTCTGCTGGATGCTCGGGCCGATCACGTCGTTGATCAGGTCGAGCGCGAAGTGGGAGATCTCGTGGAGCGCGGCATCCTCGTTCGGCGGGAAGAAGTAGCCGGACGACTGCTGGTGGGCGTCGATGAAGAACAGGCCCGGGTACTGCACCGCGTTGTCGAAGAGCTGCGCGTTCTCCGGCATCTGGATCGTGCCGCGGTCGCGGTTCGGGTCGAACGACCACGCCGTCGTGCGCGTGTTGTGGTCGCGGTCGTCCGGCGCGGAGACCGGCTGGATGAAGACGTCGAGGTTGGCGAGCCGCTGGGCGTTCGCGCAGTCGGTTCGGGCGGTCAGGTCGTACAGCTCCTTGACCGACGCCTCGCCGCCCGCGGGCTCGTTGCCGTGCGGCGTGCCGGTGATCCAGCCGAAGCCCGGCCGCACGCCGACCTGCGAGAGCGCGTCGGCCTGCGAGGTCTGGCCGGAGATGACGCCGCGCCAGAAGGCGCCGTCGTTCCGGCCCGCGTCGAGGTTGGCGATGTTGCCCGGCGTCCCCACGACGATGATCGACATCGGCACGCCGAGGACGCTCGTGCCCGCCGAATAGGTCTTGACCGCCACGCGCTGGCCCGTCGTGCCCGGGTTCGCCGCGATCGCGTCCTTCACCGCCTGCACGTAGGCCATCAGCTGGCCGGTCTTCTTGGCGGATGGAGTCGCGCCGGACAGGCCGTCCCCGGTCGCAGGCCCGCCGAGCACGCTGCCGAAGAACGAGTCGTAGGTCGGGATGTTCGCGTCGAGCTGCGTGCCGCTCGTGCACGGCGCGGGGTCGTCCTGCCCGATCGGCGCGGCCGCGATCGGCCACTCGCCGCCGACCTGGTCGGACTGCGTGCTCGAGCGGTATGGGCAGAACGGGACGCTGTCCGAGTCGGAGACGCCGGCCGGGCAGCTCGGGTCGGCCACGGCGTTGCCGTTGACCGGGTTCTCCGGGATCGGCGGGTTGTACGTCGTCGCGCTCGGTGCGGCGACGCTCGGCCAGACGGCCGGGCCGGGCGTGGGGAGGGTGACGGCGCCGGCACGCAGGCCCCACCAGTTGTCGGGCGCCTGCACCGGCGTCGCCGAGTTGTTCGAGACGCCGTCGAGGGTCGTATTCAGCACGCCGAACGCGTTGTCGGTGATGTTGCTGTGCGTGACCGACGAGGCGGCCGCGCCGACCAGGCGGATCCCGGCGCCGAGGCGCAGGTTCTGGTTGTTCTCCGCGTGGCTGCCGAGCGCGTACGGGTCGTTGTTCGGCGTCGGCGCGAAGACGCTGCCGACCGGCGCGCCGGTGCCGTGCACGAAGTTCGAGGACACCGTCGTGTCCGACACCTGGACGGACGCCCCCGCCGTCACGCGGACGCCGTCCTGGCCGAACAGCGGCCCGGTCGTCAGCGGCAGCGGCGGCGGAATCGGGTTGCTGCCGCCGGAGGGCTGGCAGTCGCCGACGATGTAGGTCGGGCCGCCCGCAGTGAAGTCGTTGTAGTTCTGGCAGGAGTTGCGGCCGGCGATCTGGTCGCTGATCAGGATCCCGCGGTTCGGCACCCCGGACGGCTCGAGCGTCGAGCCGTCCGCGTAGTCGGAGGTGGCGCCGTCGATCAGGACGCCGACCGAGTTGTAGCGGTCGACGCGCGTGTGGTCGATCGTCAGCGTCCGCGGCGCGAAGGGCGGCCGGTTGCCGCCGTTCGGCTTCACGCGGGTGACGTCCGCGATCCCGATCCCGAAGGCGCTGTTGCGGAACCCTCCGGGGACCGTGTAGCCGTTCGCGCTCTCGTCGATGGCGAGCCCGGTGACGTGCGAGCGGCTGATCGTTCCCTGGGCGTCGACGTAGACGATGCCCGCGGTCGCGTCGACGCCGTTGGCGTCGACCGTCACGCCCGAGATGTTCACCGTGACCGGGTTGTTCTTGCCGCCGATCACCGCGACGATCACGCCGCGGCCGTCGCGCAGGTCCTGGCTGTCCGCGGCGATCCGCTTCTGGCCCACGGACGTCGGCTCGATCGTGACCTGGTCGGCGCCGGCGCCGCGGAGCGTCAGGTCCTTGCGAATCGTCAGGACGGAGGTGCCGGGGGTTCCCGGGCCTTCGGCGTACGTTCCCGGGCAGATCGCGATCGTGTCGCCGGGCGCGGCGTCCTCGATCGCGTCGCCGATGCGCTGGTACCCCGGCTTCGGACAGCTCGCGCTCTGCTGTCCGACCGTCAGCGTCTTCGGGCGGCTGCCGCCCTGCGCAGCCGCAGTCATCGTCAGCGTGGCCAGGGCGGCCACGACCACCAACACCAGCTTGCCAGCCATCTCGGGCTCCCCTCGTAGAGCGATGCTTGGCGCGCTTCTACTCCTCTATATCTGCGGAGTCAACCCGGGGTACCCTGCGCCACCTGGAGAGGTGTCCGAGCGGTCTAAGGAGCGCGACTGGAAATCGCGTATGGGCTGAAAGGTCCATCGCGGGTTCAAATCCCGCCCTCTCCGTCTTCCCACTGGGCCCGGGCGACCGGGCCCATACTTCTCGCGATGAGGATCGGCCGGCACGAGGTTCAGATCACGAATCCGGACAAGCTCTTCTTCCCGCAAGAAGGGCTGACGAAGGGCGACCTCGTCCGCTACTACCTCGATGTGGCGCCATGCGCGCTGCACCACATCCGGCGGCGGTTGTTCCACATGAAGCGGTATCCGAACGGCGTCGAGGGCGACTTCTTCCACCAGAAGCGCGTGCCGGCGCACCCGGACTTCGTCGGGGAGCAGTTCGTGCAGTTCCCGAGCGGCCACTCGACCGTCTTCGCCGTCGTCGACAACGCGGCCGCGCTCGCGTGGGTGATCAACCTCGGCTGCATCGAGCTGCATACGTGGCACTCGCGCGTGGACGACATCGAGCGGCCCGACTACCTGCTGATCGACCTCGACCCGAGCGAGGGGAACCCGTGGGACTTCGTCCGGGAGATCGCGCTCGTCGTCAAGGAGGTGATGGACGAGCTCGGCCTCGCGTCGTACCCGAAGACGTCCGGCGCTACGGGGCTGCACATCCTTGCGCCGATCCGCCCGGAGCTCGCCTTCCCCGAGGTGCGGCGGTTCGCGAAGGCGCTGGCGGAGGAGGTCGAGCGCCGCGTGGGCGACCAGGACGTCGCGACGACGACGTGGCGCGTCGCCGACCGCCGCGGCGTGTTCGTCGACTTCGGCCAGAACGCCCGCGACCGGACGATCGCGTGCGCGTACTCCGTGCGGCCGACGCCGGACGCTCGCGTCTCCGCGCCGCTGCTCTGGCAGGAGGTGGCGCGCTCGGATCCGGCGCGGTTCACGCTGAAAACGATGCGGAAGCGGATCGCGAAGGTCGGCGACCCGACGGCCGGCATGTGGCGGCGCAAGGCGAGCCTGCTCCCGCGTTTCGAGCAGCTCGGCATCCCGCCGGGCGACACGAGCATCGTCGAGATCAAGCGCAGCCGCTCGCGCCGCTGGACGCAAAGGCCCTGACCCAGGGACAGTCCCTTCGCGGGCCGGCAGGTGGGCTCGAGCCCGCTCCTGGCCGCGGCCTATCGTCCGTTTCGGCCACGGCCCGGGGACTGTCCCCATGGCATGGCGGAAACGGCCGTGTCAGCGGGCGAGCAGCTTCTCGACCGTCGGGTCGTCACGGCGCCGCTTCGGACGCACCTGGTCCCACGTGCACATGGGCGGATCCTTGTCGGGCCGGAAGCGGAGGAACCTCGTGCCGTGGCGGAAGCGGTTGCCCTCGAGCTTGTCGAAGCGCACCTCGCAGACGAGCTCGGGCTTGACCGGGTTCCAGTCGAGCTCCTTGCCGCGCGACCAGCGGCTCTGGCCGCCCGGGATCCGCCTGTCGCTCAGGTGGCCCGGCTCGCGCAGCTTCGGCAGCTCGGCTTCGAGCTCGCGTCGCACGGCCGCCGGGAACCCGGAGCAGTGGCCGACGAAGTCGAGCGAGCCGTCGTCTGCGTAGAGGCCGAGCAGCAGGGTCGAGATCCGGCCGTCCGCCTTCTCGCTCCAGCGGAACCCGACGATCACGCAGTCGCAGGTCTTGTACGGCTTCACCTTGACGACGGCCTCCCGTGAGCCCGGCATGTACGGCAGGCCGAGCCGCTTCGCGATCACTCCGTCGAGGCCCGCCTGCTCGAGCCGATCGAGCCACTTCGCCGCCTGCTCCGGGTCGCGCGAGGCCGGGGAGAGGCGGAACTTCGCCGCCTTCCGCTCGAGCTCGCGCCGCCGCTTGGCGAGCGGCTGCTTCCAGACGGGCGTCCGTTTCCAGACGAGCAGGTCGAACGCGACGAAGTCCGACGGGATCTCCGCCGCCAGCCGCTTGATCCGGCTCTCGGCGGGGTGGAGGCGGAGCTGGAGCTGGTCGAACTCGAGCCGGCCCTTCCGGGCGATGATGATCTCTCCGTCGAGCGCCGACTCGGGCGGCAGCAGCGCGCCGACCTCCTCGAGCTCGGGGAAGTAGCGGAGCAGCGGGCGTCCGTTTCGCGACCACAGCCGCAGCCCGCCGCCGAGGTTCTCGAGCACGCCGCGGAAGCCGTCCCACTTCGGCTCGTACTGCCACTCGCCGGCCGGCAGCTCGTCGACGAGCTCGGCCTCCATCGGCGGGAAGGGAAGGTTTCGCGGGGGCACCGAGGGAGCAACGCTATCGGCATGACAGAGCTCGACGGGGTGTGGTACGTCAGGCGGCTCGGCGGCCTGCTGCCGCCGCTCTTCGGCGTGCGCAAGCACATCCAGGGTACGCACGGCGAGACGACGATGGGACCGTTGCCGGGCGCGCCGTTCGACGTCGTTGGCCTCAGCCTCCACTACCGCGCGCCGTTCACCGGCTTCGTGGACGAGCTCCGGCCGCACGGCGACGCCTACCTCGGCCGCGCGACGTTTCGCGGGCAGGAGTTCGGGCGATTCGCGATGGAGCGAACACCGACACGAGGAGGACCGATGGCCGATCTCGACGATCAGCTCAACAAGCACATCGACGAAGCACTCGCGATGGAGAACAACGTCCTGCGGATGCTCGACGGCATGATCGAGACGACGCACAAGCAGGAGATCAAGAACGACCTCCGGCACCACAAGGTCGAGACCGAGGAGCACATCAGCCGGCTCCAGGGGCGGCTCGACGACCGCGGCGCCTCGCCCTCGGCGGTCCGGGAGGCAGGCGGGGTGATGGGCGCGCTGATGAAGAGCGTGGTCGACATGGCCCGCACCGAGAAGGCCGGCCGGAACGCCCGCGACGGGTACGCGACCGAGCACATGGAGATCGCGAGCTACCAGCTGCTCGAGCGGATCGCGGAGCGCGCCGGCGACAAGAAGA
The DNA here is from genome assembly GCA_035702625.1 of Gaiellaceae bacterium. Taxonomy (GTDB): domain Bacteria; phylum Actinomycetota; class Thermoleophilia; order Gaiellales; family Gaiellaceae; genus AC-32. Next base: position 22,067 of record DASSQG010000164.1, on the reverse strand, counting down.
CGGCCGAGGTCGCCCGCCAGAACCGCAAGGACGAGGAGGCGATGGCCAAGAAGATCGAGGGCCACTGGGACCTCTTCGCCGAGATCTCGCTCGAAGAGGAAGGCGTCAAGGTCTGACACCTCCGTAAGCTCCCAGCCGTGAGGCGAGTCGTCGTCACAGGGCTGGGAGCGATCACGCCGGTCGGGAACAGCGCGCCGGACACCTGGCGCGCCGCTGTGGCCGGCGAGAGCGGGATCGACTGGATCCGAGCGTTCGACGCGGACGGGCTGCCCGTCCGCGTCGCCGCGGAGGTCAAGGACTACGACCCGATCGGCCTCGCCCCGCCGAAGGAGCTACGCCGACTCGACCGCAACGTCGTGCTCGCGCTCGGCGCCGCCAGGGAGGCGGTCGCGGACGCGGGCCTGAACGGGTTCGACCCCCACCGGGTCGGGATCGTCTTCGGCTCGGCGATCGGCGGCCTGATCGGGATCGTCCAGCAGGCCGAGACGCTGCGCGACCGCGGACCGGATCGCGTCTCGCCGTACTTCATCCCGAGCGTGCTCGTCGACTCGGCGAGCGGGCAGCTCGCGATCTCGCTCGGCATCCGCGGCCCGAACTACGCACCGGTCTCCGCCTGCGCCACCGGCTCGCACGCCGTCGGCGAGGGCGCCGAGACGATCCGCCGCGGCGACGCTGACGCGGTCCTCGCCGGCGGGACCGAGGCCTGCATCCACCCGCTGATCCTCGCGGGGTTCACCGCGATGCGCGGACTCGCCGCCGAGCAGGAGCACCCGCCGCACGCCTCGCGCCCGTTCGACGCGACGCGAGCGGGGTTCGTGATGGGCGAGGGTGCGTGCGTGCTCGTGCTCGAGGAGCTCGAGGCGGCCAAGGCGCGCGGCGCGGAGATCTACGCGGAGGTGCTCGGCTACGGGGCCTCCAACGACGCGTACCACCTCGCGGCGCCGGAGCCCGAGGCGATCGGCGTCGCCGAGATGATGCGCAGCGCGCTCAAGCGCGCCGAGGTCGACCCGGAGCGCGTCGGGTACGTCAACGCGCACGGCACCTCGACGCCGCTCGGCGACGCGGCCGAGACGAAGGCGATCAAGGACGTCTTCGGCGACCACGCCTACGAGCTCGCCGTCTCCTCGACCAAGTCGGTGATGGGCCACTGCTTCGGAGCGGCGGGCGCGATCGAGGCGATGATGTGCGTGCTCGCCGTGCGCGACGGCGTGCTGCCGCCGACGATCAACTACGAGCATCCCGATCCGGTCTGCGACCTGGACTACGTCCCGAACGAGTCGCGCAAGGCCGAGGTCGACGTCGCGCTCTCGAACGCGATGGGCCTCGGCGGCCACAACGCGTGCGTGCTGGTCAGCCGTTTCGACGGGTGATCTTTACGTGCATCGCACCCAGTGCTAAGAACCTGACGTAGGGGTCTCGCGGGTCGCACGGCCGAGGGCCGTGCTATCACCCGCTCAGCGGCGGCAGGCAGGGAGAGGGGAGCACGTTGGATGGCGATGCGGCGGGATGAGGGTCGTGGGCGCACGCCTGCGCGTCGATACACGAGCATGTTCACGAAGCGCGGGGTCCTGGTCGCCGCGGTGCTCGTCGGCGCCGCGATCGCGACCGTCGTCGCGGCGAGCGCGACCACGCACGCGTCGCCCGCGCAGCAGCTGCTCGAGCGCGGGACGGCCCAGCAGCGCTCGACGCTCGGATCGGGAAAGGCGTCGCCGGCGTCGGTGCGCGCGCGCACGGCCGTGCGCGGACACCTTCCGAAGGCGGCCAAGCGGTCGCGCCCGCAGCAGCTCCACCTGAAGGCAGCCCATTCGAAGGTCTTCGACGTCCGCAAGCTCAGGGGCCTCGTCGTCAGGAAGGAGCGCCCGGAGCGCACCGCTCCCGGCTTCGCACCGTTGGGCACGCGCGCCGCCAAGGCGCTCGAGAACCCGACCCGCGTCGCACCCCAGCTCCCGCGGGTGATCAAACAGAGCCAGATGGTCTCAGCCGCGGCGCCCGCTCCCGACTCCAGCTTCGACGGCCTCGACTTCGCCAACTGGGGAGCCGGCCATCCGCCCGACGAGAACGGCGACGTCGGTCCGACGTACTACATCCAGACCGTCAACACGTCGATCGGCATCTACAACAAGTCGACCGGCACGCGCGTCGCGGCGTTCACCTTCAACTCGTTCATGAGCCAGGGGCATTTCGGGAACCTGTGCGACACGGACAACTTCGGCGACCCGGTCGTCCTCTACGACAGCTTCGAGAACCGCTGGTTCATCACCGACTTCGCGTTCAAGCTGGATGCGAGCGGCAACGTCGTGAACCCGCCCGGCGCCTTCCAGTGCTTCGCGGTCTCGAAGACCGGCGATCCCGTCAACGGCGGCTGGAACTTCTACTCGATCGCCGCCCCGGGCGCGCTCAACGACTACCCGAAGTTCGGCGTGTGGCCGGACGGCATCTACATGTCCGCGAACATGTTCGGCTACCCGGCCGGCGGCTCGTACCTCGGCTACCACGTCTGGGCGCTGAACAAGCAGCAGATGTACGCCGGCGCGCCGAGCCCGCAGGTGGTCGACTTCGCGGGCGACTCGTCGGACTTCACGGTCATCCCGGCGAACGCGCGCCTCCAGGCGGGGACGCCGACCGCCGGTGAGCCCGAGTACTTCGTCTCCACCGAGCAGTTCCTGAACGGGCTCTCGATCTACAAGTTCCACGTCGACTGGGACAAGCCGTCGACGTCGACGTTCACCGGGGCGCAGACGCAGCTCGCGCCCAACTGCTGGCCGAACGCGGCGGTCTCGAACGCGCTGACGCCCGCGAATGCCGCCGACACGCTCTCGATCCGCGCGATGGCGCAGCCGCAGTACACGAACATCGGCGGCGCCGAGTCGCTCTGGGTCGACCACACGGTCAACCGCGGGACCTTCGCGCTCGCGAGCTGCGGCGGCAGCAACACGAACAACGCGACGATCCGCTGGTACCAGGCGAACGTCACTGGCGGAACCGTCGCCGCGAACGTCGTCCAGGGCCAATCGTACGACCCCGAGGGCGCGAACACGTTCTTCCGGTTCATGCCCAGCCTCGCCGTCGACCGCCTCGGCGACCTGGCGATCGGCTACACGAAGTCGAACTCGACGACGAACCCGCAGGTCAAGTACGCCGGCCGGCTCGCCGGTGACCCGTCGAACACGCTCGGCCAGAGCGAGCAGACGCTGATCGACGGCAGCGGCGCGCAGAGCGGCAACTGCGGCGGCGCCGCGTGCACCCGCTGGGGCGACTACTCCGGTATGTCGCTCGACCCGAACGGCTGCGAGTTCTGGATGACCGGCGAGTACTACGCGACGACGGGCCTCAACGACCTGACGCGCATCGGCTCGTTCAAGCTCAACCCCGCCTGCACGCCGGTCGGCAACGGCACCCTCTCGGGCACGGTCACCGACGGCACCAACCCGGTCGCCGGCGCGACCGTCTCGCTCGGCAGCAGGACGACCACCGCCAACGGGAGCGGCACCTACTCGTTCACGGTGCCGGCCGGGACCTACGCCTCGCTGACGGCGAGCAAGGCCGGCTTCGACGACGGCTCGGCCGCGACGATCGCGGTGCCCGACGGAGGCACGGCCACGCGGAACTTCACGCTCGCCGCGTCGGCCCAGAGCGGCTGCTTTTCCGACAACACGCAGTCGACGTTCCAGCGCGGCGCACCGTCCAACTGCGACCTCGTCTCGAGCCCGGGCAGTGTCGTGCTCGCGGCGCCCGACAACACGGCCGCGAGGAACAACGACGTCAGCCCGAGCGGCTTCGGCTTCAGCAACACGAGCTGGGCGGGACAGACGTTCACCCCGACCGTCAGCGGCCAGCTGAAGCGCGTTGACGTCGAGCTCTTCTGCGCGAGCTGCACCGCCAACAGCCCGAACGTGACGCTCTCGATCCGGAATACCACCGGCACGACGCCGGTGCCGACGGGCGCCGACCTCGGCACGGCCACGCTCGCAGGCTTCAACGACGGCGGCGCCGGCGGGCTGAAGACGTTCACCTTCGCCACGCCGGTCGCGGTCACGGCCGGGACGCGGTACGCGCTCGTCTTCCGGCTCGCCTCGGCCTTCGCGAGCGGCACCGTCGCGTACACCTGCAGCTGCGCGACCACCGGCTTCTCCGACACGAACCCGTACGCGAGCGGGCAGCGCGTCACCTCGACGAACAGCGGGACGACGTGGACGGCGGACACCACGGCCGGCGGCCGCGACCTGAGCTTCGTCACGTACGTGAACCCGGGCTTCGCCTCGAGCGGGACGTACGTCTCGTCGCTGAAGGACGCGAATCCCGCGGCCGGCCGCACCCCGACCTGGACGACGCTTTCGTTCACGGCCACGCAGCCGGCCGGGACGTCGGTCAAGTTCCAGGTCGCGGGGAGCAACTCGCAGTACGGGCCGTTCACCTTCGTCGGCCCGGACGGGACGGCGAACACGTTCTTCACCACGAGCGGCGCGAGCCTGAGCCAGTTCGACGGGCTGCGCTACCTGAAGTACGAGGCGTTCCTGTCGACGGGCAGCGGCTCCGTGACGCCGACGCTCTCGAGCGTCAGCGTTTGCTTCGCCGACACGACCGGCACCTCGCCGACCGCACTCGCGGCCGCTGGCGCCACGGGTACCTACGGCGGCACGACATCGCTCTCGGCGACGCTGACCTCCGGCGGCAGCCCCGTTTCCGGCGAGTCGGTCGGCTTCACGCTGAACGGCTCGAGCGTCGGCAGCGCGACCACGAACGGCAGCGGCGTCGCGACGCTCGCGAACGTCAGCCTGGCCGGCATCAACGCTGGCACCTACGCGACCGGCGTGAGCGCGTCGTTCGCCGGCGACGGCTCCTTCGCCGCGAGCTCGGGCTCGGGTTCCCTGACGGTGAATCGGGCCGACCAGGCGATCACGGTCACGACGCACGCGCCGGCCTCGGCGGTCTTCAACGGCCAGTTCACCGTCGCCGCGGCGGGCGGCGGCTCGGGCAACGCGGTCGCGTTCTCGAGCAGCGGCGCCTGCAGCAACACCGGCGCCACCTTCACGATGACGGGCGGCACCGGCACCTGCTCGGTCAAGTACGACCAGGCCGGCAACGCGAACTACAACGCGGCGCCGCAGGTGACGGAGTCGGTCACGGCCCAGAAGGCCGACCAGACGATCACGGTCACGCAGCACGCGCCCTCTGCCGAGCCCTTCAACGGCCAGTTCACCGTCGCGGCGACGGCGCCTGGCGGCTCGGTCGGCTTCTCGAGCGCAGGTGCCTGCACGAACTCCGGCGCGACGTACACGATCACGGCCGCGAGCGGAACCTGCTCGGTCGAGTACGACCAGGCGGGGAACGCGAACTACAACGCGGCCCCGCAGGTGGTCGAGTCGGTCACGGCCGGAAAGCAGGCGCAGTCGATCACGATCACGCTGCACGCGCCGAGCACCGCCCTCTACGGGGGCACCTTCTCGGTGGCGGCGACCGGCGGCGGCTCGGGCAACGCGGTCACGTTCTCGAGCGGCGGCGCATGCTCGAACAACGGCGCCGCCTTCACGATGACGAGCGGGACCGGCGCCTGCACGGTCAGGTTCGACCAGGCCGGAAACGACCAGTACGCCGACGCGCCCGAGCTGACCGAGACGGTCACCGCACAGAAGGCCGGCCAGACGATCACGGTCACGACGCACGCGCCGAGCTCGGCCGTCTACGGCTCGGGCTTCCCGGTCGCGGGCGCTGCGCCGGGCGGGCCGGTCAGCTTCACGAGCGCCGGCGCCTGCTCGAACTCCGGCGCCACGTTCACGATGACGGGCGGCACCGGCACCTGCTCGGTCAAGTACGACCAGGCCGGTGACGCGAACTACGACGCGGCGCCCCAGGTGACGGAGTCGGTCACGGCCCAGAAGGCCGACCAGACGATCACGGTCACGACCCACGCGCCGGCCTCGGTCGCGTACAACTCGAACTTCTCGGTCGCGGCGAGCGCCCCCGGCGGGTCGGTCACGTTTTCGAGCGCCGGCTCGTGTTCGAACACCGGGGCCTCGTTCACCATGACGAGCAGCTCGGCCACCTGCTCGGTCGAGTACGACCAGGCGGGCAACGCGAACTACAACGCCGCGCCGCAGGTGACGGAGTCGGTGAACGCGACGAAGGCCAACCAGGCGATCGTGATCACGCTCCATGCGCCCGTGAGCGCCGCGTTCGGCTCGACCTTCTCCGTGGCGGCGAGCGGCGGCGGCGCCGGCAACCCGGTCACGTTCTCGAGCTCGGGCGCCTGCTCGAACAGCGGCGACACGTTCACGATGACGAGCGGCACCGGCACGTGCAGCGTCGAGTACGACCAGGCCGGCGACGCGAACTACAACGCCGCTCCGCAGGTGGGCGAGACGACGACGGCGCAGAAGGCCGGCCAGACGATCGCGTTCGCGCCGCTGCCCGACCGCACCGTCGGCGACCCGGACTTCACCGTGGGCGCGACGGCGAGCTCCGGCCTGGCCGTCTCGTTCGCGGCGTCCGGCCAGTGCACCGTCTCCGGCACGACCGTGCATCTGACCGGCGCCGGCAGCTGCACGATCACGGCGTCGCAGGGCGGCGACTCGAACTACGCCGCGGCAAGCGACGTGCCGCGGACGTTCCAGATCAACCCGGCCCAGTCGGCGAGCCAGATCACGGACACGACGGCGACGTGCCAGCAGTTCGGCGCCGGCACGGCCGCGACGCTCGGCTCGGTCTTCTACTCGTCGAAGGGCGGGAAGATCTCCAAGGAGACGCCGAGCAAGCTCACGTACTGGGTGAAGCTCACCGTCCCGGCCGGCGCACACCGTGTCGAGATCGACCAGGCGATCACGTCCGGGAACTTCAGCCGGAAGCTCGACCTCGCCACCGGCAGCCTCGTCTTCACTGCGGCGTGTGGGAAGGTCAGGAACCCGGTCGTCGCCGCCGGCGCGAACGGGTCGGTCACGGTCGACTTCACCGCCGCGGCCGGCACGTACTTCGTCGCCGTCCGCTACGCCGTCACCGCCGTGAACGGCCAACGCGAGCCGAGCCCGACGACCGTTCACTACGAGCTCTCGACCGTCGGCGTCGCCGGCTCGACGAGCGGACTCGACCTGAAGAAGACGCTCACCGCAGCGCCCGCGCGGATGGTGCGGGCGGCACTCTTCGCGGCGCTGCGGCGCTGAGCGCCGCTCGATTCGCGCCAGAGATCCTTGATTTCCGGCTTGACTCCGGCTAAGACCCGATGAGGCGGCGGTGGGGCGTCGCCGTGCACGGACAGGGAGATGGGCTTGCGGCGAAAGGCGAGGCGTGGGGGCATTCCGGGGGGACGCCGTGCGGTCGTTCTCGGGCTGCTCGCAGCGCTGGCGTTGTCGGTAGAGGCCGGCGTCGTCCTCGCGGGCGCGGCTCCGCGCGGCGTCGCGATCCACGTGAGCGGGCCGGTGGCGCGCGCGCCGCGCGCCGAGGCCGCCTCGGGGAGGCGGGTGGTCGTCGGGCACGCGATCCGGCATGACCGGTCGATGCCGCTTCGCCGCCTGCGCCGCGCAGTGCCGGCACCCGGCGGCGAGCTGGAGACGAGCCCGAACCCGCGCCCCGTCTCGAAGCACCTCGACCACGTCGAGACCGTGCGGCAGGCGCGCCGGTTCGCGCCGAACATGCCCGCGCCGGGCCTGAGCTTCGACGGGATCGGCTACCCGGGCGTGAGCTGCAACTGCGCACCGCCGGACGCGAACGGCGACGTCGGCCTCACGCAGTACGTGCAGATGGTCAACGACGGCTTCCAGGTGTTCGACAAGGCGACCGGCGCGTCGGTCCTCGGCCCGCTACCGACGGCGACCCTCTGGTCGGGCCTGGCCGGCCCGTGCGAGTCCGACGGCGCGGGCGACCCGATCGTCCTCTACGACCAGCTCGCGAACCGCTGGCTGATCTCGGAGTTCGCCGGCGTGGCGTTCCCGACCGACGAGTGCATCGCCGTCTCGACCTCGAGCGACGCCACCGGCAGCTACTACCGCTACGACTTCCACCTCGGCAATTCGTTCTTCGACTACCCGCACCTCGCCGTCTGGCCGGACGCGTACGCCATGACGATGAACGTGTTCGACCCGACGTCGAAGCAGTTCCTCGGGCCGATGCCGTTCGCCTTCGACCGTGCCGCAATGCTCGCCGGGAGCCCCTCGGCGAGCTTCGTCGCATACACCGGGAGCAACGTCTTCAACCCCGGGAACGACGCGATGCTGCCGGCCGACCTCGACGGGTCGACGCGACCGCCGGCCGGTGCGCCGGAGCCGTTCCTGATGTCCGGCGAGAACTCGCTCTGGCGCGTCTGGCGCTTCCACCCGAATTTCCCGAGCCCGGCGAGCTCGACGTTCACGCTCGGCGGCAACCTGACGCCGGCCCCGTACACGGAGCTCTGCCCGGCGACGCGCCACTGCATCCCCGAGCCGAACGGCGACACGCTCGACGGCATCGGCGACCGCGGGATGTTCCGGCTCGCGTACCGGAACTTCGGCGACCACGAGGCGCTCGTCGGCGACCAGACCGTGTCCTCGAACGGCGTCGCCGGCATACGCTGGTACGAGATCCGGAACGCGACCTCCGGCGTCCCCGCGTTCGCGCAGCAGAGCACCTTCCAGCCCGACACGACCAATCGCTGGCTCGGCAGCGCCGCGATGGACAGGGCGGGCGACCTGGCGATCGGGTACAGCGTCTCGAGCACGTCCGTGGCGCCGGGCCTGCGCTACGCCGGGCGGCTCGCGTCCGACCCGCCGAGCACGCTGGCCCAGGGCGAGGGGACGCTCTTCGGCGGCATCGGCGACCAGCAGGGCACCAACAACCGCTGGGGCGACTACAGCTCCCTGGGCGTGGATCCGGTCGACGACTGCACGTTCTGGTTCACGAGCGAGTACTACCCGTCGGGCTCGAGCGCCTACAACTGGCGGACGCGGATCGCGAGCTTCACGTTCCCGTCTTGCCGCGGGCTGCGCTCGCTCGCGGTCGCGAAGGCGGGCTCGGGCACCGGCACCGTCACGTCGAGCCCGGCGGGCATCGTGTGCGGCGCGACCTGCTCGGGGCGGTTCGACGACGGCTCGACGGTCACGCTGACCGCCGCGCCCGCGGATCGTTCCCGGTTCGCGGGCTGGAGCGGCGACTGCTCCGGCACGGGCACGTGCGTGGTCTCGATGACGCGCAGCCACTCGGTCACGGCGACGTTCGACGGGCCGTCGCTGACGCCGGCGTCGTGCAAGGTGCCGAAGGTCGTCGGCCTCGCGGTCGGGAAGGCGAGGACGAAGATCGTCGCGGCGCATTGCAGGGTCGGGAAGGTCGCGAAGGGACGCGGCGGCAAGAAGCAGCGCGGCAAGGTCGTGCGTCAGAGCCCGAAGGCGGGCAAGCGGCTCAGGGCCGGCGCGAAGGTCAACCTGACCGTCGGCACGTAGCCTCGACCGTCGCCGGCGTCAGCTCGGCGAGCGAGTCGAGCACGGCGTCGGCCTGCTCGAGCGCCTCGGGGTCGGGCGGGAACTGCGCGTTCGGAATCGCCAGCACGTACATGCCGGCGGCGCTCGCGGCGCGGATCCCGTTGTGCGAGTCCTCGACGGCGGCGGCGCGCGTCGGGTCGACGTCCAGCCGGCGGGCGGCCTCGAGGTAGACGTCAGGCGCGGGCTTGCCGCGACCGACCTCCTCCGACGACACGAGCGCCGCGAACCGGTCTGCGACACCGAGCAGCTCGAGCACGAGCTCGATGAGCTCGCGGTTCGACGACGAGGCGACGCCGAGCGGCCAGCGCGCCGCCATCCGCTCGACCGCCGCTCGCGCGCCGGGGATCGCCGGCAGGTGCTCGCGGTAGGTCGCGGCGAGGCGCTCGACGACCTCGCGGTTGATCTCCTCCGGCGGCTCGGGAAGACCGATCACGTCGTGCATGTAGCGCGACCACTCGACCGAGCTCATGCCCATCATGTCGCGCTGCGCGCCGGGGTGCCAGCGGCCGCCACGCTCCCGTGCGAGCTGCTCGCGTGCCTCGTCCCAGACCTGCTCCGAGTCGATCAGCACGCCGTCGAGGTCGAAGACGAACGCGTCGATCACAGCGCCGCGTACGCCTGGCCGTGGTAGACGAGCGGTCGGGCTGCGCCCGCCTCGGCCTGCTCGACCGCGGCGACGAAGAAGGTGTGGTCGCCGGCCGGCTGCTCCTGCTCGAGGCGGCAGCGCAGCCAGGCGGCTGCACCCTCGAGCTGCGGCGGTCCGTTGGCGTTGCGCAGGGGGACGTTCTCCCAGAGCGCGATCGGCGGCACTCCGCGGGCGAAGTGCTGGGCTAAGTGCTCCTGGCCTGCCGCGAGGACGCTGATCGCGTGGTCGCGGCTCTCGCGCAGCAGCTCGTGGAGGGCCGCGTCGCGGCGGATCGCGAAGCCGACGAGCGGCGGCTCGAGCGAGAGGGAGACGAGCGACGCGACGGTCAGCCCGGCGTGGCGCCCGTCGACGGTGACGGTGACGACCGCGACGGGAGCAGGCACGTGCCGCATGACCGCCCGGAGGTCGTCGCCGCTCGCCACGGCGCGATCATACGAGCGGCTACCCCGGTGTCAGACGCGTGCCGGAAGCGTGACGACGGTGCCACGAAACTGGATCAAGCCGACGGGGGTCGCCGCGATGACGCCTACGTTCGGGCGATGGCGCGAGAGCGGCGGATCGAGGTACCCGGCGGCTTCTATCACGTGAGCTCGAGAGGCAACCGTGGCTGCACGGTCTTCGAAGACGACTACGAGCGGCTTGCGTTCCTCTCGATCCTCTCGATTGCAGCGACGCGTTGGCGCTGGACGTGCCACGCGTTCGTCCTGATGTCGAATCATTTCCACCTCCTCATCCGACTCGAGCTGGACGGACTGTCGGACGGGATGCAGTTCTTGAACGCCTCGTTTGCACGACTTTCGAATCGTCGGCACGGCTACGTCGGGCAGCACCTTTTTCGCAATCGGTTCTGGAGCGAGTTGATCACGAACGACGTCCATCTCCGGGAGGCGGCACGGTACATCGTGCTCAATCCCGTGCGCGCGGGCCTCTGCTCGGCGCCCGAAGATTGGCGGTGGAGCAGCTACCGCCCCTGCGCCGGCCTGGAGTTCGCGCCGAGGTTTCTGGCGGCGAACGACCATCTCCGGCTCTTCGCCGACAATCCGTCAGCTGCGAGGCGTGCCTACCGCAGCTTCGTCGCAGACGGGGTGGTCTGCACCGTGAGCGATGGTGTCAGACACCGTGATGGATCACGCACGCGCTAGTTGTGCGTGCACTTGCCGTATCCGGCGCGGATCGAGTTCCGCTCGGCGTTCATCTGCTGCTCGAGCGAGACGTCGGCCGGGTTGTTGCGGTCGTACGGGTGCAGCCCGGCGCCCTGCCACATCACGTCCGGCGTCACGCCGGGGCCGGGAGCCGTGATCCGGTACAGCTCGCCGGTGCCGGGCCCGCGCTTGGCGTTCGGGGTCGACCGCGGGTGGGCGTACCCGCCCTGCCACGGGTTCCGGGCGTAGAAGCCGTAGCAGAACATCCCGGGCGGCCCGTGCGAGACGAACGAGTTCTCGCGCAGCCAGCCCTTCCCGTAGCTCGAGTCGTACGTGTCGAGGAACAGCAGCCGGCCGTAGCCGTCCGTCGGCGCGCCGACGCGCGTGGTGCCGAAGCCGCGGATGCCCTTGCCCATGTACGTGTACTGGCCGAAGACCTCCTGGAAGCGGCCGCCGTAGATCCAGTCCGTGTAGACCGCGAGCTTCGCCAGGTCGCCGGTCCAGTGGGACAGGTGCAGCCACCACGTCTTCTGCGACTGCAGCCACGGCGCGAGGCCGAGATCGGGGAGCGCCGTCTGCCAGCTCTGCAGCGCCCAGTACGAGCCGTTCGGCGCCGTGCAGCCGGCCACGAACCACGCGAGGTCGGGCCCGTCGTAGGCCCGACACGTGTTCTTGAAGGTCTTCCAAGTCTGGCGATGGTGCAGCCAGCCGCCCGAGTAGTCGAGCTTGAACGCGACCTGCTTGATCCTCGGGCTGGCCGGACGCTGCCGAGCGTTGACCGCGCCCCAGGCGAGCAGGTGCGTGAGCTTGCCCTGCGCCCGGTAGGTGACGAGCGCCGTGCCCTTCGCGTTGACCTCGAGGGAGATGCCGGACGCGTTGCGGGCGATCAGCTGCGAGGCGCTCGCCGTGCCGGCGAGCGAGAACGCGAGGCCGAGAGTGCACGCGAGAACGAGGGAACGAGTCGGCCGCACGGGCACGTCATCGGCCGGCGCACCGCCCGGCTCGTGGCTCGTTCGAGGGAAGCTACGAGGCCAGCCGCTCGCCGGGCACGTCGTCGTGCGGCACCGGCACCTCGAGCGGCAGGCTCAGGAAGACGTCGACGACCGCCGGGTCGAACTGCGTCCCGGCGCCGGCGAGCAGGCGCCGGCAGGCTTCCTCACCGCTGAGGCGCTTGCGGTACGGCCGGTCGGTGGTCATCGCGTGGAACGCGTCGCAGACGAGGATGATCCGCGCCTCGAGCGGGATCTCCTCGCCGGCCTTGCCGTCCGGGTACCCGGCGCCGTCCCAGCGCTCGTGGCAGCTGCGCACGATGGTGCGCACGTCGACGAGCCGGTCGATCGGCTCGAGGATCCGCTCGCCGAGCTCGGGGTGTGTCTCCATGATCTCGCGCTCCTCCGGCGAGAGCGGGCCCGGCTTGAGCAGGATGCTCGTCGGGATCCCGATCTTCCCGATGTCGTGGAAGAGCGCGCCGAGCTCGAGCCGCTTGAGGGCGTTGCCCTCCAGGCCCATCGCCTGCCCGACGCGTAGCGACGCGTCGGTGATCCAGCGCGTGTGGGAGGAGGTGTACTCGTCGTTCGCCTCGAGCGCGTTCGCGAGCGCCTCGACGGTCGAGACGAAGGTCTCCTCGAGGTCGTCGTAGCTCCGCGCGCGCTCGAGCGCGACGGCGGCCTGGTCGGAGATGCCGCGCAGCAGGCGGAGGATCTCCTCGATCGTGTGCTCGCTCGCGACCGTCGGCTCGCGCACGGCGATGAACCCTTCGAGCGTGCCGTCGTTCAGCAGCGGGGCGATCGCCAGGTCGGGCCAGGCGAGACCCGCCGGCGCCGGGACGCACGTCTCGGCCTCGGCCGCCGTGACCAGGAAGGGGTCCGAGCGGTCGCCGACGAGCGCGCGGATCTTCTCGCCGGGCATCGCGAGCGAGAGCACCGCCGTGAGCGCAGGGTCGTCCTCGTAATCCGTGTGGGCCGCGATGCGGAAGTCGCCGTCCTCGTCCGGCAGCCAGAGGGCGCAGCGCTTGCCGCCGAGCAGCCGCGCCGCGGCCGCAACCGTCTCGGTGCCGATCTCGTCCGGCGTCGCCGCCTCGGAGATCGCTCCCGTGAACTCGAGCAGCGCCTTCAGGTGATCGGCCTCGCGCCGCTGGGCCTCGTAGAGGCGCGCGTTCTCGAGTGCGACCGACGCGTGGCCGGCCAGCACCTCGAGCAGCCGCACGTCGTCCTCGTCGAACTGGCCGACGCCGAGCTTGGAGATCCCGATCACGCCGATCACGCGCGCGCCGTAGCGCAGCGGCACGGCGATCTGCGACTCCTCGATCAGGTGCGTCCCCGGGATCATCACGGCGAACTCGCACTCGAGCGTGTTCTCGACCAGCAGCGGCTCGGCGCTCGCGGCGACGTGGCCCGTGATGCCCTCGCCGATGCGCGAGCGCGGGAACTCGACGGGCTCGCCGCTGCGCGAGAGCAGCTCGCCGCGGAAGGCGATCGGCACGACCTCGTCGCCCTCGATCACCGACACGCGGCAGTTGTGGTAGTCGATCAGCAGCCGGAGCTCGTCCGCGATCGTCTCGCCGATCTGGCGGACGTCGTTCAGCCGGTTGAGCTTGCCGGCGAGGCTCTGCAGCATCTTCAGGTGCGCGATCGAGCGCACGTCGCGGCCGGAGTCGGGCTTGCCGTCCGGCCGCTCGCTCGTCTGCTCCTCGAACAGGACGATCTGGTTCTTGCCGCGCGCCTTCGCGGTCATCATCGCCGCCTCGGCGCACGCCACCAGCTCGCGCGGGTTCATCGCGTGCTCCGGGCCCTGCGAGACGCCGACCGAGACCGTGATCTTCCCGGCCGGCCCGAACTCGACCTCCGCCAGCCTGTCGGTCAGCCGCCGCGCCAGGGTGACCGCGTCGCCTGCATCGCCGCCCGGCATGATCATCCCGAACTCCTCGCCGCCGAGCCGGCAGACGACGTCGGAGCCCCGGAGCGAGGCGCGCAGCAGCTCGGCGAGGTCGGTCAGCACCTGGTCGCCCGAGCCGTGGCCGTAGACGTCGTTCACGCGCTTGAAGTCGTCGATGTCGAGCATCACGACCGCGACGGATTCGCGCGCGCGGCTCGCACGGGTCAGCTCGGCGCGCAGTCGGTCGTGGAAGTAGCGGTGGTTATAGAGGCCGGTCAGGGAGTCGGTCTGGGCCTGGTACTCGAGCTGCGCGCGGATCTGCGCGTTGTCGAGCGCGAGCGCAGCCGCGTCCGCGAACCGGCAGGCGAGCTCGAACTCGTCGTCGCTGAAGGACGCGTCCGCGCCGAGCCGGTACATGTTGAGCGTGCCCTTGACGAGGTCGCGCGCGATCAGCGGAATCGAGATCAGCGCCTCGGGCTCGTCGGGCGGGGTGCCCGGCACGGTCACCGTGCGCGGGTCGAGGTGCGCCTGGTTCGCCCGCACCGGCTCGCGGTGCAGCGCCGCCCAGCCTGTGATGCCCGTCCCGAACTCCGAGCGGCTCTCCATGATCTTCTCGGCCCACTTGTCGCGAGCGAGCACCGGGATCAGGACGGTCTGCGCCTCGTCGGCCTGGTAGATCGAGAGCGTGTCGTGCGGGACCAGGTCGGCCAGCGTGTCGGCGATCCGCTCGAGCAGGTTGTCGAGGCTGTGCTCCGAGAGGATGTCGTGGAAGACGTCCGCGAGCTGCCGGTACGACTGGACGAGCGCGTCGGCGCGTGGGGCGACGGGAACGGTCTGTAGACCGTTCTCCAAGTGCGCAGGCGCAACAGCCGCAAGGTGATGCCGCACGGCCATAGTTTCCAGGTCAAAAGCTTCCCGGAGATCCCCCGGAAAGGTGATCCGTCCTACGCCTCGTCTTCGGCGACGTCGAGCTCGGCGCGGAGCTCGTTCACGGCCGGGAGCGTCGCGAGCGCGGGGAGGATCGGCAGCCAGAGGTTGAACAGCCGGTAGACGACCACGCCGAGGAGGGCGCGGACGAACGGGAAGCCGACCCAGTGCAGCGCGAAAGTGAGCGCGATCTCGACCACGCCGGCGCCGCCGGCGGGCAGTGAGCGGCGCGTCAGGACGTAGCCCGTCGCGTAGCCGAGGATCAGCGCCGGAACCGAGAGCCGCGGGTTGCCGAAGACCTGCAGGGCTCCCCAGAGACAGGCGATGTCGCCGGCCCAGTACGCCGCCGTCCCGAGCAGGCCGAGCCCGTGCTCCCGCGGCGTCGACGTGAACATCGTCCGCAGGATCGAGAGCCCTCGCACGGCGTGCGCGAAGGTGTTTGCGATGCGGCCGTCGCCGCTCGGCTGCGAGTAGCGGGCCGCCCGCTCCGGCGCGCTCACCCAGATCGCGCCGATCGCGCCCGGGATAACGAGCAGCCACGGAAGGGTGAGCGAGAGCGGGATGTCCTCGCCCGAGACCAGGATCGCGATCGACGAGATGAGCGCGGCGGGCGCCAGGACCGCGTACTCCAGCGCGCCGAGCGCGAGCACGCGGGCGACTGCGCCGTCCTTGTCCTCGCCGGCGCTGCGCAGCACCCAGTAGTCGACGGCGAAGCCGCCGCTCGAGCGGGTCGCCGCGAAGACGCCGAAGCCCGCGACGACCGCCTGCAGCGAGCGGCCGAAGCTCAGCTTGGGCCCGTTGTCGACCTTCGCGGTGTCCCGCACCATGACGACGTAGCCGGCGTAGGCGAGCAGCTCCCCTCCGAGGCAGAGCAGCAGCCAGGAGGGGTGGAGGTTGCGCGCCGCACGGTCGAGGCGCTCGCTCCCGGCGATGTACGCGAGGCCGGCCACTGCGCCGAGGGCGAGCACCGTCGGCGCGACGAGCGCGAGCAGCGGGCGGGCCTCGATCCAGCCGCGAGCCCGGCGAAGCCGGTTGGCCGACGTGGCCGGACTGGTCACGAGCTCACGCTAGCCACGCCCGAGAACTGCCGCATAGACCTGCGTTTTCCTCCTGAGCTCCGCGTCACGCGCGTCCACCGGTGATACTGCCGCGCGCCTTGCGGGTCGGTGCCACAATCGTCGGGGTTCATCGCGTGCGCCGGAACGTCCTCGAAGCCACGTCCCGGGCCGAACGATGGGTGCTCTGGCGGGCGTGCGCCATCGCCGGCTCCGCCGCGCTTGCCCTCGCGCTGGTCGTTCCGCGCGGGGGAGACGCCGCCGCGCATCTCTACCGGACGCTGCTCGTCGAGCACGGCGCGCTGCTCTGGGACAACCTCTGGTTCGCCGGCCAGTACCCGCTCGTCTCGTACAGCCTCTTCTACTACCTGCCGGCGGCGCTGTTCGGGAACCCCGCACTCGCGGCGGTGGCGGTCGTCGCGTCGGGGCTGCTGTTCGCGTCGCTGGTGCTCCGGACCTTCGGAGCCGAGGCACGGTGGCCGGCGTACGCCTTCGCAGCCGTTGCCGGCGGCCAGTTCTTCACGGGCGACTATCCGTACACGGCCGGGTTCGCGGCGCTGTTGGCGACGCTCTGGGCGCTGCAGCGCGGCCGCACCTGGCTCGCGGTCGCCTGTGCGGCGCTGACGCTCGGCTGCAGCCCGCTCGCGTTCCTGCTTCTCGGCCTGACGCTCCTCGCGCTGTGGATCGGGTCCTCGCAGCCGCGCTCGCGGATCCTGATCGTCGGCGCGTCGCTCGGCGTCCTGGTCGCGGTCGAGCTCGGCGCACTGCTCCTCTTCCCGACGCCCGGGCTCTACTACCCGTTCGGCCTCTGGCGGCTGGTGCTCGGGCTGCCGGTCGGCGTCGTCGGCATCGCGCTCGCTTCCCGAAGCCGCGCTGCCCGGCCGCTCTTCTGGCTCTTCCTCGTCTGGACGGTCGCGACGGTGCTCGCGTACGTCGTGCCGTCGCCGGTCGGGCACAACCTGCTGCGGCCCGGCGCGGTCGTCTTCCCGCTGATGCTGCTGGCCGCCGTGCTCTGCCGGTTCCGCCCGCGCTGGCTCGCCTACTCCGCGCTGGCGATCGCGCTCGCGGCGAACCTCGGGCCGTACGTCGCCACCGTGATCACGCGCTCGGACCCTGCCGCACAGGCGTCCTTCTGGTCTCCGCTGCTGCGCTACGTCCGCGCGCACTCGGCGCGCGACTACCGCCTCGAGGTCGTCCCGACGGTCAACCACTGGGAGGCGTACTACGTCCCGCGCGCTGGCTTCGCGATCGCACGCGGCTGGTACCAGCAGCTCGACAATGGGATGAATCCCGGGCTGAACAGGCGCGGGCTCACCGCTGCCGCGTACCGCGCGTGGCTGCGCACCGTCGGCGTCCGCTACGTCTTGCTCGCGCGCGACACGCCCGCCGCGAACTCCGTTGCCGAGGCGCGCCTGCTGCGGAGCGGGAGCTCAGGCCTCGTGCGCGTCTTCGCCGCGAGTCACGGCAGCGTCTACGAGCTGCCGCGGGCGACGCCGATCCTGACGGGCCCAGGCCGGTCGGCGCTCACCAGCCTCAGCTTCTCCGGCATCGCGGGCTGGACGTCGAGGCCGGGCTCGTACCTGCTCCGCGTCCACTACACGCAACTGTGGCGCGTGCGCGCCGGTGCCCTCTGCCCGCTGCGCGGCGCCGGCGGCATGACGCGGCTCGAGATCCGCCGCGCCGGGGCGTTCCGGCTCCGGGCTGCTGAGACGGCCGACACGGTGCTCGAGATGGTCGTCGACGACGACGCCCACCGCGCCGCGAGCTGCGGCGGCGTCGGCTAGCTGCCGGGCTCGAGCCCTGCCTTGCTCTCCCAGTAGCGGTTCAGAGCGCGCTGGATCTTGACCATCCAGACGAACCAGCCGACGATCGGCAGCAGGATCCAGAGCCCGGTCCAGCCGGTCATCGGTCCAGGGCGGCCGTCGTCGCGGTACATCCTCCCGACCTCGGACGGCATCACGAACCAGATGACGGGCGCGATCACGATCTCGATGACCAGCGCCAGCACGCCACCGATTCCCTGACGCGTGTGGCGATGCATCTCGTCGAAGTTCTTGAACACCCAGTAGAGGTGGTAAATGCCGAGCGTCACGATCGAGAGGACGATCGCGAACGCAACTCCACGCGGCCGGCCGATCGGCCCTTCGGCGGGTGCCGCCGCCGGCGTTTCCATTGCAGTCATGCAGACCACCTTCCTACCCGACGCGGCGAGAGTCAACGACCGGGCGTGATTCGGGCTAGCCTGCACCTCGGACGTGGCTGAGACGCGGGATCCGTTTGTCGCAGCGCCGGACGAGGACACGGTGGTGGTGGACGAAGGCGTCGAGACCGACGAGCCCGACGACGCGGAAGACGAGACCGTCACCGAGCTGTTCGTGCAGCTCGGGCGCGACCTGAGCGTCCTGGGCTTCTGCGAGGCACAGCTCACCGCGTCGCGGCACATGCCCGAGGTGCGGCGGGCAGCGCGGGATCTCGCCGCGGCGGTCATAACGGCGGTCGCGTTCCTGACGGCGTTCGTGTTCGTCAACGTCGCTGCGTATCTCGGGCTCTCGTCCGCCGTGGCGCCGTGGCTGGCGGCCCTCATCCTGGCCGTCGTGTGGATCGCGCTCGGCGGGCTGCTCGCGGTGGCGCTCGCGGTGCGCGCCGGTCGCGTCACCGGGTGGAGCTGGTGGCGCGTCTTCCGCGGCGGCCGGCAGGAATCGCTGGACGATCTCCAGCGCGCCCGCGACGAGGCGGACGAGGCCGTGCGCGCGACGCTCGAGCGGCTCGCTCCGGCGATCACCGTCGAGATCGCGGCGGCGGCGGTGCCGATCGCGGGCGACATGGCCGAGGGCGTCGTCGACGTGGGCAGCGACCTGCTCGAGGCGTCGGACGACATGGTCGAGGCGATCGCCGAGGACCTCCCGGTCGGCGGGGTCGTCAACCAGATGTGGGACGTCGCCCTGATGCCCGGGCGGATGGGCGTGCGCGTGGCGACGACCGTTCTGAAGCGGGGCCAGCCAAAGTCCTGAGGGGCGGCGCGCGGGATCGCTCGTTGGCCGTCGCAGACCGACCCTACGGGGTTCGAGCGTGCCGATCGTTCGTGCGACTGCCGCAGTAGGTCGCTCCTCGCTGTTGTCAGCCGTGGGACATCGTGATACGTGTTGCATGCCCAAACCCGGGGGGAGAACAGGGGAAGGCAGGCATGAAGAGGTTCCTTACGGCAATCGCGACGGCCTGCGGCGTTGCGCTGCTGGTCGCCGGCACGGCTGCGGCGAAGCCGCCCGAACGGTTCTCGGACTCGTTCACGTACTCGGGCGCTGTCTCGTGTGGCGCGTTCGACGACGTCTGGGAGGGGTCGGTCGAGTTGTCCGGCATGACGACGTTCGACAAGGCGGGGAACCCGGTCATGGACGTCGTCCAGTCGAAGCGAGTCGAGACGAACTGGCGCTCGGACGACCCGTCCGCCTCGATGACCCTGATGGGGACGTGGACGACCCGCTACGACTACGCGACAGACACCGAGACGAACATCGGCCAGATCTACCAGCAGACCTATCCCGGTCTCGGGCTGCGGTTCCACGATGTCGGCTTTGTCCGTTTCGGGCCTGGAGGCGTCGTTGTTCACGGCCCGCACGACGTCCTCGATCAGGGCCAAGCCCCATTCTGCAACGCGCTCGAGGCGATCGGCTGACGGACGGGTTCGAGCCTCGGGGGCGGCAGAATCAACGTGGCCGTCCCCGAGGCCCGCGGCGGTCGAGGATCGAGGCATCCGGGCTGAGGGCTGGCGCGCTTCGGGTCGTTCCTGGGATGGCGAGGAGTAGCCTGGGCCAGCGTGCGGAAATGAGTGCGTCCACCCGTCCGCTCTGAACCTACGGAACCTCAAGCCGCGTCGCTCGACGCCTCTGTCGGTCATGTCCAAATCGCAAGCTTGGCCGCGTGCGGGCGTCCGTTTATGTGGCGGGCGGCTCTTGGGGGGACTGACTGACACGCCCACCCTCTCCCGGACGGCGGGAGAGGAAGAGCCGCCCAGCCTTACGACGCCTCCTCAACCACGGGCCGGCGGTTGGTCTGCGTGAGCCCCCGCAAATCCAGGGTTTCACGGCGGGGGTGGGATTCGAACCCACGAGCGCCTGTTACGGCGCTAGCGGTTTTCAAGACCGCCCCGTTCGACCGCTCCGGCACCCCGCCGCCGCCCGTCTAGTTAAGCGGGTTTTCTCGGTCATCGACCCCCGTCTCGCCGCTGGTACGATCTCCCACCCGCCACCTCAAGGAGGACTGATGACGCGGATGCTCCTCGCTGCTTCGGCAGCGTCCGTGCTGGCGGCAGGCGCAGGGACCTCGGCCGCGGCACCCCTTCGGCCGACGGCCCCGCATATGACTGCGCGAGCGGCCCTGCTCACGACGGTCAACGTGACCGAGAAGGAGTACAAGATCACGCTGAGCAAGAAGACGGCGAAACGTGGCGTCGTCGTCTTCAAGGTGAAGAACGTCGGCGCGATTCAGCACGGCTTCGAGATCAAAGGACGGAAGACGCGGCTGATCTCGCCCGGGAAGTCCGCGACCCTGCGGATGACCTTCCTGCGCAAGGGCCACTATCCCTACAAGTGCTTCGTCACGGGCCACGCGGCGCTCGGGATGAAAGGCGTGTTCACGATCACCTAGCGCGGCGGGCCGCATTCACGGCGCGACGAGCGGCCCTCGAGCAGGGCCGCTCGTCTAGCGCTCGACCCGGGCGGGAGCGCCGAACTCCTGCAGCACGTCCGGAACCTCGCCCTGGAAGTTCTCCAGCACCGCGAGCACCCAGCGGTCGGTCACTGCGGTGCCGTTCAGCGTGTGGACATGCTCGGTGCCGCGGTCGCCGCGGTAGCGGATCCCGAGCCGGCGTGCCTGGTAGTCGGTCGTGTTCGACGCCGAGGTGATCTCGCGGTAGCGCTCCTGCGACGGGAACCACGCCTCGATGTCGTAGCGCTTTGCCGCGGCGGCGCTCAGCTCGGCGGCGGCGATGTTGACGACGCGGTACGGCAGCCCGAGCTCGCTCGCGAGCGACTCCTCGGCCGCGAGCAGCCGCTCGTGCTCGTCCCACGACTCCTCGGGGAGGACGTACGAGAACATCTCGACCTTGTTGAACTGGTGCACGCGGAACATGCCGCGCGTGTCGCGCCCGGCCGCGCCGGCTTCGCGGCGGAAGTTGGCCGAGAACGCCGTGTAGTGCAGCGGCAGCTCGTCGCGGTCGAGGATCTCCGTCATGTGCAGCCCCGCGAGCGCGACCTCCGAGGTGCCGGTCAGGTACAGCCCCTCGTCGGCGACCTCGTAGATCTCGAACCGCTCCGCCGGGAAGAAGCCGGTGCCGTACATCGCCTCCTCGCGGACGAGCACCGGCGGCAGCACGGGCGTGAAGCCCTGCGCGACGACGCGGTCGAGCGCCCAGCGGTAGAGCGCGAGCGCGAGCCGCGCGGTGTCGCCGACGACGTAGCCGAAGCGCGAGCCAGAGAGCCGCGCCGCGCGCTCCATCTCGAAGCGCCCGAGCTCGAGGTGGTCCTTCGGGTGCTCGATCGACGGCGGCTCGCCGACGATGCGGACGACGTCGCCCTCGGCGTCGTCGGTCACCTCGTCCGGAACCGAGTCGTGCGCCGGGTTCGGCACCTTGCGCAGCAGCTCGTCGACCCGCTCGTCCGCGGCGCCGAGCTGCTCCTCGAGCGCGCGCAGGTCCTCCTTGACCTGCTTCAGCTCCTCGACCTGCTCGGGCGTCGGCTTGCCCTTCAGCTTCTGGCGGCTGCGGAGCTCGTCGACGCGCGGGATCAGCTCCCGGCGCTGCTCGTCCGCGGCCAGCAGTTCCTCGAACGCGTCGGCGCCTCCCTTGCGGGCGATTCCGGGCCGGAGCCGGTCGGGCTCGGCCCGCGCGGCCTTGAGGTCGATCAACCCTGCTTCTGGGTCAGGAACGCGACGAGGTCGGCGATCTGCTTGTCCGACAACGTCTGACCGAAGTTGGGCATGGCGTTCG
>DASSQG010000163.1:0-5441 GCA_035702625.1 Gaiellaceae bacterium | reverse complement strand
TCGTCGTTGAGATCCATGTTCACGAGCACGTAGCCCGGCAGGATCCGCTTCTCGGTCTGCACCTTCTGGCCGTCCTTCGTCTCCACGACCTGCTCGGTCGGGACGACGACGCGGCGGAAGCGCATCTGCTGCGCCATCGAGTCGATCCGGTGCTCGAGGTTCGTCTTGACCTTGTTCTCGTGCCCGGAGTAGGTGTTGATCGCGTACCAGCGGAACATGTCGGTTACCTCAGGAGGACGTGTTGGACGAGGCGCTTGAACGCCTCGTCGCAGATGAACAGGTAGAGGCCGGTGATGAAGCAGGCGATGAGGACGACCGCCGTGCCCTGGATCAGCTGCTGCTGGCCGGGCCAGTCGACCTTCTGCAGCTCGCCCCACGACTCGGTCACGAAGCGCCTGACGCCGCCGCCGGGCGCGCGGTGGCCGTCGGACGACGGCTTCGCCGCTGCCTCAGCAGGCGGACGAGCGGCGGGCTGCGGTTGGCGCTGCGGCTGCGGCACGCGCTCGACGGCGGCGGCGCGGCTCTCGGCCTGCGCTGCGCGGCGGGCGCGGCGCTCGGAACGGGTCTGCTTTGCCACTAGCGCGTCTCCCGGTGTGCGGTATGCCTCCCGCACCAGCGGCAGTACTTGTTGAACTCGACGCGGTCGGGCGAGTTTCGCTTCGACTTCTGCGTCTGGTAGTTGCGCCGCTTGCACTCGGTGCACGCGAGCGTGATTCCCACTCTGACTCCGGTTGCCATGACTGTTTCTTCCCTAGTGCTCCAAGTACGCGAGGAGGTAGCGGCGGGAGGACTCGAACCTCCGACACGCGGATTATGATTCCGCTGCTCTAACCAACTGAGCTACGCCGCCGCGCGCGGCTGAGTGTAGCAGCCGACTCTAATAACTAGGCTCTCGCCGATGGCGGCGATCGAAGCCGAGGGGCTCCGCAGAACCTACAAGACGCACACGGGGACGCTTCGCCGGCAGGCGAAGGAGATCGACGCCGTGCGCGGGATCGATTTCGAAGTGCCTGAGGGCGAGCTGTTCGGCCTGCTCGGCCCGAACGGCGCGGGCAAGACGACGACGATCAAGATGCTGATCACGCTGCTGATCCCGACCGCCGGGTCGGCGCGGGTGCTGGGGCTCGACGTCGTGCGGGACGCGGTCGAGGTCAGGCGGCGGATCGGCTACGTCTTCGGCGGCGAGCGCGGCGTCTACGACCGGCTCTCCGGCTACGACAACCTGCGCTACTTCGCCGAGCTCTACGGCGTGCCGCCACGCGAGCAGAAGCGGCGGATCGAGAGCCTGCTCGAGCTCGTCGGGCTGAAGGGGCGCGAGCACGAGCGCGCCGAGGGCTACTCGCGCGGGATGAAGCAGCGGCTCCACGTCGCGCGGGGCCTGTTGCACGACCCGGCCGTGATCTTCCTCGACGAGCCGACGATCGGGCTCGACCCGGTCGGCGCGCGCGACGTCCGGGCGACGATCGCGTCGCTGACCGAGGCCGGCAAGACCGTGCTCCTGACGACGCACTACATGTTCGAGGCCGACGCGCTCTGCGACCGCATCGCGGTCATCTCGCGCGGCGAGATCGTCGCCGAGGGAACGCCCGACGAGCTGAAGCGGAGGGTCGCCGCCGGCCGGGTCGTCGAGGTCGAGGTCTACGGCATCGCCGAGGACGCGCTCGGCCGGATGCGCGACCTGCACGGCGTGGTCGCGGTCGCCGTCGAGGAGCGCGAGCAGGCGCAGGTGCTCGTCGTCCAGACCGAGCCGGACCTCGAGCTGACGCACGCGATCCTCGGCTGCCTCAACGGCGCGGATGTCGGCCGCATCTCGCACCGGGAGCCGACGCTCGAGGACGCGTACGTCGCCCTGGTGGCGTCCGAGTGAAGACGCTCCGCTTCCTCGCGGTCAGCTGGACCCTCCAGTTCAAGATGATCATGCGGTCGCCGTTCGACGGCTTCGGCAACGTCCTCTACCCGCTCTTCTTCGCAACGACGGCGTTCTTCGTCTTCGAGGCCGGCGACAGCCCGAGGACGCTGATCTACGCCTCGCTCGGCGCCGCCGTGATGGGGATGTGGTCGTCGGTCAGCACGTCGGCGGGCTCCGCGATGCAGCGCGAGCGCTGGTGGGGGACGCTCGAGCTGCTCGTCGTCGCGCCGCGGCACTTCGTGCTCGTGCTCCTCCCCTCCACGCTCGGCCTCGCCTCGGTTGGCATCTACAACCTCGTCGCGACGTTGCTCTGGGGACGCTTCGCCTTCGGGATCGACCTGACGATCGAGCACCCGTTCCTGTTCGCGTTCGCCGTCGTCACGACCGTGCTCTCGTTCGCCGGCCTCGGCCTGCTCTTCGCCGTCTCGTTCGTCCGCTTCCGCGCGGCGTGGGTGCTCGGCAACTTCTTCGAGTACCCCGTCTGGCTGATCGGCGGCTTTCTCGTGCCGCTCGCGCTGCTGCCGGCGTGGGTGCGGCCGATCTCCTGGATCCTGGCCCCGACCTGGGGCATGAGCGCGATCCGCGGCGCCGCGCTCGGCGGACACCCGCTCCGCGACGCGCTCGTCTGCCTCGGTCTCGGCGCGACCTACGTGGCGATCGCCGTCCTCGTCAGCCAGCGCGTGCTGCGCGCCGCGCGCGAGCGCGGGACGCTGTCGCTGACGTGATCGTCGCCGCCCGGATCTTCTTCGTCGGCGGCCTGACGAGCTTCCGCGCCAACTGGTACTGGCTCACGCCGTGGATCTACATCCCGACGATGCTGGTCGCGCCGCTGTTCCAGATCCTGCTCTTCGCGTACATCGGCAAGTCGGCCGGGCTGGAGTCGAACGAGTTCTACTTGATCGGCAACGCGCTCCAGTACGCCTCGATTCCGTGCCTCTTCGCGATGGCGCAGATGATCGGCGGCGAACGGTTCCAGAACACGCTGAGCGCGATCCTCGTCAGCCCGGCACCGCGGATCCCGCTCTTCTTTGGCCGCTCGCTGCCGGTCGTCCTGAACGGCGCCTTCGTCGCCGCGTTCTCGCTGAGCGTCGGCGCGCTGATCCTCGGCGTGCATTTCCCGTCGAGCTCGATCGCGCCGCTCGCGCTGACCGTCCTGATCGCCGCGCTCTCCTGCACCGGCCTCGGCCTGGTGAACGCGGCGCTGAGCCTGCGGATCCGCGAGAACGCCGTGCTCTCGAACGTGATCTTCGGCTTCCTGCTGATCTTCACCGGCGCCAACGTGCCGCTCGACGACCTGCCCGGCTGGATGAGCACCCTCGCGCAGGGGCTCCCGTTCACGCACGCGATCGAGGCGGCGCGCCAGCTGGCGGCGGGCGCTAGCCTCGGCGACGTGGCCGACCTGCTCGGTGCCGAGCTGCTCGTGGGCGCGATCTACGGCGTCTTCGGCTTCCTGCTCCTGCGCTGGTTCGAGATCCTCGGGCGCAAGCACGCCTCGCTGGAGCGCTCGTGAGGGCGCGCGACCTGAACTGGATGCAGGTCGAGGAGTACCTCGGTCGCGACGACCGCGTCGTGCTGCCGGTCGGCTCGACCGAGCAGCACGGCTACCTGTCGCTCGAGACCGACAACATCCTCGCCGAGCGCGTCTCGGCCGAGGCCGCCGAGCCCCTGGGCGTGCTCGTCATGCCCGTGCTGCCGTATGGACTGACGCCGTCGTTCCAGGCGTACCCGGGCAGCCCGACGCTGCGGCTCTCGACCTTCCTCGAGGTGCTGCGCGACCTGCTCGACTCGCTCCACGGCCAGGGCTTCCGCCGGTTCCTGGTCGTCAACGGCCACGGCGGTAACCTGCCCGGCGGGGCGCTCGCGCGCGAGTGGGCGATGGCGCACCCCGACGCGCAGGCGATCTTCCACAGCTGGTGGTCGAGCCCTCGCGTCGTCGCCGTCGCCAAGGAGGTCGACCCGGAGCCGAGCCACGCGAACTGGTTCGAGAACTTTTCATGGACGCGACTGGCGGGCGTCGAGCTCCCGCAGGAGCGCAAGCCGGCGCTCGACCAGGACGCCTATCGCGCGGCCGCGGGGCCGAAGCGTGTCCGCGAGGTGCTCGGCGACGGCGTCTTCGAAGGCGCCTACCAGCTGCCGGACGAGCACGCGGTGCGCGTCTGGGAGGAGGGCGTCGCCGAGGTGCGCGAGCTGCTCGAGGGCGCGTGGCGCTAGACCCGCTCGCCGTCTTCCGCGAGTGGTTCGAGGAGGCACGAAGCGCAGGCGAGGTGCCGGAGGCGATGACGCTCGCGACCGCCGACGCCGAAGGACGGCCGTCGGCGCGGATGGTGCTGCTGAAGGGCGCCGACGAGCAGGGCTTCACCTTCTTCACCGGCTACGAGAGCCGCAAGGGCCGCGAGCTGGCCGAGAACCCGCGCGCCGCGCTCGTCTTCTACTGGCGCACGCTCGGCCGTCAGGTGCGCGTCGAGGGGCCAGTGCGGAGGCTGCCCGTCGAGGAGTCCGACGCGTACTGGCAGACGCGGCCGGTCCGCTCGCGCGCCGCCGCGGCCGCCTCACGCCAGAGCGAGCCGATCGGCTCGCGCGACGAGCTCGAGTCCGAGTTCGAGCGGCAGCTCTCGCTCGGCGAGCCGCCGAGGCCCGAGCGCTGGGGCGGTTACGTGCTCGAGCCCGAGGCGATCGAGCTCTGGCGCCACCGCGACGACCGCCTGCACGAGCGGGTCAGGTTCACGCGCGCGCGCGAGGGCGGCTGGCACGAGGAGCTGCTGCAGCCCTAGCGGCTAGGCCGGCGGGCGCCGCTGGTCTCTCCGTGGACGTCAGCGTGCGCAGCAACGCACGAGCTCGCGGACGAGCGGCTCGAAGCGCTTGCCCTCGGCCGTCAGCGTGTACTCGACCGCCGGCGGCCGCGTGTCGAGCACGCGCCGCTCGAGCAGGCCGGCCTCGACGAGCTCGGTCAAGCGCGTCGTCAGGGTCGCCGGCGGGACGCGGCCGAGCGCCGAGCGGAACTCGTTGAAGCGCTCGGCCCCCTCGACCGACGCGTACAGGATCGAACGCGTCCAGCGCCGTTCGAGGAGGTCCGCCGCGCGGCGGACCTCCTCGGGGATCGGGTCACGCCGCGTGCAGCGCATGGTCGGCCGCCGGCTCGAGCGCGAGCTCGAGCACCTCGTCGACGCTCAGCACGGGGTGGAACGTCATCGCCTCGCGGACGTCCTGCGGGACGTCGTCGAGGTCGGCGCGGTTCCGCTCCGGGATGATCACGTCGGTCAGGCCGGCCGCGTGCGCGGCGAGCACCTTCTGCTTCAAGCCGCCGATCGGCAGGACGCGGCCCTGCAGCGTGACCTCGCCGGTCATGCCGACCGTGTGCTTGACCGGCCGCTGCGTGAGCAGCGAGGCGAGCGCGGTCGTCATCGTGATGCCGGCGCTCGGGCCGTCCTTCGGGATCGCTCCCGCCGGGACGTGCACGTGGAACGAGCACTTGTCGAACGCGTGCGGGTCGACGCCGAGCTCCTCCGCGTGCGAGTGGATATAGGAGAGCGCG
>DASSQG010000162.1:0-8231 GCA_035702625.1 Gaiellaceae bacterium | reverse complement strand
CGGCGCCGCCCTGCTCGTCGCCGGCGCGATCGGCCTCGGCTCGGCGCTGACGCCGTTCCCGGCGCCCCGCAGCACGGGTGAGCTGCAAACGGGCGGTGTCTATCGGCTTGCTCGTCACCCGATGTACGGCGGCGGGATCCTGATCGCGCTCGGCTGGTCGGCGATCTTCGCGACGGTCGTCGGACTCGCGCTCACGCTGCTCCTCGCGCTCTTCGCCGACCTGAAGTCGCGGCGCGAGGAGATCTGGCTCGAACGGCAGTACGCCGGCTACGCCGCGTATAGGTCGCGCACGAGGCACCGGCTGATCCCCTTCGTCTGGTGAGGAGGCACCGCGCTACGGATGCGCGGCGTGCACCCAGTGGGGGCCGCCCCAGCTGAGGTCGTACGGGTAGTGGTGGATCACGTGGGCCCAGATCGTCCACGCGATCCAGCGCGAGGCCCCGTAGAAGAACGCAGCCCGGTAGATCACGATCAGCGCGCCGCGCGGAACCCTTCGGTTGAGCCAGGGCCAGAAGGCGTCGGCGCAGTAGATGACGGTGTCGAAGTACTCGCCCGTCAGGACGCGCCAGCTGTAGAGCCCGTAGAGCAGGAAGACCAGGTCCCACATCGAGCCGAGGCCGCTGAAGTACGCGGCCGCGTCCGTCTGGCGTCCGGTCTGGCCCGCGTAGGCCCACGCCCCCAGGTGGAAGTGGAACGTCCACGGGAAGAGCAGCATCGTCCCGACCGTGTCGCCGGTGTCGGTGATCGCGTGGGCGGCCTGGCCGATGATGAAGCTGAGCCCCCAGAGCTTCCAGCCGAAGACCTTCCAGAGGATCAGCCCGATCGCGACGCCGAAGAGGAACGAGTGCGTGAAGCCGAAGCCCGGCCAGCCGCGGTGGAACTGGGCGGGGTCGCTCGCCTTCAGGTCCCACGGGCCGAGGTGGATCCCGTAGACGAACCACTTGGTCATCATGTCCGGCGAGTACGAGCCGATCAGGAGCGGCACGAACGCGACCTTGAGCTTCATGTGCTTCTGGATCGCGTACGGCTCGAGGTCGTGTGCGGCCCAGCTCATCGCAGCCGCCGCGCGAGCGTCGGGATCAGCCACGCCGTGACCAGCAGGTAGGCGGCCGCGACCCAGAACGAGAGCATGAAGTCGAACGCGGCGACCCCGATCGCGATGTAGATCGCCGACGCGACGCAGTACCCCCCGAAGACGGTGAGGTCGCGCCCGCTAGGCCGGTCGAACTTCAGTCGCAGTCGCACGCGTGCTCGTCGAGGCTCAGCGGCCGCCCGCACCTGGCGCAGACGCGCTCGCTGCGCCGCGCCGCTCTCCACAGCCCGGGGAGCCCAACGAGCCCCGCGAGACCGAAGGCGAGCAGGACGGCGGCCAGTTCCGGATCGAGCACGGGAGAACTATGCCACGACGGCCGAACGGGTTTTGGATCCTAGACTGGCCGACACTCCTGGTAATTTGACGAGAATGGCGATCAGTTGCTCGACTTCGGATCCGAAACGGGTAGGATTGGCCGCGTGAACCGCTTGCTCTCGAAGATCCGGCCCAGCCCGAAAGCGGCGGCCGCCGATGGGGCCGGCGGCAAGCCCGCACGCGTCTCTACCGGCCGTGTCTCGGCTCGGCGCTCGAGCTACGTCCTGACCGCCGCGGAGACCGCTCCGTGCACCTGTCCGGACTTCTGCGAGCGGGATCACGACAACGAGTGACGACGCGCGCGGCGACTGAGCTGCGCGGCTCGGGGCCGCGCGCGGACGAGGTGCTGACGCCCGAGGCGGTCGCGTTCGTCGCCGGGTTGCACGAGCGCTTCGGGCCACGCCGGCTCGAGCTGCTCGACGCGCGCGCCGAGCGGCGCGCCCGGATCGCCGCGGGCGAGGTGCCGGACTTCCTGCCCGGGACGCGCGAGGTGCGCGAGGGCGACTGGCGGATCGCGCCCGTGCCGGACGGGCTGCGCGACCGGCGCGTCGAGATCACCGGCCCGACCGACCGGAAGATGGTGATCAACGCGCTCAACTCCGGCGCGCGGATGTTCATGGCCGACTTCGAGGACGCGAACTCGCCGACGTTCGCGAACATGGTCGAGGGCCAGGCGAACCTGACCGACGCGATCGAGCGGACGATCGAGCTCGAGACGCCGGACAGGACGTACCGCCTGAACGACGAGGTCGCGACGCTGCTCGTCCGGCCGCGCGGCTGGCACCTGCCCGAGCGTCACCTGCTCGTCGACGGCGAGCCGGTCTCGGCGAGCCTGTTCGATTTCGGGCTCTACGTCTTCCGCAACGGGCGCCGCCTGCTCGACCGCGGCGCGGGGCCCTGGTTCTACGTGCCGAAGCTCGAGAGCCACCTCGAGGCGCGGCTGTGGAACGACGTCTTCACGCACGCCGAGGACGAGCTCGGCCTCGAGCGTGGCTCGGTCCGCGCGACGGTTCTGATCGAGCACGTGCTGGCGGCGTTCGAGATGGACGAGATCCTGTTCGAGCTGCGGGAGCACGCGGCGGGGCTGAACGCCGGCCGCTGGGACTACATGTTCAGCGTGATCAAGACCTTCCGCGACCGGCCCGAGTTCGTGCTCCCGGACCGCAACGCGGTGACGATGACGGCGCCGTTCATGCGGGCGTACACGGAGCTGCTCGTGCGCACGTGCCACCGCCGGGGCGCGCACGCGATGGGCGGCATGGCCGCGTTCATCCCGAGCCGCCGCGACGCGGAGCTGAACCAGCGCGCGCTCGCCAAGGTGCGCGAGGACAAGCAGCGGGAGGCCGGCGACGGCTTCGACGGCACGTGGGTCGCTCACCCCGACCTCGTGCCGGTCGCCCTGGCGGAGTTCGAGCACGAGAACCAGCTCGACCGCATGCGCGACGACGTGTCCGTCTCGGCGGTAGGGCTGCTCGACGTCGCGGCGACGCCCGGCGAGGTGACCGGGGACGGCCTGCGGAACGACGTCGCGGTCGCGCTGCGCTACCTCACCGCCTGGCTCGCCGGCATCGGGGCGGTGGCGATCTTCAACCTGATGGAGGACGCGGCGACGGCCGAGATCGCGCGCTCGCAGGTCTGGCAGTGGGTTCGCCACGGCCGCTTCGAGCGTGCCCAGGTCGAGCGGGTGATCGCGGAGGAGACCGAGCGGCTCCGCGCCGAGCTGCAGGGTGAAGGGCGCGTGGACGAGGCGCGCGAGTTGTTCGAGCAGGTCGCGCTCGGCGAGCAGCTCGCCGAGTTCCTGACGCTGCCGGCCTACGACTACCTGGAGAGGGGTTAGCAATGGAACGCTGGGACGGGATCGAGCGGCCGTACACCCTGGAGGACGTCGAGCGCCTGCGCGGGACGGTGCGCGTCGAGCACACGCTCGCGCGGCTCGGCGCAGAGCGGCTCTGGGAGCTGCTGCGGGACGAGGAGTACGTGCCGGCGCTCGGCGCGCTGACCGGCGGCCAGGCCGTCCAGATGGTGAAGGCCGGGCTGAAGGCGATCTACCTGAGCGGCTGGCAGGTCGCCGCCGACGCGAACCTCGCGGGGCAGACGTACCCCGACCAGAGCCTCTACCCGTCCAACAGCGGGCCTGCGCTCGTGCGGCGGCTGAACAACGCGCTGCTGCGCGCCGACCAGATCCACTCGGCCGAGGGCGACACGGACACCTATTGGCTCGCGCCGATCGTGGCCGACGCCGAGGCCGGTTTCGGCGGGCCGCTCAACGCCTTCGAGGTGATGAAGGGGATGATCGAGGCCGGCGCCGCGGGCGTGCACTTCGAGGACCAGCTCTCGTCGGAGAAGAAGTGCGGCCACCTCGGCGGGAAGGTGCTCGTCCCGACGAGCCACTTCGTCCGCATGCTCGTCGCCGCGCGGCTCGCCGCCGACGTGTGCGGTGTGCCCACCGTCCTCGTCGCCCGCACCGACGCGCTCAGCGCGAAGCTGATCACGAGCGACACCGACCCCGCGGACGGGCAGTTCCTTACCGGCGAGCGGACGCCCGAGGGCTTCTTCCACGTGCGCGACGGCCTCGACCCGGCAATCGCGCGGGGACTCGCGGCGGCGCCGTACGCCGACCTCGTCTGGTTCGAGACCTCGACGCCCGACCTGGGCGAGGCGCGCGAGTTCGCGGCCGCGATCCACGACCGCTTCCCGGGCAAGCTGCTCGCGTACAACTGCTCGCCCTCGTTCAACTGGCGCGCGCACCTCGACGACGAGCGGATCGCCGGCTTCCAGGCCGAGCTCGGCGAGCTCGGCTACCGGTTCCAGTTCGTCACGCTCGCGGGCTTCCACTCGCTCAACGCGGCGATGTTCGAGCTCGCGCGCGGCTACGCGAGCGACGGGATGAGCGCGTACGTGGAGCTGCAGGAGCAGGAGTTCGCGCTCGAGGAGCACGGCTACTCCGCGACGCGGCACCAGCGCGAGGCGGGGGCCGGCTACTTCGACGCCGTCGCGCAGGCGGTCAGCGGCGGGACGAGCTCGACGCTCGCGCTCGAAGGCTCGACGGAGGCGGCGCAGTTTCGGAGCTAGAGGCCGCAGGGACCAAGGCGGACGAGATCGCCCGCGCGCTCGAGGACGCCATCGTCTCGGGTGAGCTCGCGCCCGGCTCGGTGCTGCGGCAGGAGACGCTCTCGGAGCGGTTCGGCGTCAGCCGCACGCCGATCCGTGAAGCGCTGCGCCGACTGGCGGCGACGGGCCTCGTCTCGTTCGAGCCGAACCGCGGCGTGCGCGTCCGGACGATCTCGCGCGAGGAGCTGCGGGAGGCGTTCCTCGTCCGCTCCGAGCTCGAGGCGCTCGTGACCGAGCTGGCCGTGCCGCGGTTCGACCGGGCGCGCGTGCTGGCGCTGCGGGCGGCGGAGGCCGACTTCGCGCGGCTGACCGACGAGCTGCTCGAGCGCGGCCGCGACCCGGACGAGCGGAACGCGCTGACGGGCGAATGGGTGCGGGCGAACTACCGCTTCCACGACGTGATCTACGAGGCGGCCGAGGTCCCGTTCGTCGAGGCTGTGGCGAAGGGCGCGCGGCGGACCTTCCTCAGCCGCTGGCGGGCCGGCGGCCCGGAGATCGACGACCTCTACCGGCAGAACACGCGCGAGCACCACGCGATCCTGTCGGCGATCGAGGCGAGGAGCGCCGAAGGTGCGCGGGCCCTGGCGCACGAGCACGTGCTGCATTCGTGCCGGCTGCTCGAGGTGATCCTCGACCACGTCGCGCCCGCGGCCTGACGGTCAGGCGCCGAGGCGACCGAGCTGCGCCGCGACTCCGGGGGCGCCCTCGCCGGGCCCGACGCGGATGCGCGCGAGCGTGTAGCGCTGCCCCGGGCGCGCGAGCCCGGGGTTCTCGGTCGTCGCGCCGAGGTAGCCGGCGGCCTGAACCGCCTCGACGACTCGAGCGTCGAAGTGCCCGAGGGGGTAGCAGAAGAAGACGACCGGGACACCGAACATCCGCTGCAGCGCCAGGCGGGAGCCGGCGACCTCGCGTTGCAGCTGGACGGGTCCGACCGTCGTCAGGTCGACGTGGGAGATGGTGTGCGCCGCGATCTCCCACCCGGCGTCGATCAGCCGCCGGACCTGCCAGCGCTCGATGTCCCCGGGCGAGAGGTTCTTCACGGCGAGGTCGAGCACGCCCGGCCAGCCGTGCCGCCGCAGTGCGGGGAGCGCGACGCTGTAGTCGCTCAGGTACCCGTCGTCGAAGGTCAGGACGACGGGCTTCGCCGGGAGCGGCCTCGTCCCGCGCCAGCCCGCCAGCAGGCGCGTGAGCGTGACGGCGTGGTAGCCGTGGGCGGCGAGCCAGTCGACCTGCGCGCCCAGCGCGGCGGGCAGCACGAACAGGCTCGGAAACCGAGCGCCCGCGGGAACCGTCGCGAGGACGTGGTACATCAGGATCGGCACCGGCTTGCTCGTGGGCCGGACGGGCCGCGCGACCCGAGCGGGCGGCCGCGGGCGGAACGTCGCGCGGGCGAGGTATGGTGCCGCGCGCTCGTGCCTCGTGCCCAGGACGCCGACTCCTGCGCCGGCGAGCGCCGCCAGCAACGCCGCGGACGCCGAGACTCCTAGAAGTCTCCGGCGATCCACCGGGACATCTTGTCGCGCGCACGCTCCGGCCGCCAGGAGAAGCGCGGGCCTCCGGCGACGAGCCCCGCGAGCACCGGCGGCGTGGCCGCGATCGGCGAGGTGACGAACAGGAGCAGCCCCCACAACGCAGCTGCGACGCCGGTCGTCACGGCGGCCGTGAGGCGGCGCACGACGAGCAGGCCGAGGAGCGCGGGCGCCGCGAGGTCGAGCCAGCCCATCGTCGCCGACTGAAAGTCGATCTGTTGCAGCTCGGGCAGCGGCCTGCCAGCTGGCGCCGGCGGGACGGCGGCCTGGAGAGCCGTCATCGTCGGCTCGACCTGCCGGTCGCCCCAGACGAGGATCGCGTCGAGCACGACCAGGAGCACGAGGCCGGCGGTGAGCCACGACGGCGGCGCCAGGCCGGCGACGACGCCCGTGATCGCGAGGCACGCTCCGGCGATCAGCGCGGTGCCGGCGGCGTCCGCGGCGAGCGTATCCGGTCGCAGCCAGGCGAGCGCATAGAGCGGCGGCACGAGCAGCACGGGGAGCCACGGCAGCGGCCAGCGGCGCGCCCAGCCGGCACCGGCGGCGAGCAGTGGCGTCGCGACCGCGGCGAGCGCGGTGAGGAAGTCGGCGCCGCCGGCGAGCTGCGCGATCGCGACGCCGGCGACGAGCGCCGCCGCCGGAATCGCGAGGCCGAGCAGCCGCGAGCCTCCGACCCGGCGCGGCCGCCCGGGCGCGGCCACGAGCGCCGCCTGCACGACGATGAGGACGCCGTATGAGGCGACGAAGCCGATGGCCGAACGGTACTTCCGCGTAGAGTCGTCGGCGGTGCTCCGATTTGGCCTGATCGGTACCGGCTATTGGGCGGACGCCGCCCACGCAGCGGGCATCGGCGCCCACCCGGATGCGGAGCTCGTCGGCGTCTGGGGCCGCGACCCGGCCAAGGCCGCCGCGCTCGCGGAGCGCCACGGTGCCCGCGCGTTCGCCGACCTCGACGAGCTGCTCGACGCGGTCGACGCGGTCGCGTTCTCCGTGCCGCCCGACGTCCAGGCCGAGCTCGCGCCCCGGGCGGCGGCGGCCGGCAAGGCGCTGTTGCTCGAGAAGCCGCTCGCGCTGAGCGTCGACGCGGCCCAGCGGATCGTCGAGGCCGTGCGCGCGCCGACGGTCGTCTTCTTCACGTTCCAGCTCGACCCGGCGTTCGCCGGCTGGTACCGCGACACGGTCGACGGGGGCGCGTGGGACGGGGCCAGCGTCCTCTACCTCGCGTCGATCTTCGAGCCCGGCAACCCGTTCGGCGAGTCGCAGTGGCGGCGCGAGCACGGGGGGCTCTGGGACGTCGGTCCCCACGCGGTCGCGGCGCTGCTACCTGCGCTCGGCGCGGTCGAGGAGGTCGAGGCGGTGCGCGGCCCGCGCGACGAGGCCCACCTCGCGCTCCGGCATGCCTCGGGTGCCGCGAGCAGCGTCTCTGTCAGCCTGACCGCGCCCGCAGCCGTGAACGAGGTCGCGTTCTGGGGCGCCGACGGCCTCGTCCGCCGTCCGGGCGACGGCACCGCCGACGTGGCCGCCGCCTACGCCGCCGCGATCGACGCGCTGCTGGCAGGGGGTTCGCCGCTCGACGCCCGCTTCGGGCTCGAGGTCGTCCGTGTGCTCGCCGCCGCCGAAGGCCGCCTGGCCCGCTAGCCGTCCGGCAGCTCGTCGAACTGCGGCAGGTCGTCCGTGATCTCGAACCACGGCGCCTTCGAGGCGACGTGAATGTGGATCTGCGGCCGAATGCTCGGCTCGTCCTTCAGCGACCCGAACGCCACGTGGACCCAGTCGCCGCCGCGCACGACCGACCAGAGGAGCGAGCCGCACACGCCGCAGCGGGTGTGGTTGCCCTCGTCGTCGCCCCAGACGAGCAGGCGGTCGGCGCCCTCGACGACCGCGAGCCGCTCGCGCCGGATCCCGCCGAGCGGCTTGAACGCGGAGCCGGTCCCGGCCCGACAGCGAGAGCAGTGGCAGTTCAGCGCGTACTCGAACGCGTCGTCGACGCGGTAGCGGACGGCGCCGCACTCGCAGCCGCCCTGAAGCTCGCGCTCCTCCATGAGTCCTGAGACTACGCGCGGCGCCGAGAGTCATCGGGCCGCTAGCCGCCGCAGCGTGCGAGCAGCTTCTCCCAGTCGGCGTCGACCTGCCGCTGGATCTCCTCGACCTGGGCGGGCCCGAGGTGCGCGAACCGCTTCTGG
>DASSQG010000161.1:0-6675 GCA_035702625.1 Gaiellaceae bacterium | reverse complement strand
CCGGCTGGAAACGTTCGCGCTCGGCTCGAGCCAGTTCGCACCGACGAAGAACGGCGGCGGCCCGGTCGAGGGACAGTTCCACTGGCTCTGGCCCGTGACGAAGCTCTACGCGATGCCCGGGCCGCCGAACGTCGCGATCGGGCCGGTGACGCCCGTCGGAACCGAGCGGACGAGCGGCTTCCTCGACTACTTCTTCGCGGACGACGTCGACGACGAGACGGTCGACGAGCTGCTGGCGTGGGACGACCAGGTCGGCCTCGAGGATCGCGCGCTCGTCGCGTCGGTGCAGGCGGGCGTCCGCTCCGGGCTGCTGGACTCGGGCCGGCTTCTGCCTCGAAGCGAGCGGCTGCTCGCGCACTTCCAGGCCCTCGTGCGGGAAGCGCTGGCATGAAGGCCGCACCGCTCGCGCTCGTCGCGCTGGCGCTGCTCGCCGCCGCCTGCGGCGGGAGCTCGCCCACCGCCGAGAGCGTCGTCCGCGCCTGGAACGAAGCGCTGAACTCCGACGACAACCGGGGCGCGGCCGACCTGTTCGCGCCCAACGCGGAGGTCGTCCAGGGCGCGCGCGTGATCCGGCTACGGACGCATGCGGACGCCGTCGCGTGGAACGCGGCGCTCCCGTGTGCCGCCAAGCTCGTCGCGATCCGCAGCGAGGGCCAGCTGGCCACCGCGACGTTCGTGCTCGCCGACCGTCAGCACAGCCGCTGCGACGGGCCCGGCCAGCGCGCGACCGCGATCTTCCGGGTGGTGAAGGGCAAGATCGTGCTCTGGCATCAGACGGGGACGCCGGTCATGCCACTGAATACGCAGTCGGCGTAGCGAGCTCGCGGCGGATCCGGCGCAGGGCGCGCTCACGTGAGCGGAACGCGTCGACGACCGCAGGATCGAATTGCTTGCCGGACTGCGCGACCAGCTCGCGGCCGGCGGCGGCCCAGCTCAGCGCGCGGCGGTAGGGACGGTCGCTCGTCATCGCGTCGAGCGCGTCCGCGACAGCGAACACCCGCGCCGCAACCGGAATGTCGGCGCCGCCGCTGCCGTCGGGGTAGCCGTCGCCGTCCCAGCGCTCGTGGTGCGAGCGGACGACCTCCAGGCCTGTACCGCGCAGGAACGAGACTCCGCGCAGGAGCTGCTCGCCGAGGACGGTGTGCGTCTCCATCAGCCGACGCTCGGGCGCCGTGAGCGGGCCCGGCTTCTGGAGGATCCGGTCGGGGATCCCGATCTTGCCGACGTCGTGGAGCATGAAGCCGTACGCGACGCCCTCGTCCTCGGCGATCTCCGGCGCGACGACGCCTGCGAGCTCGACCGCGTAGCGATGCACTCGCTGGGAGTGCTGGCCGGTGCCGTGGTCCTTCGACTCGAGCGCTCCCGCGAGCGCGGTGACGGTCTCGTGGTAGGCGTCCTGGAGGAGCCGGCGCTGCCCGCGCTCGAGCTCGAGCAGGTGGCGCAGGTCGCGCGCGTACAGCAGCAGCTGCTCGTCCCGCCGTTCCTTGCCCCGCGTGCGGAACGGCAGCGCGTGCAGGCCGGCGGCGACACGCTCGACCACGCCCAGCAGCTCGAGCGGGCTGAACGGCTTCAGCAGCAGCGCGTCCGCGCCGACCTCCTGCGCACGCGGCTCGGATGCCGAGTCGGAACCGGTGAGGAGGACGATCGGGATGTCACGCGTCGCCCGCGCGCTCTTCAGCCGCGCGCAGAGGCCAACGCCGTCGAGACCGGGCATCGCGACGTCGAGGACGATCACGTCGGGCCGAGCGGCCGCGATGCGGCGCTGGGCGGCGTCCGCGTCGGCGGCCTCGTCCACCTCCACGTCCACGGCCTCGAAGGTCGTGCGGAGAAGTGCGCGAAATCCCTCGTCGTCGTCAACCAGCAAGAGGCGCAGCGTGACCCCCTTGGGCGGCTCTGGAACGATGTGTCTATCGGCAGACCGAGCGGTCTTATGAATAGATGAAGAAACCGGCCCCAGACTTGCGGCCCAGTTTCCCTGCTGAGACCAGGTTTTCGAGCAGCGGGCACGGCGCGTAGCGCTCGTCGCCGAGGCCCTCGCGGAGCACATTCATGATCGCGACGCAGGTATCGAGGCCGATCAGGTCGGCGAGCGCGAGCGGCCCGAGCGGGTGCGCGAACCCCAGCTTGGCGATCGTGTCGATCGCCTCGGCCTCCGCCACGCCGTCGTGCAGCGCCCACACCGCCTCGTTGATGAACGGCATCAGGATCCGGTTCGAGACGAACCCGGGAAAGTCGTTCGCGACTGCGGGCGTCTTGCCGAGCTCGCGCGCGAGCTCCGTGATCGCCTCGGCCGTCTCGTCGGAGGTCTCCTTGCCGCGGACGACCTCGACCAGCTTCAGCACCGGCACGGGGTTGAAGAAGTGCATGCCGATCACCTTGTCCGGCCGGCTCGTCGCCGCGGCGAGTGAGCTGATCGGGATCGAGGACGTGTTGGAGGCGAGCACGGCCCCCTGTGGCAGCGTCGCGTCGGCGCGACGGAAGACGTCCTCCTTGACGGCCGCGTCCTCGACCACCGCCTCGACCATCAGGTCCGCGGGCACGAGCTCCTCCACCGGTGTCACACGCCCGAGCACCTCGTCGGGATCGGCCCCGCCCTTCTCGGCGAGCTTCGTCAGGCTCTTCTGCATCGTCGCGAGCCCGCGCTCGACCGCGCCGGGCGCCGCGTCGTAGAGCGAGACCCGCCGGCCCGAGGCGGCCACGACCTGCGCGATCCCGCCGCCCATCTGGCCGGCGCCGACCACGAGCACGTGCTCGAAGCGGTCGCTCACACTTCCAGCAGAATCGCGTCGCCCTGGCCGCCGCCGGAGCAGATCGCCGCGAGCCCCAGCCCGCCGCCGTTGCGGCGCAGCTCGTGCACCATCGTCCCCACGATCCGGCCGCCGCTGGCGCCGATCGGGTGCCCGAGCGCGACCGCGCCACCGTTGACGTTCACGTTCGCCTCGTCCGCGCCGAGCAGCTTCGTCGAGTTCGAGGCGACCGACGAGAACGCCTCGTTGATCTCGACGCGCTGGACGTCGCCGATCGACTTGCCGGCCCGCTCGAGCGCGATCGCCCCCGCCTTCGCCGGCGTCCGCGCGAGGTACGCGAAGTCGTCGGCCACGTAGCCCTGGGAGAGGATCGTCGCGAGCGGCTCGAGCCCACGACGGGACGCCCACTCCTCCGAGCAGACGACCACGCAGCTCGCGCCGTCGTTGACGCCCGGCGCGTTCCCGGCCGTCGTCGTGCCCTCGGGGTCGAACACCGGCCTCAGCGTCGAGAGCTTCTCGACGGTCGTGTCGCGGCGGATCGACTCGTCGGCCGTCACGTCGCCGACGGGGACGATCTCGTCGTCGAACCGGCCGGCATCCTGCGCCGCCGCGGCGCGCTCGTGCGACCGAGCCGCCCACGAGTCCTGCTGCTCGCGGGAGATGCCGAGCTCACGCGCGACCTTCGAGTTCTGCTGGACCATGTGCAGCCCGTCGAACGTCGACGTGAGGCCGTCGTACACCATCGAGTCGATCAGCTCGCCGTCCCCCAGGCGGTAGCCGAAGCGCGCCTTCTTCAGCAGGTACGGCGCGTTCGACATCGACTCCATCCCGCCTGTCACGACGACCTCGACGTCGCCGGCGCGGATCATCGAGTCGGCGATCTCGATCGCCCGGATCGACGACGCGCAGACCTTGTTGATCGTGTCCGCCGGCGTCTCCTTCGGCAGCCCCGCCCCCACCGCGGCCTGCCGTGCCGGCGCCTGGCCCGCGCCGCCCTGCAGCACCTGGCCCATGATCACGTACTGCGGCTCGTGCGCCTCGAGGCCGATCCGCTCGAGCCCGGCGCGGATCGCGATCGAGCCGAGCTCGGTCGCCTCGTAGCCGGCAAGACCGCCGCCCAGCTTGCCGAAGGGCGTGCGGACGGCCGAGACGATCACCGAGCGGGACACGGAAAAACCCTAGCGAGTGAAGTCGAGGCCGGGCTCGAGTCGGCCCGCGAACGCCGCGACGAGCCGGATCGCCGCCTCCACGTCGTCGAGGGAGACGACCTCGGTCGGCGTATGGATGTAGCGCGTCGCCAGCGAGATCAGGCCCGTCGCGACGCCGGCGCGGCTGGCGTAGGCGGCGTCCATGTCGGTGTGCGTGTCGCCCGCCGAGACGTTGACCGCGTACGGGATGCCTTCCGCCTCGGCGGCGGCGACCAGCAGGTCGAAGACCTTCGGGTTGATCGTCGAGCCGCGGTTGAGGATCGGGCCGGCGCCGAGCTTCGCCTCGCCGTCGAGCTTCGGGTCGCCGCTCGGGATGTCGGTCGCGCCGGTGACGTCGACCGCGAGCGCAACCTGCGGCCGAAGCGCGAAGACGCTCGTCCGGGCGCCGCCGAAGTCGCCGACCTCCTCCTGCACCGCCGCCACCGCGAGCACGTCTCCCGGAGAACCGCCGGTCTCGGCCACTCGCCGCGCGGCTTCGAGCGCAACGTAGGCGCCGAGCCGGTTGTCGAGCGAGCGCGAGGCGATGCGCCCGGCGGCCAGCTCGACCGGCTCGGCGGCGATCACCGCGACGTCGCCGATCTGCAGCAGCTCGAGCGCCTCGGCGCGGTTGCGCCCGCCGACGTCGATGTGCAGATCGCCGTGCGCGAGTTCGAGCTTGTCCGTCGAACGGATCGGCTTCGACCACTTGCGGCCGATCACGCCCGGGACGCGGCCGTTGCGAGTGACGAGCTCGACCCGCTGGCCGAGCAGCACCTCGGGCCGGATGCCGCCGACCTGCAGCACGGATGCGAAGCCGTCGTCGTCGACGTGCGTGACCATCAACCCGATCTCGTCGATGTGCCCGAGCACGGCGAGCGACGGACCCTCGGACGTGCCCGGGACGCGGGCGACCGACGACCCGAGCGCGTCGCTCGAGACCTCGGCGAACGCCGCCGCCTCACGCCAGACCGCGGCCGGGGCCGTCTCGTAGCCCGACGGGCCGGGTGCCGTGAGCAGGTCTCGCAGCAGCTCGGGGATCGCCATGGACGCAGGAGCCTATGTCGTTTGCCGTTCGGCGACGCGGGAAGCCCGCCCGGCAGACGACGAAAGGAGCCGACATGCCCAGCTGGGGTTGGGTTCTGATCGCAATCGGGATCGTGGCGGTGCTCGCGCTCGTCGCGTGGAGCGCGTACGGCACCCGCAGGCGCCGGGGACTGCAGGAGCGCTTCGGCCCGGAGTACGACCGCACCGTCGCCGACTCGCCGAGCCGGCGCGAGGCGGAGTCCGAGCTGAGCGAGCGCCAGAAGCGGCGCGACGAGCTCGAGATCCGGCCGCTCGCGCCCGAGGCGCGCGACCGCTACGCGAGCCGGTGGCACAACACGCAGGCGAAGTTCGTCGACGAGCCCGAAGAGGCGGTCGGCGAGGCCGACAGCCTGATCCAGGAAGTGATGCGGGAGCGCGGCTACCCGGTCGAGGACTTCGACCAGCGCGCCTCCGATCTCTCGGTCGACCACCCCGAGGTGATCTCGAACTACCGCGCCGCGCACGGCATCTCGGTCGCGAACGAACGCGGCAAGGCGTCCACGGAGGACCTGCGTACGGCGATGGTCCACTACCGCGCGCTGTTCGTGGAGCTGCTCGAGACCGAGCCCGCCAAGGCCTCGCGGACGTAGCTGCTTGACGCCCCGCCCCGGGTGCACCTACCCTGAGATCGATGACTTCCGTCCTGCGCACCTGGGGCTGGGCCTGGCGCCACGAGCGGGGCGGGAGCGTCGCCTGAGCTGATCTAGACGCAACCCCGTTCCGCTCTCAGACCTTCCAGACGGAGGGTCTTTTTGTTTGCCATGAACGCACTGACCGTCATCTCCACCGACCTGCTCACCCCGCTCGGGGCCTACCTACGGCTGCGCGAGGGCGGGCGCGCGAGCTTCCTGCTCGAGTCGATCGAGAAAGGCCGCCTCGGGCGACATTCCTTCGTCGGGTCGGGCTCGCGCCTCGTCGGCTTCGAGGAGGCCGAATCGTGCGGGCTGCCCATCGTCGGCTACCTCGGCTACGAGCACGTCGCGCGGCTGGAGCCGACCGTGCCGGTGCCCGACGACGGCCGCGACCTGTCCGAGAGCCGGTTCGTCGTCGCCGAGACGCTCGTCCGCTTCGACCACGGTCTCGGAATGGCCGAGGTGCTCTGCGGCGACCCGGCCGGGGTCGCCGAGCTGCTCGAGGGGCCGCAGCCCTCGCCGGAGCCGGCCTCGCGGTCGCGCTCGGGCTCGACACGGCGGCTGCCGTCGCGCCTCGAGTACGAGCGCTCGGTCGTGCAGGCGAAGGAGCACATCCGCGCGGGCGATGCCTTCCAGATCGTGCTCTCGCAGCGCGCCGAGCGGCCGACGTCGGCGAGCGCGCTCGAGCTCTACCGCTCGCTGCGCCGGGTCAACCCCTCGCCGTACCTGTTCCTGCTGGAGCTCGACGGCCTGGCGCTCGTCGGCTCCTCGCCGGAGACGCTCGTCAAGGCCGACGGCCGCCGCGCCTCGGTGAACCCGATCGCCGGCACGACCCGACCCGGGGACGGCGACGCGGAGCGGCTGCTCTCGTCCGAGAAGGACCGGGCCGAGCACGTGATGCTCGTCGACCTGGGCCGGAACGACCTCTCGCGCGTGTGCAGGCCCGGAACGGTGCGCGTCGAGCGCTTCCTCGAGCCCGAGCGCTTCTCGCACGTCACGCACCTCGTCTCGGAGGTGGCCGGCGAG
>DASSQG010000160.1:0-9619 GCA_035702625.1 Gaiellaceae bacterium | reverse complement strand
ACGAGCGTCGTCACGGGCGGCCTCAGCGCCGCCCAGCGCAGGACGCTCGGCGGTCATTAGGAGGCCCACGATGAGCAACGGCAACGAACTCGCACCCAAGAGCCCGAACCGGATCTACATCACGGGCGATTGTGACGGGCTGCCGGACCTGCGGGAGGCGCTCGGCGCCCATCCCGAGGTCGAGCTCGTGGGGTCGGCGACGCAGGTCATGGAGGCCGCGCCGACGCTGACCGGCGGTCATCTCAACGTCGTCCTGCACGCCACGCGCGCAGCGACGCTGCCCGTCAACGAGCTCGCGGCGATCCGCGAGCACACGCGGGCGCCGCTGATCCTGCTCTCCTCGAACGGCTCCCCGGCTCTGCTGGAGGAGGCGCTCGAGCACGACGTCGCCGACGTCCTGCTGCTCCCGCAGCTGACCGACAACGTCGTCTTCTCCGTCCGCAAGGCCGGCCACGTCGGCAAGCGCCTGACCGGCGACCAACGCCGCCACGGCCGCCTCGTGACGGTCTTCTCGCCGAAGGGCGGCACGGGCAAGACCGTGACCGCAACGAACCTCGGCGCATCGCTGGCCAAGCACTGGGGCAAGCGCGCCCTGCTGCTCGACCTCGACCTGCAGTTCGGGGACGCGGCGATCATGCTCGGGATCGAGCCGGAGAAGACGATCTACGACCTCGTCACGGCTCCGGGCGAGCTCGACTCCGAGAAGCTCG
Organism: Gaiellaceae bacterium; assembly: GCA_035702625.1. Classification (GTDB taxonomy): domain Bacteria; phylum Actinomycetota; class Thermoleophilia; order Gaiellales; family Gaiellaceae; genus AC-32. Next base: position 8,909 of record DASSQG010000160.1, on the reverse strand, counting down.
CCGGCTACACGACCCGGCACGCGTCTGGGCTCGACATCCTCCCCGCGCCGCTGCGCCCGGAGGACGCCGAGCTCGTCACCGAGGCGAAGCTGGCCCGGCTGCTGGAGGTCGCGCGCGAGTCGTACGACGTGATCGTCGTCGACACCTCGCCGTTCTTCCACGGCCCGATGCTGGCCACGCTCGACCGCACCGACGAGCTGCTGCTGCTCTGCGGGCTCGACGTGCCGACGCTGAAGAACGTCCGGCTCAGCCTGCAGACGCTGGAGCTGCTCTCCTTCCCGCCCGACCGGATCAAGCTCGTCCTCAACCGGGCGAACTCCAAGGTCGGGATGAAGCCGAAGGAGGTCGAGTCGGCCCTCGAGCGGAAGATCGACTTCGAGGTGCCGAGCGACCGCGTCGTCCCGCTCGCGGTCAACCGCGGCAACCCCGCGGTCGTCGCCGAGCCGAAGTGCGAGTTCGCGAAGGCCGTCCGCGCGATGACCAAGGAGCTCGTCGCGGCGCAGGCGGTCGCGAAGCAGAAGCGCAAGTTCATGGCGACCCTGGCAAGGGCGTAGCGCCATGGGCCTCCACGACAGGCTCCACCGCAACGGCTCGTCGAACGGCCACGGGCCTGAGCTCGACGTGCTCCTCGGCGGACAGTCCGAGGCACCCGAGCGCCGGGCGGCCGACCCGTACGCCGAGCTGAAGGGCCGGATCCACCACGCGTGCATCGCGAAGCTCGGGCCGCAGCTCTACGCCTCGGGCAACGCCGACGAGTCGTCCAGCGAGGACCTCGCCGAGAAGGTGCTGCGCGTCGTCACGGAGCAGCTCGCGCTCGACCGCACGCCGCTGACCCGTGAGGAGCGCAAGCAGGTCACGCGCGAGATCACCGACGACATCCTCGGCTACGGCCCGCTGGAGCCGCTGCTCCGCGACGACTCCGTCACCGAGGTGATGGTCAACAACCACGACCGCGTGTACGTCGAGCGGAACGGCAAGCTCGAGATCACCGACGCGACGTTCGTCGACAACGCGCACCTCCTGCGCATCATCGACAAGATCGTCTCGCAGGTCGGGCGCCGCGTCGACGAGGCCTCGCCGATGGTGGACGCGCGCCTCCCCGACGGGAGCCGCGTCAACGCGATCATCCCGCCGCTCTCGCTGCGCGGGCCGACGATGACGATCCGGAAGTTCTCGCGCGACCCGTACACGATGGACGACCTGATCGCGTTCGGCACCGTCTCGCCGGAGGCCGCACAGTTCCTCTCGGCCTGCGTCCGCGGGAAGCTCAACATGCTCATCTCCGGCGGTACCGGCACCGGTAAGACGACGACGCTGAACGCGCTGTCGGCCTTCGTGCCGAACGACGAGCGCATCGTCACGATCGAGGACGCGGCGGAGCTCCAGCTCCAGCAGGACCACGTGATCACGCTCGAGTCGCGCCCGCCGAACATCGAGGGCGAGGGCGAGATCCGCATCCGCGAGCTCGTCCGCAACTCCCTGCGCATGCGCCCCGACCGGATCATCGTCGGCGAGGTCCGCGGCGCGGAGACCCTCGACATGCTCCAGGCGATGAACACGGGCCACGAGGGCTCGCTCACGACGATCCACGCCAACTCCCCGCGCGACGCGCTGTCGCGGCTCGAGACGCTGGTCATGACGGCGGGCGTCGAGCTGCCGCACCGCGCCATCCGCGAGCAGATCTCGAGCGCGTTCGACCTGCTCGTCCAGATCTCGCGCCTCGTCGACGGCTCCCGCCGGGTCACCCACATCACCGAGGTGCTCCGGATGGAGTCGGACGTGATCACCCTCCAGGACGTCTACGTCGCCAAGCCGCCCGACGACGACGCGGAAGGCGGAGCCGACAAGCCCGTCAACCTGCTCAACCCGCTCGAGTGCACCGGCCTCAAGCCGCAGTTCCTCGAGAAGATGGCCGCCAACGGCGTCAGCCTGCCGCCCTCGTTCTTCGGCGACAACTCGTCGTTCCGGCCGAACTACGCGAACGCGACCTACGGCGGCTTCGAGTGAGCGGCCGAGCGCTTCGCCTCCTCGTCGCAGCCGTCGTCGCAGCCCTCGTCGTCCCCGTCGCGGCCGGCGCCTCGCTGAGCCTTCGCGGGATCGACACGAGCAGCTACCCGACCGTGCGCGTGACGGTCGTCGCTCCGGTCACTGCCACGGCGGCTCCCCCGACGCTGACCGAGAACGGCAACGCCGTCGTCGGCCTGCAAGCGACGAACCTCGCCTCGACCAAGAGCGTCGTCGTCGCGATCGACCGCTCGCGCTCGATGGCGGGCGCAAAGCTCGCCGACGCGCTCGACGCGGCACGCGCGTTCCTGCGCACGAAGTCGCCCACGGACCGCGTCGCGGTCGTCGCCTTCGGCTCGAAGGCGGTGCAACTGACGACGTTCTCGCAGTCGACCGCCGACGCCGACGATGCGCTCCGCCTGCTCAAGGTGGACACCGCCAACGGCACGGCCCTGTACGACGCCCTGCAGCTCTCGGCCTCCTCGCTTCGCAGCCAGGTCGGCCGGGCCCGGGTCGTCGTCCTCCTCACGGACGGCAAGGACGTCTCGAGCCAGAACTCGCTGGAGACGGCGCTCGCCACCGCCCACGACACCGGGACGATCGTCTACCCGATCGCGGTCGGCGGCGACAGCGCGACCGTGGCGCCGCTGAAGCAGATGGCGCGCGAGACCGGCGGCAGTTTCAAGTCCGCCGCGTCGAGCTCGTCCCTGCACGCGGTGTACGGGTCGATCGCGAACGAGCTGAAACGGACCTGGCGGGTCGAGTACGTCACCGCCGCCCGGCCCGGCGACAAGCTCCATCTGCGCGTGCTGCTGAACCCCGAGGGCGCCGCGGCCACCGACGTGACGATCCCGGGCAACTCCGGCCCGGCTCCGGCGAGCGACGCGCTCCCGAGCCCGCTCTACTCGCCGCTCGGCGGCCTGCTGCTGACGATGCTCGTCGCGTTCCTCGTCCTGACGGCCTGCGGGTTCCTGTTCGCGACAGCCAAGGGCTCGTGGGTCAAGACGCGCCTCGCACCGCACGTCGAGGGCTCGCGCAAGACCCGGAAGCGCGAGAAGGGCCAGCGCCTCGCCGCCTTCGCGGGCCTGTTCCGCGCGACCGAGGACGCGTTCGGCCACCGGCGCGTCTGGCTGCACCTGCAGCGCAAGCTCGAGCGGGCCGACCTGCCTCTGCGCACGGTCGAGTTCGCCTACCTGATCGTCGGCTGCGGGTTCGCGCTCGCGCTGTTCGCCGCGGTCAGCGGGCGCCCGTCGCTCCAGATCCTGATCGCCCTCGCCGTCGGCGGAGCGATCCCCTACTTCTTCGTCTCGATCAAGGCGAAGAAGCGGATGAACGCCTTCGACGACCAGCTGCCGGACCTGCTGGTCACCCTGGCCGCGTCGCTCAAGGCCGGCCACAGCTTCAAGCAGGGCATCCAGACGATCGTCGACGAGGGCCACGAGCCGGCTAGCAAGGAGCTCGGCCGCGTCATCACCGACACCCGGCTCGGCCGCCCGATGGACGAGGCGCTCGCCGAGACCGCGGAGCGGATCGGCTCGAAGAACTTCGCCTTCGTGATCACCGCCGTGACGATCCAGCGCCAGGTCGGCGGCAGCCTCGCCGGGCTGTTCGACATGGTCGCGGACACCGTCCGGCAGCGGCAGCAGTTCGCCCGGAAGATCAAGGGCCTGACCGCCATGGGCCGCGCCTCCGCCTACGTGCTGGTCGGGCTGCCGTTCTTCATCGCCTTCGCGCTGACGCTGCTCAACCCGTCGTACATGCAACCGCTGTACGCCACCTCCACCGGCCACATGCTGATCTTCGGCGGACTGGTGATGATGGCGTTCGGCTCCCTGATCCTGAAAAAGCTCGTCTCCTTCAAGGGGTAACCGCAGATGATCGTCTTCATCGTGCTCGGAGTTCTCTGCCTCGCCGGAGCCGCGTACCTCGTCGGCGAGGCTGTCACCCTGCCCGCCCGCGAGCGGCGCTCCTCCGTCGGCCGCGCCGCGACCTACGGCAAGACCCGCGCCCCGCTCGGCGAGCGCCAGCTGCCGTTCAGCCAGCGCGTGCTCGTGCCGATGGGCGACCGGCTCGCCGGCTTCACGCTCAAGCTCCACCCGAAGACCACCGTCGACGGCGTCAGCACACGGCTGCTCGCCGCCGGCCTCGGCCGCAAGATCGCGCCGACGACGTTCCTCGCGTTCAAGTCCGCGCTCGCGATCGGCGGGCTCGTGCTGGGCGCCCTGTTCGGCGGCGCCGTGGCCGGCGCGGGAGGCGTGCTCTTCCTCGCCGTCGCGCTCGCCGGGATCGGCTTCATCGCCCCCGACTTCGTCGTCTCGAGCAAGGCCCGGTCGCGCAAGGAGCACATCCGCGCCGAACTGCCGGACGCGCTCGACCTGATGGCGGTCAGCGTCGAGGCCGGTATGGGCTTCGACGGCGCGATCTCGAAGCTGACCGAGCACATGGAGGGCCCGCTGGCAGACGAGTTCGCGCTGACGCTCGGCGAGATCCGGATCGGCGAGTCGAGGCAGGACGCGCTCAAGAAGCTCGCCGACCGCACCGACACGCCCGAGCTGTCGAGCTTCGTGCGCTCGATCATCCAGGCAGACCAGCTCGGCATCTCCCTCGGCCGGATCCTGCGCGTGCAGGCGACCGACAGCCGCCTCAAGCGCCAGGCCGCGGCCGAGGAGAAGGCGATGAAGGCGCCGATCAAGATGCTCTTCCCGACCGTGCTCTTCATCTTTCCGGCCATGTTCCTCGTGATCCTCGGGCCGGCGTTCCTCAACCTCTCCAAGATCTTCTAACCGGAAAGCGGAGGCGACCGATGTCCGACACACCCGAGAACCAGGGGGCAGAGACCGAAAAGGGGTTCGGTACCGGCCTGCGCGCCCAGCTGCAGCGCCGGCGCGAGGGTGACGGAGAGCAGGCCGAGCCGCAGTCGACCAACGTCGAGCTGCGCTTCGAGCTGACCGCGCGACCCGGGAACGGCGAGACGATCGAGGCCGTCGTCGGGCCGGACGTGCAGAACCTGCGCGACGAGCTCGAAGCAGCGCACAAGCGCGAGGCGATGCTGCGCGACCAGCTGCAGGAGCGGTCGCACGCCTACGACCAGAACGTCGGCTCCGAGAAGGAGCTCGCGCACCGGGCGGCGACGCTCGACGAGCGCGAGGCGAAGCTGGCCGAGTTCGAGGTCGAGCTCGAGGACCGGGAGCGCCGCGTGCGCGACCAGCGGGAGGCGATCGAGGCCGAGCATGCGCGCGTCGCGGAGCTCCAGGCCGAGGCCGCCGCCGAGCAGGGAATGGCCGTCGAGCAGCGCGAGGCCGCCGAGCAGCGGCTGCGCGAGCTGCAGGGCGCCGACCGCGAGCGCGAGCGCGCGCGCGGCGAGGTCGCCAAGGCCCAGGCAGCCCTCGCCGAGCGCGAGAAGAAGCTGTCGCGAAAGGAGTCCGAGGTGACGACGCGCGAGCAGGCCGCGACGGCCCGGCTCGACGGACGCGAGCGCGCGCTGACGAAGCGCGAGAACGAGTGGCGCGCCCGCGACAAGGAGATCTCGGAGCGCGAGCGCAAGCTGCAGGCGCGCGAGAACGACCTGAAGAAGGAGGCAGCACGTGTCGCCGCGCGCGACGAGGCGATCGGCGAGCGCGAGGCCGAGCTCTTGCTCCGGCAGGACAAGTTCCGCGACGACGCCGAGCGGTTCGAGCGCGAGCTCGACGACAAGGGCAAGCTCGCCCGCGAGGCAGTCGCCCGCTCCGCCGAGCTCGACCGCCGCGAGCTCGACCTGACCGCGCGGGAGGCCGAGCTGAACCGGATGCAGGCGTCGATCGCCAACGCCGAGCGCGACATGAACCGCGGCCGCGACCTCGACGAGTGGACGGCGCGGCTCGAGGCGCGCGAGCAGGAGCTCGCCAGGCGTGAGGCCGAGGCCGCGAGCTTCGAGACGACGGCCGAGTCGCACCGCAAGCGCCACGAGCGCAAGGAGGCGCGCCTCGGCGACCTCGAGGACTCGGTGCAGAAGCGCCTGAAGGAGATGGACGAGCGCGAGGGCGAGCTCGACCTGCGCGAAGCGCGGCTCGAGGCCGACGACCTGATCCGCACCGACAAGCTCGACGAGCGGGAGGAGCAGCTCCGCGAGCTCGAGGAGCGGCTGGCCAACCAGGAGCGCGAGCTCGCGGCGTACGTCGCGAAGGCCCAGACCGAGCTCCAGCGCCGCGAATCCGAGTGGTGGCAGAAGCAGCTCGGTGCCGAGGAGATCAACGCCGCCTAGCTGAGACGGACGGGCGCACGGGCAAAGCCCGCACGCCCTCTCTGGTCGGCGCCGCCGAGTCGGCGCCTTAGACTCGCGCCGTGCGCCAGCGCGACGCGCTCATAGGGCTCGTCTGGCTGGCGTGGCTCGGCGCACTGCTGGCAACGGTCGGGATCGGCCTCGCGGCCGGCGCCTACCACTGGCAGCTCGGCTGGTACGAGCACCAGGGGCTCTGGCCGCTCTTCGCCTGGGACTACAACTGGTACGAGCTGATCGCCCGCTCGGGCTACCCGGCGCACGCCGGCGGGAGGCAGTACGCGTTCTTCCCGCTGTGGGCGCTGGTGCTGCGCTGGGCGGGGACGCACTGGGCCGTGGTCGTCGGCGCCGGCGCCGCGTGGGCCGCGAGCGCGGCGGCGTTCTTCGGCGTCTCGGCCGGGCTGCCGCCCGTGCGGTTGCGCAGCGCGCTCGCCCTCGCGTGCTGGCCGGGGTCGTTCATGCTCGCGCTCGTCTACCCGGACGCGCTCGCGCTGGCTGCGGCCGCGTGGGCGGCGGCGCTCGCGCTGCGCGGCAAGCCGCTGGCGGCCGGCGTGCTCGGCGCGGTCGCCGCGCTTGCACGGCCGAACGGCGTGCTGATCGCAATCCCGCTCCTCTGGCTCGGGCGGCGGAGCGCCCGCGGCTGGATCGGCGCCGCGCTCCCCGTCGCCGCGGCCGCGGTCGTCGAGGGGTACTTCTGGGCCCGGAGCGACCGGGCGACGGTCTTCTTCGACGCGCAGCGGCTCTGGGGCCGCGGCGGCCCGCACAACGTCCGGCACTGGGTGCACCAGGCCGACCGGCTGCTCTCGAACCACGGCGCGGTGATCACCGTGTTCGCGCTGGCCGCCGTCGCGGCGCTCGTGCTCGTCTGGCGGCGCTTCGGCCCGCGGGCGGCCGTCGTCGCGGCCTACGCCTGCGCGGTCGTCTTCCTGCTCGCCGCGACGAGGAGCCTCGAAGGGTTCGTCGACAGCGCCCGCGCGGCGCTGATCCTGCCGTTGCTCGTGCTGCTCTGGCGGATGGGCGAGCGCTACCGCCCGTGGGCCGCCTTCGCGACGGTCGTGATCGTGTCGCTGCTCCTGTCCGGGACGATGCAGAGCTTCGGCCGCCAGAGCCTGTTCGCGTTCCCGATCTTCTGGGCAATCGCCGACGGGCCGCGCTGGCTGCGCTCGCCGTTCCTCGCGGTCGCCGGCCTGGCCGGCAACGTCGCCCTGCTGCTGCTGCTGACACGCTTCGCGCCCTGATCTCAATGTCACACGCGCGCGCGAGGCGACGGCGACGGCCGCCCCGATGTTGCACGGAAGGTCCAGGAGGTACTCCGTCAGCATGGCCTCGGCTTCGGCACGCGAATCACCGAGGCCAGTCGCCTACGAGCCGGTGCGTCGGCGGGACGCAGTCGGCTCGCCGCGGGTGCCGACGCCGTTGTCGCGGCAAACGGCGTTGGCGCCTGCGACACGAACGCGCCGGCGGCGCAGTCCGCGTGAGGATCGTCTTCCTCGGCCTCTCGATCACCTCGTCGTGGGAGAACCCCCACGCGACCAACTACCGCGCGCTCCTGCGGGCGCTACGGCAGCGCGGGCACGACACGCTCTTCCTCGGGCGCGACGTCCCCTGGCACGCGGTGCACCGCGACGTGCTCGGCTCGTGCGTGCCCGGGGGCGTCGCGGTCGCCGACTGGCTGCTCGAGACGGCGCGCGGCGCGACCGCCTTCTACGACCTCGACACACCGGCGACCCTCGCGCAGCTCGACGCGGGCGACGAGGAGTACCTCTCGGCCGAGCTCGTTCCGCGCTTCGACCTGTACCTCTCGCTCACCGGCGGGCCGGAGTCGGAGCGGATGGAGCGCGAGTACGGTGCCCGCCTCCACGCGTTTCACCCGTTCGTCGACGCCGAGGCCTACAGGTTGCTGCCGGCGGCGCGCGATCTCGACCTCGGCTACCTCGGCACGTACTGCGACGCGACGCAGCACGCGGTCGAGCGATTGCCGCTCGACCCGGCGCACTGGACGCCGGCGCGCCGCTTCGCCATGCCTGCCGCACGCCCCGCCTTCTACGCCCGCCAGCGCTTCACGCTCGACACGGGCGCGGACACCGCCGGCGCGCCGTCGGTACGCCTGCTCGAGGCCGCTGCCTGCCGCGTGCCCGTCATCTCCGACGCGTGGGAAAGGCTCGCCGCCTGCTTCGAGCCCGGCCGCGAGATCCTCGCCGCGAGCACCGCCGACGACGTGCTCGACCACTCGCGCTGCCCGACGCCGAGCGAGACGCGATCGGGCGACGCGCCCGCGAGCGAGTCCTGCGCAAGCACACCGCCGCGCATCGCGCCCGGGAGCTCGAGCGGCACGTCGCCGCGCCCGCGCACCCCGACGTTTCAGACCGGGCCATCCGGGCGAAGCCGACGGCATGAGGCTCCTGAACCGCAACCGCGACGAGACCGACGCGCCCGAGGCCGACGGGGGCCGGCCGCTCCCGGACGAGGCGCCCGAGCCGCAGCCGGAGCACGACGAGCCGCGCCTGCAGGATCCCGGCCCGACGGATCTCTCGAAGCGCGACTACCTGGCGATCCTCAGGCGCGCGTTCAAGCGGACGAACGAGGACCACATGACGAGCATCGCGGCGGCGCTCGCCTACTACGCGTTCCTCTCGATTCCCGCCGTGCT
>DASSQG010000159.1:0-9952 GCA_035702625.1 Gaiellaceae bacterium | reverse complement strand
TCCGCATTGCGGGGCGGAGCTGACGCTCGACACCGACGCTCGTTGCTCCGGAGGGCATCGGTTCCCTCTCGTCGACGGGATTCCCGTTCTGCTCGACGAGCAGACGATCGCCGCCGACGCGCAGTACAGCGGCCAGCGCTCGTACTTCGACACCGAGTTCCGAACGTACGAGCGCTACAACCTCGAGAACTGGCGAGCGGCGTACGTCGAGCGCCTCCGCTCGGCGGGTCTGCTCGACGTGTCCGCCGCCCCGCTCGTCGACGTCGGCGTCGGTGGGTCCGGGTACACGGTGATCGAAGGAGCGCGCGCGGGCGTCCCGGCGATCGGCTGCGACCTCTCGCTCGAAGGGCTCCAGAGCGCAAAGCGATTTGCGGCGGCGGAGGGCGTCGAGGAGAGCACACTGTGGGTCCGCTGCTCGGCGGAGAGGCTCCCGCTCGAGTCGGGGTCCGTCGGTGCCGCACTTGCGATCGCCGTGCTCGAGCACGTCCCCGACGACGACGGCGCGCTCCGCGAGCTCGCGCGCGTGCTCCGGCCCGGCGGTCGTGCGTGGATCACCGTGCCGCACGCGCTGCGCCACATCACGCCGATCTTGCGCGGTGCCAACCGACGACACGACCGGCGCCTCGGTCATCTCCGGCGTTATGAAGCGGAGAGCCTGATCGAACGCGGGCGCGATGTGGGCCTCGAGCCGCTCGATGTCCAGTTCACCGGACATCCCGTGAAGCTTCTGCAGCTCCTCGGCGACAGGGTCGGCGATCGGCTCTGGTGGTGGGCCGAGGCACGCGATCGGCGGCGCGCGACCGACCGGCGCGGAAGCATGCAGCTCAGTCTTGTCTTCGTCCGCGGCTGATCGTGGCGGGACATCTATCCTCGGGCGCATGCCGACAGCCGCGGGCGAGCAGCGCTTTCGACTCCGGTGCCTCGACAAGCTCGGCTTCACGTTCGACGGCGACGAAAGCGTCCTCGACGCCGGCTGCGGGAACGGCGGCGTCGCGCGCCTGCTCCTTCAGCGTGTGAGCGAGGTCGTCGCGATCGACGTGGAGCGAAGCGAAGACTGGAACGACGAGCCCGGACTCAGCTTCTCCGTCGCGAACGCGGAGCAGCTTCCCTTCAGGGACGCGAGCTTCGACGTCGTGCACTCGAAGGACTCGCTGCACCACATGGACTCGCCGGAGCGAGCGCTCGCCGAGTACAGACGCGTGCTGAGGCCGGCCGGCGTGGCGCTCATCGTGGAGGCCAACCGCTACAACCCGCTGTTCTATCCGCACATGACGCTCGCGCTCGGCCACGAACACTTCACACGGAGACGCTTCCACGATCTCGTCGCGGCGGCTTTCCCGCTCGTCCGCTTCGGCGCGTTCGAGGCGCACTACGTCCCAGGCGCCGAACGCGCCCTCGCGCTACAGGACACGATCGAGGAACGGCTCGAACGGCTCCCGGGCTTCGAGCCCCTGCTGTCGTACAACTTCGCGGTCGCGTATGCGTAGGTACTGGGACGGGCTCGTGCGACGGCTCGACCGGCCGGGCCGGCGCGGGCTGCTCGTTCTGCCCGGATCGGTCTGGGTGAGCTGGATGTACCGCAAACCGTGCCTCCTCTACTGGCGCGACGGCGCATGGATCCACCACTACCGAGGGGCGAAGATCCCGCACCGAGTTCTCGGACGGGCCGCTCCGCCCGGCGTCCTCACAGCCGAGGCCCGCGATCTGGTCCTGCACGACTACACCCCTCGACGGGGCGACGTCGTCTTCGACGTCGGCGCGGGAATCGGCGCTGAGGCGCTGCTCCTGTCGAGGCTCGTGGGCCGGAGCGGTCGTGTCGTCTCCATCGAGGCACACCCCGGGACGCACGTGCGGCTCGCTGCGTTGTGCCGCGCGAACCGACTGCTGAATGTGACGCCGCTGCAGGTGGCGGTCAGCGACGTCGAGGGAGACGTTGTCCTTTCGGACATTCCCAACCACCTGCAGAACAAGCTGATCGAGCCGGGCGAGGAGGGGGTCGTCGTCGAGGCGCGCCGGCTCGATTCGATCGCCGCCGACCTCGGGATCGGTCACGTCGACCTCCTCAAGATGAACATCGAGGGAGCCGAGGAGCGTGCCCTCGCGGGCATGGGACGAATGCTCGAGCGCACGCGGCACGTCTGCATCAGCTGCCACGATTTTCTCGGCGTGCCGACAAAGGCGGCGGTTCGGAGCTTCCTCTCGGATAACGGGTTCGCCGTGCATACTCGCGACGACGCACCCCAGCCGTGGGCGCGCGACTACGTCTACGGCACGCGCGTGTGAACGCCGCCGAGGAGCGGCACCGCCTGCTTCGACATCGGAGTCGTCTGGATGCGACGTCCGTCGACCTCCGACGCTTTACCGTCGAAGCGATCGTCGTCCTGACCGTGGCGACGGCGTTCGTCTGCCTCCTGTTCCGGCACCTGGTCGGCGCGCTCGGCACCACCCTGTTGGAGCCGGGGAGCGACGCGCCGGGCGCCGTCGGCTGGCTGTGGGCAGTGCCGCACGAGGGCGGCTACCACCTGCTCGGCTCGACTCATCACACCATGACGGGAGCGCCCTTCGGGTGGGACGACACGAACGCCCTGAACATCCAGTGGCTGATCCCGTACTACCCGGCCTACCTCCTGACGAAGGCCTTCGGCGCGCTCGCCGCCTACAACCTGATCATCCTCTCGGGCTACGTCCTGTCCGGAGCGGCCATGTACCTGCTGGTGCGGTACCTGGGCTGCAGACCGCTCGTCGCCGGCTGGGCGGGCCTCGTCTACATCGTCTTCCCCTGGCACCTCATGCGGGTCCCGCACGCGTCTCTCGTGCATCTCGAGTTCCTGCCGCTCCTGCTGCTGTCGCTGGTCGCGGCGACACGACGGCCCACGTGGTCTCGGTTCGTCTGGGTCGCCGCCGCGACTGCCGCGTGCTGGCTGACCTCGGGCTATTTCGGCGCGATGGCCGTCATCACGACGATTGCGTTCGCGCTGGGGGCGCTATTGCCCGGCGCGTTTCGCGAGCGGCGGTGGCGCTTCTTCGGCCTCGCGATAGGGAGCACCCTCGCCGGCACCTTGGCGGTGGCCGCCTTCGCGCGGGCGGCCGACGTCGGTCGCACGACGGGGCTCAACCGGCGGATCCAGGACGTTCACGGGTGGGGTCTGCACCTGACCGAGCTCTTCGTGCCGGCGTCGCGCAACTTCGTCTTCGGCCGCTGGACCGAGCCGTTCCTCCAGATGCGGCAGCACGGGTCGTATCCGGTCGAGACGACCAACTACCTCGGCACGCTCACGATCCTGCTCGCCGTCGCGTGGCTCGTGCTCGCCTGGCGCAGACGAGCAGGCCTCGAACCACCGCAGCTGGTGATGACGGCGTCGTTCGCCGTCGTGACCATCGTCGCGCTGCTGTTCGCGCTCCCCGGCCCCCTCTCGATCGCAGGCCACAGCGTGTGGACGCCGTCGTGGATTCTCTGGCAGGTCGTGCCCGCCTTTCGCGTGCCGGCTCGCTGGAGCATCGTGATGATGACCGCGCTGGTACCACTGGCGGCCCTGGCGCTGCAGGACGTCGCGGGCGCTGCGTCGCGGTACGGACGGCGCCGGCGCGTTCCGGTGTTGGGCGCTGCCGTCGTCGTCGTCGCGGCCGCCGTGTCGTTCGCCGAGCTCGCTCTCGACCCGACGGCGTCGAGGCTCTCGACCAAGCCCACGCCGACCGAGTACGCAGCACTCGCGCAGACCCCTCCGGGAATCGTGGCCGAGTATCCGCTCGTCCCTCAGTTCGGCTACTTCTTCTGGCAGTCCGTGCACCATCGCCCGCTGCTGAACACCTTGGCGTTCGGCTCACCCGCCGACGACGAGCAGCACGCGCTCGTGAACCCGCGCACGCCGGGCACCGCGGCGCAGCTCGCGCTGCTGGGCGTGACGGCGATCGTGACGCACGGAGATGCCCTCCGCTGGTCGGCGGCTGCACCTCCCAAGAATCCGCCGACCTGGGGACCGGGGTACCGCCTCGTGGCGGGCTCGCCCGCAGCAGACTCGACGTGGGAGGTCGTCGCGCGGCCCGCTCCTGCGCTCGTCGCCGCCGTGAGCGGCTTCGACCCTCCGCAAGCGCTGGCGGACGGGACGCCCGGCTTTGCTCTCACGTCACCGTCCGGCGTCGGATATCTGACGATCCGCGCGAAGGACGCGGGCGCCCTGCGTCTCACGTTCGACGCGATGCCGCCGAAAGGGAAGACGCGAGTTCTCCGGCTCGCAGACAACTCGAGCCAGCGTCGCTTCCACCTGGACGACCGGAAGCGCATTTCCGTCACCGTCGACGCACCGCGCGGCGTCTCGCTCGTCCTTGTCAAGACCGATCCCGCCGCAACGTCGCCGGAGGACGCAATCGTGCTCTCCCACATCCAGGTCGCGCACGCAAACGGCGCGCCCGAGCTGCACGCGATCGTCGAAGACGCAGACCCCGGCTTTTGACGTTCGCCGTCGTCTCGAACGGCTTCGCGGACGGGCCCGCTCAGGCGCTGCGCGACCACCTCGTCGCACGTGGAGCGGACGTCGTCACGGTGTTCCACCCGCTCACGCCGGAGCAGGGGAAGACGCACGTGATCGGCGAATACGCCGGCGGCAGGCAGGTCGGCGAGCGTCGCATCAGGCTGCCGTTGCGCCCGCCCTCGTCGTTCGCACTCGACCCGTTCGTCCCGTTCCTGCCGCCCCGCGTCGACGTCTGGTTCGGCTTCAACCCGCTCGCGTGCGCGCGCGGGCTCGCACCACGTCGCGGACGGCGCGTGATCCTGTGGTCGGTCGACTTCGTCCCGGATCGGTTCGGCGCCGGCACGCTGCCGACTCGCATCTACGACCGTCTCGACCGCGCCTGTTGCCGCCGCGCCGACGCCCGCGTCGAGCTCTCGGCGGCGGCCCGCGACGGTCGCAACGCGCGCCACGCCCTCAAGGGCGAAGCGGCCCATGCCCACGTCGTGCCGATGGGCGCCTGGCTGGATCGTGTTCCCACGACCGAGCCCGAGGGGTACGCGAACAGGCGTGCCGTCTTCCTCGGCCATCTCGTCGAGCGGCAGGGCGTCGACGTTCTGCTCGACGCCCTGGCGAGGTGCCGTGTCGCAGCCGACGTGATCGGGACCGGCCCGCTCGAAGGCGAGCTCCGCGACCGTGCGGCGGCTCTCGGCGTGGAGGTCGCCTTTCACGGGTACGTCGCGGATCACCGCGAGGTCGAGCGGATCCTCTCGATGGCGGCGGTCGCCGTCGCGCCGTACCGGCGGTCGAACGACACGTTCACCCGCTATGCCGACCCCGGGAAGCTCAAGGCATATGCCGCCGCCGGGCTGCCGATCGTGATGACGGACGTGCCGCCGAACGCACGCGAGCTCGAAGCGGAGGCCGGGGCGGACGTCGTGGCAGACGAGGCGACCGCGCTTGCCGCCGCCATCGAGCGCGCGCTCTCCTCACCGGAGAGCTGGCGAGCGCGACGCGCGGCGGCGCTCGCCTATGCGCGGCGCTTCGACTGGAACGTCCTGCTCGGCGACCTGCTCGACGAGCTCGACGCCAACCCGAGCGCGAACCCGACCAGATAGGCCGCCTGGCTCGCGACGACTGCAGGCGGCTGGAGGACGCCGACCTGGAACGAGTGGAACCGCACGGCCGCGTGAATCCCGCTCAGCGCGAGCGCTGCGACGTACAGGACCACGAGCGCATAACCGACATCGCGCAGCGGGCCGTCGACGGCGATCAGGACGAGGCCGAGCAACGCGCCGAGCAACGGCGCGAGCGACAACGCAGTCGCGACGCTGACGCTACGCCCTTGCGTCTGGCGGGCCGCCGTCGCGCGCGCACGTGCATGCCGGACGACCCCGTCCACGTGCGGGCGCACGAGCGGCGCGGGCATCGCGGCGATCGACGTGTCCGGCGTGTAGATCGTGCGTCGGCCGCACGACGCGAGCCAGACGACGAGCTGCTCGTCGTCGACGCCGGCGTCGAGCGCCGCGAGATAATCGGCCCGGCGCACGATGACACTCTCCGCGGGATGGTCGACGAGCGTGCGCACGTTGCCCGGGAAGAAGCTCGAGCGCCGGGAGCCGCCGCCGAGGCGCGACTCGAGCACGGCGGCGGCGACGCGCTCGCGCAGCGACGCGCGTAGCGGTGCCAGCGCCGGGGCGACGACGGCCGCGACGTCGGGGTCGACGAAGAACGGAACGGCGGCTGTGACCCAGTTGCCTGCCGGCCGAGCGCCCTCCGCGAGCACGGCGACGAGCTCGCCTCGCGCCTCTCGCGCCGACGATGCCGTCTCGAGCTCGGGGTAATCGAGCGAAGCCGCCACGCCGCTGCCGCCGACGAGGCTCACGAGCGGAAGTCGGTCGATGCGTTGAGGGAACCCGCTGAGGAGACGCCGCTTGCGCTGGTACGTCCGGAGCACGCGGAGGCGGTAGAAGACGGCGGCCGTGTCCCAGAGCGCGCTCAGGACCGTCGTCGAGCGCAGCGCCGAGCCGGTGAACCGGTATTCGAGTCGCACCGGCATCTCTCGAATACGGCCGAGCCCGAGCGCGGTTGCGACCGCGAGCAGCTCGATGTCGAACGCGAATTGCTTCACGAGCAAGAGCGGCACGACCTCGTCGACCACCCGGCGGTGGAAGACCTTCAGCCCGACCTGGGTGTCCCGCACGTCGAGCCGGAACAGAAGGCGATTGAGCTGCTGATAGCACCAGCTCGCGATGCGACGCGAGCGCGGGTAGTGGACGACAGACTCGGGATGCCGTTTCGAACCGATGGCGAAGTCGAGGTTCTCGCGACGCGCGGCCGCCAGATACGACGGCACGGACGCCGGATCGAGATCGAGGTCGGCGTCGATGAGCGCGATCCAGTCGCCGTGCGAGGCGAGCGCTCCGGTCTTGACCGCGTAGCCCTTCCCGAGGTTGCGGTCGTAGTGAATGACACGGAAGCCGGCATCGCCGCGCGCCGCAAGCAGCTGCTCTGCCGTCTCGTCGATCGAGCCGTCGGAGACGACGATGACCTCGACCTCTTCACCGGGCAGACCGTCGGCCAGCGCCCGCCGGATCACACCGACGTTCGCGACGATCTCCTCTCCTCCGTTGTACACGGGCAGGATCGCCGACAGCACCGGTGCGACTGTAGCGCCCACCGCGCGGCGCGGTACCGTCCCGCCCGTGACCGAGCCAGCGCGATGGGGCAGCCGACGGCGAGCCCTGGATCTCATGGATCGCCTTCACATCGCGCAGCCGGCGGTCGCGGCCTATGAGGCGGCGCTCGCCGCGAAGTCCACGCTCCTCGGGCGCGATCAGCGGGCCGAAGACGGCTTGCCTCTCCCGCCGGCTCGCATGCGCACGCAGGTGGGGCCACTCCATGCGGATGCGCGGTTCTTCCTCGAGAGCGGCAAGCACAACGCCGACCTGATCCGAGCCGTGCTCGCTGAGCAGAGCGCGCCCGTCGAGCGCCTGGACGCGATGCTCGACTGGGGATGCGGGTGCGGCCGTGTGCTGCGGCACTGGTCGGGGCTCGACTCGACGCGCGTCTCGGGCTGCGACATCAATCCGAAGATGGTCGACTGGTGCCGCGCGAACCTTCGCTTCGCGGAAGTTGCGGTCAACCAGCTGTCACCGCCGCTGCCGTACGCCGATTCGAGCTTCGACCTCGTCTACGCGTTCTCCGTGATGACCCACCTCTCGGAGGACCTTCAGCACCAGTGGGTCGCGGAGTCGTGCCGCGTGCTCCGTCCCGGCGGCTTCTTCCTCTTCTCGACGCTCGGCGAGTACTACGTGTCGCGCGACCGGCTCAAACCCGACGAGCAGGCGGCGTTCGAGCGCGGAAACCTCGTCGTGCTGTACGAGCATTCCGCCGGGTCGAGCCTCTGCAGCGCGTACCACCCGCACGCGTACGTGGAGCGCGAGCTCGCACGCGATTTCGACGCGGTGGCGTTCCGGCCCGCGGCCGACGACGGCCGGCACGACATCCACGTCTTGCGCAAGCCATCACGCTGATGCGCCGACTCGAAGAGCTTGCGGGCCGGCGCCGCGGCGCAGCCCTCCTGTTCGTCTTGGCGCTCGCTGTGTACGCGGTGCGCGCGATCGGGTGGCCGCTCGTGGGCGGACGCGACCTCGACGAGTACCTCTACGACTACGTCCAGTTCCTGGACTGGCATCCGCTGCTGCCGTGGTCGATGCTCTTCCGGACGCCGGTTCCGGGTCTCGTCGACGGCACGTCGCTCGACTTCGCTGGCGGTTTCTTCGCCGAACCGCTGATGGGAGTCCTCTATGCCGGGTCTGTCGTCGCATGGGCGGCCGCCGCGCGCGCGTTCAGCGCCCGCGCTGCATTGCTGGTCGCCCTCGCGCTGCTCGTGTACCCGGCGTACGGACTGATGTTCCACGAGATCTCGAGTGAGCCGGTCTTCGCCGCCGGCTTCGCCCTGTGGGCGTTTCTCGTCGTTCGCGCGTGGCAGGTGCCGACCGCCGCACGGTTCGCCCTCGCCGGCGCCGGTGTTGCACTGCTCGCGCTGATCAGGCCCGGCAACGCCGTCCTCATCGCGTTCGCCGTCTTTCCGCTGGCCCTTCCCGGGGGCGTGCGCACTCGCCTCGTTCGTGGCGGCGCATTCCTGGCGGCGGCCCTGTTGCCGCTCGTGGCCTGGGGGGTGCTCAACGGCGTGCGTTTCGGCGACTACACGCTCGCCCGGGGCGGCAATGCCGTGATCCCGTTCTACCGCGCGTACATCTCGGACAAGATCGTCAGACCCGACAACGGCCCCGCATCGCGCCGGTTGGCAGAAGCGGTGCGGCGCCATCTGATCACGCGCGACCCGTACAAGTCGTACGGCGTCACCGTGAACGACGTCTTCCGCAGCGGGAGCTTCAGGATCCACGAGGACTTCTATCTGCTCTCCGACGAGTACTTCGGCTGGGACACGAACTACTCGATCCTGCGCAAGGCGGGAATCGAGGCGGTGCGCAAGCATCCCGGCACGTACGCGTCCGGCGTGCTCCACACGATCTGGCACCAGTTGAGCAAGTCGTACTTCCGAACACCTCCGGGAAATCCCGGCACCACCCCGTCCTCGACGCAGCCGAAAGTCAAGGTCAACGGCAAGAAGCTTCCCGAGCCGAGCGAGGGCCAGCCGATCCCGCCGGGCCAGAGCGTGTGGATCTCGCGGCCCGACAACTGCATCCGCCAGGTGTGGACCTCGGCCGTCGCGAACCACTTCACCTTCTGCCGCGCGAGCTTCCGGCCGCGGTTCAACGCGATCAACCGGGAGCTCGATTCCCTGTTCGCAGCGCTTCCGGATCGCCGTCCGAACTCGTGGCTCGCGCTCAAGCTGAACCAGGCGTCGCGCTGGTATCCACGCCTGATCCTCTGGATCGCGCTGGGCGTCGTGGCGCTCGTGTGGCGGCGGCCACGCGGCTGGGGCACGTTGACCGCGCTCGCGCTCTCGGCGCTCGGAGTGATCGTGCTCAATGCACTCGGCCTCTTCGCGGACCCGCGCTTCGCGCTTCCGGTCGCGCCGGCATTCGTCCTCTTCGGCTCATGCGCACTGCTCGGACGACGCTGATCCTCCGCTGGCTCCCGGCGCTCGCCGGCGCCGCCTACGTCGTCACCGTCGTGGTGCGCGGTACGCGACTCGTCGACGACAACGACTGGGACACGGACGTGTCGGGACCGTTCGCACTCGCTGCGCAGCTGCGCGGCGGCGGGCCCGTGCACATCCCGCACTACGGGGAGTGGACGACCTTCTGGTGGCTGCTCGCGACCCGCTGGCTGCCCTGGCATGCGTCGATCTGGGACGCATCGGGCTACGTGCTCGCAGTTGCGACTGCTGTGCTGCTCGCCTGGGCGACGTCGCGCGTGGCCGGCAGATGGGCAGGGCTCACGGCAGGAGCCGTCGCCCTGATCGTCGGGCCCTTTGCGTTGCGTGCGCTGCTCTCGCTGGCTTCGCACGTGACGAACCCGGTCGGCGCGGTCGT